>SUWK01000075.1 GCA_015061525.1 Lentisphaerota bacterium
TTTGCTCGCATGGAAATGCTCGCAAAGTACATTCGCATGCGGACTGCGCGCTCGGCGGCAACCGCCTCGCACCCGTGTGTTGAACATGCCACAGAGGGCATCAACCAATATCGGGAACAGAGCCAAAAAAAAACAGACGGGAAAAAATCTCCCGTCCGGTTCAGTCCGGTCTGTTTTACGATGTTGTATCAATTGGTAATGTCCCAGATTTTGTGAAACGGAAGCATGAGCTTATAAACAAACATTTCTATCAGTGTATAAAACACATCACATAAGTTGTGATTTGTCAACCAAGCCGGTACGGGTTTGATCCAACCGGTGGATGGATTGCGGAGGAAGGTCGTGTTTTGCGACGAGTACGGTGCAGGAGTGTACTACGTACTCGACTGCTCCGGCGCAGGAGCAAGGCGCGAGATTCCCCGCAAGCCGCCACCGCAGGTTAGATTTTTCACAAAATTCAGGACAATAACTATCAATTATACCGGTGAGTGAATTTACTAACCACCTGACATTTTTCCCCGGCTTTAAGGGTACGCGGAGCATAAAGTGCCTCGGCTGTGTGCATCACCTGATTTTTCCAGAAATACAATCCGACCGCTTCAGGGAAATCAAAAGTGAACACAGTTCTGTCAGTTTTGATCGTTCCGGCAGTTCCATCCTCCAGAACTTTGGCATTGTTGGCAGCATACCAATTCAAGTCGGTTCCTTTTTTGAGATAAACTCCCGGATACATTGCCTGTTTACCGGCAGTGACACTCGGCGGATTACCGGCTTTCCAGACACTGTAAGGAATATTTTTGTTCCGGAATCCCAGTTCAATATCCTTTGCAGTCGGGTTTATAAATGTATCGGTAATGGTCAATTCTCCATTGAGAGCCAGCATGATGCGTTTTTCCAGAATCAATCCGGCAAGCCGATTTCCGTCACCGCCGGCATCGGTATCGCCCTTGATCTGCGCCCGCAGCGTAACCGACGGCATATCGCCTTTGAGATCAACTGAACTCACAGTGTACTCGCGGACTTCCGGCTGGGCAGGATCGTAGAACATCACCTCACTGAGCATACCCCCGGGACGGCCGACCGGCATACCGCGGCCGATCACCCACTCTTCAACGCGGGCATTAGTTCCGGGATTGATGGTAACATAATTTTCACCGTTGACGAGGGTGATCATCACACTGTTTTTGAAACTGCGCCACTGGATGGCGGCGTTGCCGACACTGGCGGTTCGGTAGATGGAGTTGTTGCGCAAATTGTTTTCTGCGATCGTTTTAAGCTCATTTTTCAGAGTTTCCTGCGTAACAGCCGGGAAATCTTCCGGAGTTCCGCTCAATTTGATCACCGCAGTTCCGCCGGAAGCGATCTCGACGAGGAAACCGTTGCGTACCATATCCGCAGTCAATCCGGTATAGTTGCGTTTGGCAAAATAATCACTGCCGGAAACAGTCTGACCTTTGTATTCCGGGATGGCGATCCTGACGATCGCTCTTTCTGCGGCATAATTCAGCGCAGAAATCAGATACACGCCGTCTTTTTCATGCAGATGCACTTTGACCTGCTCATTCAAATTCGGATATTCCGCCACAGTAAGATTGCCTTTTTCATCAAAGAGATTGAGGGAACTGGTATTCTCCACTTTTACTTTGACGTGTTTATTGAGGTTGCGGCCATAATAGACAGGTTCAACTTTGCTCAAGACATCCACCGTTTCAGCGAGCGTGGTCATGTGTCTGCCGTCGAGGTTATCAGAGGGGTAGAACATGATGCCGATGGCATTGAGCGCAATGGTGGCAACAACATTCTGACGAACCTTTTCCGGGGTGTAACGCACGAAGAAACGTTCATCCTCTTCGGCGGGGTCGATCCACGGGAAACTGCCGGCAGTGGTCAGATGATTTGCCGCATAGGAAACATAATTGTAATAATCCAAACCGGAACTGTAGATCATGAAACTGTAGAAATCAGTCTTTTTCTCGACCGCGCTCACATCCACAGCATCCCAAGTGTTCACCGCATCGGCAGAGGGACGCAGTTCGGTGGAGCAGAAAGATACTTTCATATCCGGATAGTGCTTACGTACCGAATCAGCGATCTTGTTCATGATGATCTTGTTCTGGTTGATTTTATAATACTGCCAAGAACGGTTGAGCGGTTTGCCCGGCTTGATATCATCGCGGGAGGGAACCGTCTTGAGTTTGGCAAAGCGGGCAAACTCTTTCATACAATCATCGCAGGTTCCGCCGCCGGCAACCGGCTCATAATCTACGATAAAAGTTTTGATACTGGGTGTGGTTTTACGCGCTTTGCCGATAGCGCGGCGCAGATAATCACCGAAAAAGAGTCCTTCGGGATCTTTGATCAGATACTGCGGACAGATGGCACCGGGATCGACTTTGCCGTCGGGACCGTGAAAAAGCGGTACTCCGGGACGGGTGACTTTGTTATTGACTGAAAATCCGAGATCTTCAGTATCGGAGTTATTGAAGATCATCGTGGAATGAAAACAGGCATAACTCCAGCTGTAAAATTCGGCGTGCTTATTGAGCAGATCAAGGATATCTTTCGCGTAGCGGTACTGTTCCCAACTCCAACTCATAAAGAGACACGGATGAAAACTGTTCCACATCGCCAGCTGCCGGGCCAGGATCTTCGTATCCGGGTGTCCGGCACTGGGGAACTCTTTCACGCTGAGACGGAACTTTTTCAACGGCGTACCGACTGCCGGGATCTCCGGCATGACATTCAAATTGAAACTGCGCGCGAGGAGTTTTTCATTTTTATGGATAAAGTGGTAATTCACCTGCGAAGCAAGTCCGGCACTGCCTTTGTCTGCTTCCAGATAGATATCAAATCCGCACCGCCAGTTATAAACTTTGGGGTTGTAGTTGAGTTCCCGGGCGGGCAGCGTCATGGTATAACGGGTGAAATTTTTGCCGTCGCGGACAAAATTTTCAGATGTGAACTCAATATCTTTCACCGGCACGATCCGTTTGGTATTGGCACGGATAAGTTTGACCGCCGCCGGCAATTCGATGACGAACTGCGGATTATCCTTGTGAAGCGGCCAGATCTCCGCCTGAAATTTCACCACCACACGGTAGGGGTAACTCTCGGTGACTGCGAAGTTGCCCCGCTGAAAATCCACCGGAAAGAGGTGAACATCATACATATCCGCCGCCATCAGCGCGGCACAGAAAAGTGCTGAAAATACAGCAGTAAATATTTTTTTCATATCACATCACCTCACTTGATAAAATTTTTGATTTTGATGAAGTTTTCCTGCGCTTCACCGGCGACATTATCAGAGCTTATCGGGATAATGTAAACAGAAAACGAGTGTTTTTCACCTTTTTTCAGCGTCTTGCCGAATTGGTACATGAATTCAGCCGTCCAGTAGCACTTGTCATTGGTGGAATAAAGCAGCGTTGTCGGCAAACGGTTCCAGCTTGCCATGTTTCCGGCGGCGATCATCACCGCCTCTTTCACCGTATCCCCGGAAAAGGTGATGTATGGGAAATTTTTATTTTTCAGGATCGCGAACCACTCCGCTTTGCGGTGCGGACGGAATTGGATGATACCGTTTTTGATGTACCCGGTCCGGTTGTACACGTTTTTATACGGCAGACGCAAACTCATGCAGACCCGTTCAAACCCGAAATCCCGCATCACTTCAATGTCGCAGGTAAGCTTGAAACCGGGATAATCCCCTGTTTCAATGGTGCGGATCATATTCACAAAATCCCACTCATACTTATGCTGCCAGAAAATTTTGCCGTCTTTGGCATCAGCGCGCAATTCGGTGCATTTTCCGGCAGGAGTATTCGCTTCATTGTAAGTAACTTTGCCGCCTTTTTCCTTGATGCTCAAACCGGCATAGTACATATATTCTTTGCCGTCAACAGAAAATGCGCTGACCGCAAAATTACCCTTTGCATTGCTGGTGACCAGCCGGTATTTTCCGGAAAGTACCTCGGTATGACCGGAACGTTTGTCTATTTTGCATACCCCGGATGCCAATGCAGTCATCGTGACCGCCGCCGCGGCTCCGGCGAACAGGATCTTTTGAAATTTAAACATAATACCCCCCTTGCGGTGTTTTTTCAACAACTTGGAAATACTTTTTCACAGCCACGGACAGACTGCAGCGGCATTCCCCGGCAGCGTGGCATTGGGTTCACTGCCGGACATGGCGGCATGACCATCGGCAAAAGCACAGCCGACCTTGTTATTGTGGCGCGGAATGATATCGCAATCATTGCCGAAACCGACCTCGGACGGAACAAAAGCATAACTGCGTTCATCCCGGATAAAACCGCCGTAGGATGCCTTGTATTCACCAGCCCAGATGGAAGAATAAAATCCCATATAAGGGAAAGCGCTGTCAACATTGCCGTCGACCAGAAACACAAATTTACTCAGCGTTGAAAAATCTGAACGTTTCGGCACCCGGTAACCGCTATTGGCGATATCATTTTGGTTGCCCAGCAGAATATTGTAGCGATAGTTGGTGGAGAGCCACTCCTGATCGCCCCAGGTCACATAAGGCTTCAACCGCTCTTCCGAAGGACACCGGGCGACCTGCTTGTCATTGATATAGGTCAGATCCGGTCCGATAAGATTGATCCAATATTTGGCACCGTCGACACACATCGGAATAAAATAGTCATCGTAATCATCGGCATAAGAGATATCGGCAAGGCTGAACTGTTTGAGATTGTTCAGACATGATGCCGTTCTGCCGCGTTCACGCGCACTGTTGAGTGCCGGCAGCAGAATCGCCGCCAGAATGGCAATGATCGCAATGACGACCAGCAATTCGATCAAGGTAAATGCGCTCTTGGGAAGAGGGGAAAAACTTCTTTTCACGGGAAAAGAGGTTTTTCCCCTCTCCCCAAACCCCACTCCCTTTTTCAAGAAAAGCGGAATTCTTTGTGATGATATATTCGAGCCCCAGCGAAGCGACTCGTCACGGCGTAGTGAAACGAAGACGGAAGGGCGAGTTTTTTCGCAACCCGCCGAGCGGGCGGAAAAAGAGGTTTTTCCCCTCTCGCCAAACCCCACTGCCTTTTTCAAGAAAAGCGGAATTCTTTGTTGAGTTGCAACCGCACTTTTTTGTGCAAAAAAATGCCATGATGAGATAACAGTGCTTACGAGAAGTTCGATTAAAGTGAAGCACGTGTGCTTCACTTCACCGCGGTGAAGTGAAGCACGTGTGCTTCACTTCACCGCGGTGAAGTGAAAAATGTTTCATAATCATTTACCTCTTTTTTTGTTGATTTCCGGATACCGAAACGCATGACTGATATAAATATAGTCCAAATGACGCCATTTGTCTACCCCGGCGGAAGGATTTTTATTGAAACATTTGAAACAAAAATCAGACACTCTGCCGTTCATAAAAGATATACGGCACACTGATCTTCCCCGGACAATGTTGTTTTTCCATCCGTTTTATCAGCAGTTCCACCGCATGAAACGCCAGCTGCGGAAAATTCTGCCCGACAGTCGTCAGCGGCGGAAAAGTGTACGGGGAAAACAGCGGCATTTCCAAAGAAACCATCCCGATATCTTCCGGAACACGCAAATCCAGCTGCCGGAAACAGTGCAGCAGCTGGAACCCGTACGTTTCACTGCAGGCAAAAACCGCATCGGCACGCTTTGCCGCGATATTGCCGGCAATCATTTCCAGAGAGTTTTCAATGGAATGTTCCTCATGGAAACACTCATCAAGCTGATAAGTACGGCAAAACTCCGCAAACGCCCGCACCCGCTCCTGGGCATTGGGATTATTGGCAAGCGGCGTGGATACAAAAGCTATGCGCTTTTTCCCTTTGCTGAAAAGATGTTCCAACCCTTGAAAAATCCCCTGATGCTCATCGCTGGAAACTTGACAGATCCCCTCGGCAATATTGGATGGCGCATTGAGTACGATCAACGGCAATGTGTGTTCCTGCGGCCATGACTTTTCCAATCCCTGTTCCCAAACGGTTGAAATAACCCCGGAGTAAGCGTGTTCGTGGATCGCTTCAAGGTCTTTGTTGACAATGATCTCAAAAGCAAGTTTACGGGTGCTGAACTCCAGCGACAAGGCATTGAGCAGCTGCCCGGTATAACCATCGAAGTTGGACGCATCAGGCACGATCACTGCGATCACTCTGGCGTTATGTTCGGGTAATTGATAATTGTACTTCATCGCCGCAGCAATGACCCGGCGGCGGATTCCCTGTGTGACATTGGGGTGATTGTTCAATGCCCGCAGTACCGTTGCCGGAGAAACTCCGAGTTCCGCCGCCAGAAAACGCAGCGTCACCCGTGGTGTTCTGTTCCTGTCATCTGCCATATTTTAGACATTACAAATTTTATACTCAACTATCCGGATTCATCAGCATCCGTATCGCCTCTTCAAACGTTTTGCGTACCGTCGCCTCATCGGCACTCTTCACAAGTTCATCGGCTTCTTTCTTCTCCGCCGAGTTCCCCAGCAGTTCCAGAAAGCCCGACGGCAATGCCGGGCGCACCACTCCGCGCACCATCCGGCTGCGGCACCGGGTGAGGTACAACTCCTCTTTGGCACGGGTCACAGCCACATAAAAGAGCCGCAGCTCCTCTTCGTAACCATTCTCCTCCAACGCCCGCTCATGCGGAAAAATGTTGCGCTCCATGGCGATTTGGATGACCACCGGATACTCCAGACCTTTGGCAGCATGGATACTGCTCAAAGTGACCGCATCAGCATCCGGCGTATCTTCCTGAACGCGATCATTTTCCTCCATAAGAGAGTAGGATTCCAAATAGTCAGTCAGCGTCACTTCACCGCCGTGTTTACGCTCGAACTGCGCCACGGCATTGATGAACTCATCCACATTATCGCGCCGTTTCACGCTGTCATCCTGGTCACGGTAAATTTTCTGCAATCCGCCGTAGTAACCGGCCTCCTGCAAAAAGCGCAAAATTTTTCCCGCCAGATTCCCCGGACTCTTAAAATCCTCTTTTGCATCGGCAAATGCGTTGAGCAGTTCAGCAGTTTCAGCAGCACCTTTTGAAGTAAGCGTCTTGCTGAATTCCGGATTTTTCAACGTGGAAAACATCGGTATATGCTCCTCGGCACGACGGCGTTTAAGTTCTTTGACCGCCTTGGGCCCGACTCCGCGCGGCGGAGCGGCGAGGATCCGCAGCAAACTCTGATCGTCGCGGGGATTTTCCAGAAGTTTCAAATACGCAACGGCATCTTTGATCTCACGCCGCTGAAAGAACTGCTGTCCACCGACCAAACGGAAAGGTATACCAGCACTCATCAATGCCTGTTCGATCTGGCGCGACAACTGGTTGGAACGGTACAGCACGGCAAAATCCTTCCAACGCAGTTCCGGACGTTCACTTTTCCGTGAGCGGATCAAATTGGCGGCAAACTCCGCTTCCTGATCATCGCGTTCAAGCATCGTGATCTTGGGTTTATCTCCCTGCCCCAACGCACTCCACAACCGCTTTTCGTGCCGGTTCACTCCCGTACCGATGACGGCATTGGCAGCATCTAAAATTGCGGAAGTCGAACGGTAATTCTGCTCCAGCTTCACGGTCATGGTACCGGGGAACAGTTTGGGGAAATCCAGAATATTTCCGACATCGGCCCCCCGCCAGGAGTAAATACTCTGATCATCATCACCGACCACGCACAAATTGCACTTTTTACCGGCAAGCATCCTGACCAGTTCAAACTGGGCCCCATTGGTATCCTGATACTCATCCACCAGCAAATACTCGTAACGGGCCTGATACTCTTTCAACACATCCGGATGCTCGATAAAAAGTCGCCAGACCAGCAGCAGCATATCATCGAAGTCGATCAGGTTCTGCATTTCCATCAGATCGCGGTACTTTTCATAGATATGGGCAGCTGTGGCTTCAAAACTGCTCCCGGCAGATTTCAACGCGCTTTCCGGAGTGTGCAGACGGTTTTTCCACGAACTGATCATGGAGTACACTTTCCCGCCGGGAAATCCGTCGTAGGAACAGCCGCTATCGCCAAGTGCCTGCTTGAATATCCCCTGCTGATCGGATTCATCGGCAATGGTGAAACCGGTTTGAAATCCGAGGCGGGCTATATGTTTACGCAGAATACGGATACAGAAACTGTGAAACGTACCGAGCGTCACGCGCTTGGCAGATGCTTCACCGACCAACTGAGCAAGACGCTCACGCATCTCACGGGCCGCTTTATTGGTAAAGGTCAACCCCAATATACTTTCCGGCGCGATCCCTTCGGCAAGCATACTGGCAATACGGAACGTGATCACCCTGGTTTTACCGGTTCCGGCTCCGGCAAGTACCAGCACCGGCCCGGTATGACAAGCGGCGGCAGCGGCCTGCTCTTTATTGAGTTGGGAAAGGATTTCCTCTGATGTCATATGATTTTCATTATCCTAAATTGAAAAGTTTTTCAGCGTTAAGATGAAAGATCTTTTCGTTATCTTCATCACTTAATCCCATCGTCAACACATCAGCGACCGCCGCTTGCGGCAGAGAAGCCGGATAATCACTGCCGAAAAGAATTTTATCCGTACCATGCAGCAGTGCGATCTCCCGCGCTTTTTCTGCCGGCAGTTCCCAGAATGTACTGGAAGTATCGAACCACACATTTCTGCCGACCAGATGTTTTTTCACCTCGTCCCATTCGGAGTACCCTCCGAAGTGCGCGGCGATCACCTTCAATTCCGGGAACGCATCCAGCACTCCTGCCAGCCGCCACGGGGAGGAAAAGTCGGTTCTCCGGTCACCCATGTGGATCGTGACCGGCAGCGAACTGCCGATCAATTCATAGATATGCATCATCCGCGGTTCGTCGATATATATTTTCTGAAAATCCGGATGAAACTTGATACCTTTCAACCCCAGCTCTCTGATGCGCTGCAATTCGCCGGGAATATCTTTGAAATCCGGATGCAGTGTGCCGAACGCATAAAATCTGCCGGGGTGTTCATTCTGAGCCCGCGCCAGAAAATCATTGGCGGGGATCACCTGCTCCGGCTTGGTGGCGCAGGAGAATATCAGCGCGGTCTCCACTCCGGCAGCATCCATGGATGCCAGCAGATCAGCTTCATCGCCGCCGCCGGGCCACCGGTGATGATAGTACTCTTCCAGAAAAGCCACAGCTTTGTCAGCGATCTTGGCAGGGAATATATGGGTATGTGCATCAAAATATTTCATTCATCTCTCCTTGTGAGGAAGATAATATACCATGACAAGCCGTTTTCTGCAAGAGTGCAAGTAAAAAAATCAGCCGCAGAAGTGCATTGCACAACTCTGCGGCTGACACGTCAAAGCATCATCACAGTGACGCGGCGATGACCGCCTGACCGTGACGTTTGAAAGTTTCATCCGGGATGTGGATGGTGACATTGAGTTCGGGGAACTCCTCTTTCAGAACGCGGGCAGCTTCATTGATGATCTCGTCACCGCCGGCACCGCTGGAAACGCGGCCGAGCAGCAGCAGATTTTCCAACTCGTAAAAATCAGCGTAGTGAGCAATGGCATAACCGAGATAGACACCGACAGAACGGTAAATTGCCGACGCACGCGGATCATTTTCACTGCGCGCCTTCTGCACCAGTTTCAGAATTTCCGGCAGCGGAGTTCCGGCGGGGAAATCAAATCCTGCCGGTTTGACCAGTCTGCCGACCGCCTGCTGGGAAAGATACATCGCACCGACACCGGCATCACCGCTCCACTCATCGACCGGCGGCTCATCTTCGCGGTAGTCAACGGGGGCAAAAGCAAGCTCATTGAGGTAATCGGTCAGATTTCCTTCCGGAGTGACGTAACCGACCGCTTCGCTGGTTCCCATGGCAAGACCGATAAGAGCATTTTTTTCCAGACTCACAGCTCCGGCAAGCGCGGTAACTTCGCCGTCATTGAGAACCACAAACGGCACACCGGGGAACTCTTTGGCGATCTCCAGAAAGATCGGCTGAACTTTGCTCTTGAAATCCGCTTCAGGAATACCGCGGAAAAGCGAGGCGATACGCGGCTGATTATCCACGTACACACCGGCAGCTGAACCGCCGATGGCATCGATGCGCGGCAGTTTGGCAGCGGCACGGCGCAGAGAGTCAAGGATACCTTCACGGTGATAATTCACATCTTTCTGGAAATACGGATCCCAGACAACCTCTTCACTGTGAACCGCTTTGCCGTCGATGACAGCGGCGCACTTGCGGTCGGAGCCGCCGAGGTCGAAACCGATACGGCAGCCTTCAAAATTACCGCCGAGTTTGACGGAGATCTTCTTCTCTGCCGGAGCATCGGCATAAGCACAGGAGCGCACTTCAAACTTGCCCCCGTAAATGCGTTCACCCATGACCTGATAATCGAAGGCACGCTCGCCGTTTTCCGAGTAGACCTCTGCCAGCTTGGCAGCGACCAGCGGGGCACCTGCGACGGTGACGATCCTGCCGCCGAATGCCCAGAGCATGAATTTCACGATCCGCTCGACATAGCGGAAGTTGAGTTCCAGATTCTCCTGCGTATCAGCAAAAAGTTTGCTGTCAAAGCGGGAAACAGCACCATTGGCACGTTCCAGAGTGACGGCGACATCCACAGCACTGCCGGAAGCGGCGGCAAGTTTACGGAATTCACGGTTCCAGAGAGCAGCAGGAACGAATTTCGGATCAAGTTCCGGAACAATTTTGCCAGTTACCTGAATTTTATTCATCTTGACAATTCCTTGTTTCAAAAAACTGAAAAATCCCGGCAGACATCAAACCTGCCGGGAACGATCGGTCAAATTACCGGTAGGCGGCCCATTTCGGGTCGTTTTCAAAAACCTCTTTATAGAAGTCTTTAAGCTTCAGATCGGCAGCAGCAGCTTCGTCAAGGATGATAACCGTATCAGGGTGCAGCTGCAGAGCACTGGAGCTGATCATCGCAGTCATGGGGCCTTCGATAGCGGCAGCGGCGATGGCGGCTTTGCGTTCACCGGTGATGAGCTGCAGAACTTTTTTCGCATCCAGAACCGTACCGACACCGGCGGTGTAAGCGCGGCGGGGCATGGATTCGGGGGGATTGAAGTAGATCTTATTCTGCTCATAGGTGGTGTTGTTCAGATACGCCACATGGGTACGGCTGGAAAAGCTCGTGCCGGGATCGTTGAAACCGACATGACCGGATTTGCCGATACCGACCAGCCAGAGGTCAATGCCGCCGGCTTCATCAATGGAGTCGTCGTAACGGGCGGCTTCAGCTTCTTCATCAGCAGCCAGACCATCGGGCAGATGGGTGTTGCGGATGTCGATATTGACGTTGTTGAACAGGTGTTTATTCATGTAGTAACGGTAGCTCTGATCGTGTTCAGGAGCGAGACCGGCGTATTCGTCCAGATTCCATGAGCGCACCTGGGAGAAGTCAACTTCGCCGGCCTTGTTGAGCCGTGACAATTCAGCGTAGACATTTTCCATGGTCGCACCGGTGGCAAGACCGAGTTTGAATTCCGGTTTGGCATTGATCGCATCGGCGATCATGCGGGCGGCGAGCTTTTCCGCATCGGCGGAAGTTTTGCAGATGATGACATCCATAATTTTCACCTCGTATTTGGTTGGTTGTGCATATAGAAAATATATCATATATGTTTTGCTTTTGCAATGCAGTTTTCATCATAAAATATGTCTTTTTCACTTGAATATACTTTCCGGACAGCAGCTTGGCTCAAATATATGTAATATTTTCCGGGAAATATGTGTTTTTCAACATTTATCCCTACTTTTTATCTTTATAAAAGTATGAACAGCTTGAAATTTGCAAATGGTGGTCTATTTTTGTAAGATGTACCGAGAGGAGTTCCTGTGTGCAGGAGGAGAAACCACACAGAAATCAACAGAAAGGATTATTGCTATGATGAAAAAATTGTTGCTTGGCGGAATGCTTTCCGCCGCGTTGTTCGCCACGGTTTCCGGTGCGGAAGCCCCGCAGCTCACCCCGGAGCAGCAGGCTCAGCTCATGCAGATGCTCCAGCAGCAGAAACCTGCCATCAAAATTGAAGATGCTGTCAAAGATCTGCCCGCCGTACTTGCCAAAGTCAACGGCAAAGATTTCACAAAAGCGGATTTGGTCGCCGCGTTGAAACAGCAGTTTTCCGGAGACATGCTCCCCGGCGGTGTGACCGCTGAAATGGTCAAAGAGCGTGCCGGTATGATCGTCACCGGTGCAGTCACCCAGGAGCTTATGCAGCAGGCGATGAAGAACGCCGGTTTCGTGCCGTCTGCCAAACTGGTCAAAGATCTGCTGGCAAAAAGTATGAAAGATGCCCCCAAAGAAGAAATTGAAGCATTCAACAAATATCTGGCATCCCAGAAAAAAACTCTGGATCAGTTCATCGATGAGCGTGCCAAAGATCCGAAACTTCAGGAAGGTGCCGCCATGCAGATGTTCATGGAAGATAAAGTTTTAAAAGGTATTTCTGCCACTGAAGCCGATGCACTCAAATACTATAATGAAAACAAAGCGCGTTTCGTAGAACCCAAAGTCGATGCCGCTGCGGAAAAAGCTGCTCTGGATAAAACCGGCAAACTGCTTGCTGAATTGAAGGCAAATCCGGCAAAGTTTGCTGAACTTGCCAAAGCCAACAGCAAATGCGGCAGCAAGGACAACGGCGGTTCTCTCGGAGCATTCGGCAAAGGTCAAATGGTTCCGGAGTTTGAAAAAGCAGCCTATGCGCTGAAAGTCGGTGAACTTTCTGCACCGGTCAAAACCCAGTTCGGTTATCACATCATCCGCCGCGATGCCTCCGATGCCAAAGATGCGGCAGGTTCCATCCGTGCCTCCCACATTCTGATCCAACCGGAGCCGACCATGGTTCCCATCCCGTTTGACAAGGTCAAAGCCGATCTGGTCGCGATGCTGACCGCAGCCAAACAGCGGGAAGCGATGCAGGCATTCTCCGCAAAATTGCTCAAAGATGCCAACTTCAAACTGATGATCGCTGAACCGGCGAAAAAGTGATCCGTCAGTTATCAATAAAAGAATCCCCGGTATCCTCTGGTATCGGGGATTTTTTTGCTGTCTGAATATTGACAAAACAGATTTCGTGCAATATATTGCATCGGATACTGAATTTAATTTCAACAACAGGTTTGGATCATGGAAAATTGTAAAAAGCTCGGTTTCGGTCTGATGCGTCTGCCGCGCAATGGTGAAGAATTTGATGTACCGCAAATCGAACAGATGGTGGATGAATTTCTCGCCTCAGGATGTACCTATTTTGATACGGCATGGCTCTACCCCGGCAGTGAAGAAATAACGCGCAAAGTTCTGGTGGAACGTTATCCACGGGATAAATATCTGCTTGCCACCAAACTTGCCGCATGGAACAAATGCCAGACCAAAGATGATGCAGAAAAACAATTTTTCACCTCTCTGGAACGTACCGGGGTTGAATATTTTGACTTTTATCTGCTCCACAATCTCGGAGAAGAGCGTACAAAATTCTTTGATGATTTCGGGGTGTGGGAGTTTGCACTGAAACAAAAATCTCTCGGCAGGATCCGGCATTTGGGGTTTTCATTCCACTCCACTGCCGCAGAGTTGGAAGATATCCTGCAAAGCCACCCGGAAATGGAGTTCGTTCAACTGCAGATAAATTATGCCGACTGGGAAGACCCGAATGTTCAGAGCCGCCGCTGTTACGAAGTTGCCCGAAAATACAAAAAAACTGTAATCATCATGGAACCGGTCAAAGGCGGTTTGCTCGCCAATCCGCCGGAGTGTGTCAGCAAACATCTGAAAGCCGCAGCACCGGAACGCTCCTGCGCCTCGTGGGCGATCCGTTTTGCGGCATCATTACCGGGAGTGCTGACGGTGCTTTCCGGGATGAGCAATCTGGAACAAATGCGGGACAATCTGTCATTTATGAGTGATTTTCACCCATTGTGCCAAGCCGAAAAAGAGGTGCTTGCCAAGGCATCTGATGCACTCAATTCTCTGCGGATCATTCCATGCACATCCTGCAATTACTGCATGAAAGTCTGTCCGGAAAACATCGGTATCCCCGGAACATTTGATGCGCTGAACATGCTGAATTTATACAACAACCCCAAATCTGCCGCCAATAAAGAGCATTGGAACGTAGTCATGCACGGTAAAAACCGTGCCAGCAAGTGCATCAAATGCGGTGCGTGTGAAAAAGCCTGCCCGCAGCATATCAAAATCCGGGAGTTTCTCGACCAGGCAGCGAAAGTATTCTGTACTGCGGAATAAAAAACGCGGCGACAGCCCGCCTGAGACGAACCACCACTGAGTTTTTTGCCAAGCTTTTTTCCAAAAAAGCGTTTTTTGCTTTGCATTATGGTCAATCCCGCGCCTTGCGGGCGTTGCTCGCGCAGTCACATACATAGTATGCTCCTTTGCTTGCTCCTTGCAAAACCCGGGCTTGCCGCATACTGCTGTGCAAAAAATAAATCGATCAAGCCGCGACAACGGAGCGGCGCGACAGTTCGCTTTCTTTGCCAAGCTTTCTTTCTTGCGAAAGAAAGCGGATGATGTGACCCCAAAAAATTGGACGGATTAATTACATGGAATGGGCTCGGAATTCAACCGGGCTCATTCCGTTTAGCCTTAAAGATACTCTTCCATTGTTGAAATAGCAAATATATTCTTCA
>SUWK01000003.1 GCA_015061525.1 Lentisphaerota bacterium
CTCAGCAGAAAACGATGATTTTTGCTTTTTTAAGCGAAGCCGAATTTTATCAAACTTTTCCAGTTCTTCAGGAGTTAATGTTTTTTGGCTCCGCCCAGGATGTGTCCAGTATTTTCCAGATTGTCCAGTAAATACACCGCACTCTTCCACTTGGGCTATTTGTTCAATATCTGGCAGATTTTTATTCTTTGGCAACTGTGACATATACACCCCGCATTTTTTCATCCTATACTGCGAACATCTCCGCAAAATATACAGCTTCGACCCTGTTTTTTCAAATCAACATCGAAAAAATGTGAAAAATTTGTTACACGCAATGTGAAAAGATTTGTGCTTGTAATTCTTAAAATATAATAAAAATGTGAAAGAAATGTCGTATTTGTGGGAGGACATTACTCGCACAGAAAGGAGGTGATGCAAGTAATTTGAATGCGCGGGTGTGAATATGAAAGTGAAGTAAAAAAGGAGGTGATCACAACAAACTTTAATCGGCAGGCAGGTCAGGCAGACCCCTGCAAAAAATTGAGAAGGACAGTGGAACAAAAGAAGCTCTGCTGTCGGTAAATGCAAGTGTATTGGGTAAAGGGTTACTCAATACAGATTTTAATCCGCGACAGAAAGTCGCAAAATTGAAAAGGATAAAAAAATGTTGAACAACATCGAAAAAAACGAAATCGTCATCGCCAATGCTGAAACTGTCAACACCAATAGCGAGAAACGCTTGCTTGGAGTCAACTACGGACTTGCTGATATCCAGGCTGTGGATATTGACACCAGCCTTCTCAAATCCCGCAGCGAAGAGTTGCGTTTGCTTGAGGAGCGTGTTAAACAGGGAATGGGAGTTGCCGGCAGCGCACTGAAACGCATCCGTGATAAAAAACTCTACAAAGCTGAATTCAAAACCTTTGGCAAGTATTGTCAGGATCGTTTCAAAATCAGCAAAGCCCACGCATACAGACTGATTGATTTCGCTAAAACTTGTGAAGCAATCCAGGAAGACCCCGGCGCAATCCCTGAAAAGATCACCCGTCCGCTTGCCAAGCTGCCGGATGATGAGGCAAAACGTGAAGTCTGGCAGGAAGTACGCAATGCCAACGAAGGTAAGCTTCCCAGTGAGGCTGATGTGAATGCTGCTGTTCAGGCACGCCTGAATCAACACGGAGCAGAAGTCAACATCGCAGGACAACTCTACAGCAAGCGTTTGGAGAAGAATTTTGCAATGGATAATCTGGCATCAGAGTTGATTGCCGAAACCAATCTGCTGCAGGAGGGCAAGAGTGCAGTGCAAAGTTCAAAGCGTTCAGCAAAGGTGCTTCTTGATGTAACGGTGGAGTTCAAAAAGCAGCTTTCTGAAGATGACAAGCAGATGCTGAAAGATGAGTATCTGCGCCGTATGTCAACATTTTTTGACCAGTCCGTCAACTGAAAAAGTCTCCCCAGGGAGACAAAAAGTAAAAACGCACTCAAGTCCGGCTGAAATCAGCCGGACTGTATGAAAGGAGAAATATCATGACTAAAAAAATCGAAGCAACCTATGGCTACCTTTACCATTTTGCTTTCGTCCCCCGGAGAAAGCTGCTCAGGGAATTTCAGCAACACAAGGAAAGTATAGGGAAAATTCTGACACAAATGTGCGGTTATCTGAAAGTAAAGGTTCATTGGTGCCTGGTGGCAGACAATCACATTCAACTTCTGGTTGAATTGCCTAAAAATCTGTATCGAGATAATTTTTTTGTGTCGTTGCAAAAACTCAGTACAACAAGTATTAAAAAAAGAATCCATGACTTACCCAGTACACTGAGATATTTCTGGTATGCGAACTGCTGGTGGAGAAGTTATCAGCCCGGCACAGAAAAGCGCAATGCTCTTGAAATAAGTGAATTTGTCAACAGGAAGCTGAGTAAAAAAGCAAAAGTACGCAGGCAAGTCAACTGTGATGAACCTCGAGGAGCATAAGCAACAGAGAGTAAACGAACCCCGGTCAGTTCTACGCTGCCGGGGTGTTTTTCAATGTTGAAGTTCCTGAAATGCGGCAAGCCCTTTCACCGTCAGCAGATATTTCTGCCGTGGGTGGCGTGGACTGTCTGGATACTGCAAGCGGACAAAGCCATCTTTTATTGCAGGGTTAAGATAGTTGTTGAGGAAATTTTCTCTATCTGCCAGACCAAGATGCTGCATCAGTTCTTTTACAGAGAACTGATTATTGCCAACAGCTTCTATGACCTTGCACACGGAAATATTATCCGGGATCAACTTGTCGGGTACTTGTCGGGTACTTGTCGGGTACTTGTCGGGTACTTGTGGGGTCAGCTTGTGGGGTGAATTCTTCAGGAGCGGAAATAATCAGATAACGGTTCTTCAACTCGTTGGTTTCGCCCAGCAGGAGGTTGCGGAAAAACTTCTCAAGGGGGGCAAAATCCAGCTCAATGCTGCGGGAATAATTGCGATAGTTGGCACGGACAAGGGCATTGCGGAAGTACCAGGAGTGTTCGGCAAAGAGGTCGTTGCTGACGGTGAAACCCATTGCCCGGAGATACTTGATCGCAAAGACCGCCGTGGTTCTGGTGTTGCCCTCTCGGAAGGGGTGAATCTGCCAGATGCCGGAAATGAACTTGCCAAAGTGTCTGATCATCTCTGTGTGATCGAGATTCTTGTAGCTGAACTCTTTTCCCATATCAAAATCGTGCTGCAAAGCCCGTTTGATTTCAGCGAAGCTCACATAGAGGACAGACTCACCACGCAGTACCCATTCTTTCTTGGAAATGTTGCAATCGCGGAAAGTGCCGACGAACTTGAAGACGCCTTCAAAAACACGTCCGTGGATCGCCGCCAAGCCTGCCGGAGAAAAAGAGAAAGTTTGTTCATTGAGCAGCTTGGTAATGTTGGCAGAAACCTTGTCAGCTTCTTCGCTTCTGGCGGTATCATCAGAACGGTCGGATTTGGTGTTGTAATAGGAATCCAGCAGATGACGGACTTCATCAATGGTGATGTCACCGTCGATGTGGCGTTTGGCAGTTTCCAGAAGATAGGCAGAAGGAGTCAGACCATCGACATCCTGAAGTCCGATAGCCGTTTTCCAAGCCTGAGCCTTATCCCGCTTGCCGGGCTCGCCCTGCAGCAGATACTGATCAAAGTCCTCGTATTTATTCATAGGCATAACTCAGTAGAGTACGTTATCAATCCTCGCTGAAATCATAGGATTCCAGTTTCAAAACAACGCTGTTTTCTCTTGCTGCCCGGATGGTATTGTCATCAAATGGCGTGGGAGATGTTGCTTCAATATCGAGTTTTAGAGAAACTTGTACTCCGGGTTTGGTGGTGAAGAGCGAAACCAGTTCCTGAATAACATTTTGAACTTGGAACGTACCAGTTACCGGATCAATCTCGATAGTACCATAAAAACTTTTGTACTGTTTTTTAAGCTGACAGCCAAGCCGCGTTCCTGAACTATTTTCAGGTGCAGAACTGCCACTTTCAGAAGCGGCAGGAGGTGTGCTGCCTCCAGAAGCTTCGGGGGTATTAGGAACTGGGACAGGCTGAGCGCACTCGGCTTTATATTTGGCAGCAGTTTCACTCTCTATCAGCAGCGCACTATCATCAACTCCCAGCGTAAAAATTTGTTCGCCATATTTGAAGCCAAGATATTTTTCACCTTCTTTTCCATCGGCAAAACCAAAATAGTCTCCTTTTGTCACACCATCAGTGATGGTTCGTACAAGAACATCTTCATTGAGTAATCTGGGCATTGAGTAGTAAGTACAGCAATCTTGCCAGACTTTCAAGACGGAAGCATCAATCTGACCATTTTTGAAGTAATTGTCTGCCAAATGCTTTTTCAGAAATACCGGCGACCAGCGCTGGATGATATATTCGCCTTCGACAAGAACTTTTTCGGTGGCTGATGCAATATTACTGTTACTGGTTCCAATGCGGTGTACATCAAATCCCACTTTGTTCGGTCCAAGCTGCTCTGGAATCAGTAAATAACGGTAACTTTCGACAAGCGTCTGCTCAAGAATTGTCAAGGCTGCTTCACGTTCTTTTTTCGCCTGATTGGCTTGAAACAAGTCCAGATTAAGACGGTTGTTTTCAATGTCTGTGACAATTTCCTTCCACGCCAGATATATCCGACACTGTTCAAGAACACGACCGATATTATTCAGGTCAGGAGCAAGGAAGAAAAGACGATTTCTGCGCATACGTGGTTGCTCGCCACGCCGTTCCAAAATAGATTCAGCTGCACTGAAAGCAAGTTTTTCATCTGCCCGTGAATAAGCATTGCCAAGCTCCGGAGGCAAAACAACCAGACGGGGACCGTTACCGATTTCATCGGGGATATCTGCATGAGGAGTAAAGACATGAACTCCGGCAAAGAGTTGTCCATGACCGATCCGACGGGTTGCAGTATCTTTCAATGTTTTACTCAGCAACAAGCTGTCGATTTTTGCTTTACGGCTTTCCATTTCTCTGCGCAAGTTCGGACGGGTATCAAACCAGAAACGATCCACATCGGCAAAAAGATAATGCAGTTTGTCACGCAAGCGTTTCAATACATCTTCATAAACTGACAAGCCCTGATCCGGAATTGCACTGCCCAACAAGATGCGTTCAACAGAAATACCACGATGTCCTTGAGCTGAAGACGAGGGGGCACTGCCAAGAAAGATAGTTCTGGCGGCACGACGGGCTGCAAAGATACTGCCGAATCTGGTATCGTTGCCGTCAATCCTGGCGGGTTCAGAGCTTTCTCCATCGATTTCCTTATCAATGATCGGATCCCAACCGGGAGGCAGATAATGAACACTTTTATTGCGAACATTGGTATCTTCCAATGGAATTGATCCGGGCATAATCATCGGATCCTGATCATTGGAATTCCAGAGACGGTGAATAATGATTGCCATATACTGCAACACACCGCGAGTCTTCTGGAATTTGTCAAGAGTCGACCAGTCCTGATAAAGTCGATCGAAAACTTCCGGATGGATCGGATAAGACTTTTTCAAGCGTTCAGCATAGCTGCTCTCTTGGATTTCTGGAGGAAGTTTGTCTTTGTTCTTGCGGTAGTAATTCACGAATTCATAGCAGACATTTTCCAATTCAGCCTGATCGCCCATAGAGTCAAACAGACGCCGACGGACAATCTCAAAGGATTCGTCAGAAGCAACCGGTTTCCAAACACTTTCAACCCGACCAAAGTATTTTTCAAGTGTATCCAGCACCCTCTGACCAAATGAACCTACGGCTTCAGTATTGGATTCAGGTAAAGAAGCAAGTAAAATAGCATTGGGAACAGCTTTGACACTTTCGGTAAGAGATTGGATAAAACTCATATTGCTTTCAAGAGTACCGGCAGTCAAACGGGCAGAACTATCCAGCTGGCGGTAAAATGCAACCAACTCATCGAGAAGCAGCACACACGGAGAAGCTTTTTTGAGCAAGGCAATCATAACCTCTTTGCCGGGAGCTGAACCGGATTCATCACTGTCTTTGACCATTTCGTAACCTTCAGCACCCAGGAGTTGATAGGCGATTTGTCCCCAAATGGTCTTTATTTTCAGAGCTCCCCGCTCGGTAGGTTGATTGGGAGAGAGATTGGTGCCATCAATAACAGCTATATTGGCTGTGGGCAAGTTAGTGATCCCTGCTTCATCCAGAAGAGTGGGGATGCCTTGCAATTTATCAGTAGAGACTTTTCTGCTTGCCAAATGATAAACGGCAAGCAGCGTATGAGTTTTTCCGCCGCCAAAGTTTGTTTGAAGTTGGATAACCGGATCTCCGTCTTTGCCAGCCAGCCGCTGGGCAACAGAGATCAATAAAAGGCGCATACCTTCAGTAATGTAGGTACGGGCATAGAACTTCTCTGCATCCTGATATTCAGGAGTGGCAATTCCTTGTGCCACTTGTGAAATATCAGCAGCAAACTCTGATTGTTTGAAAGATCCTTCCAGCACATCTTTATGCGGACGGGCGATCTGTCTCCACGGTTTCATATCTTTTCAACTCCTGTGTTAAATTACGCTCCAAGCTACTTTAGATTGAGTAGTGCTATCGATCACCAACAGATGCGGATCAAATATTCTAAGTTCTTGCCTAAGTTTGCTTTGCATATCAGCTGTATCGTACACTCTCGGGAACAACTTTGAATGCTTTATAGGCTGCTCAAATTGATAAATTAAACGAATTTTCTTTGCTTTTGCAACACTTTCATTAAGCACATCTTCGCCATTTGTTCTACTATTACTACATAAAACAGTTGGCAATATCCCAGTAAAAGTATCTATCACCTTTTCAAAAAATTCTTTTTCTGGAGATAATTTCTTTTTTCTCTGGTGTACTCGATAATCTTTACTCTCTATCAAAAACAGAACTTTTGCACATGGGTCAAATGCTATTAGATCAACGCCTTTCATTGATTTTTTCCAGCCCTGTTTATTACTGAGGTGATTTTTATAGAAAGGTGTCTCATCGTATTTCATGATAAGCCAAGAATCATCAAAGCAAAATGTTCTTGAGTCAACCGTAATATTTTGCATAACTTAATCCTCCATTTGCATGAAACGTTCGGATTGAGCGATGGATTCATTAAGAGTTAAAATGTCACCTAAATCTTCCGGAGATGCTCCTGTTTCAACAATCCCCGCCTGAGGAAAATTAAAATAGCGTATTCCATCGAGATTATATTGGCTTTTGGCAAGAATATCCAATTCTCTCAGCAAGAATAAACTGTGAGTCGTTAAGAAAATTTGCACGCCAATTGAACCCAATTTTGATATTACTTGAGCAAGAACTTTTATCAGAGCCGGATTTTGGTTTGCTTCCGGCTCATCCCAAAACAAAATACTACCTGGTGCAATTGCTCCCACTTTTAACAACTGCAATATTTCACCCAGTTTACGCCAACCTTCAGCAGCCATATCAACTTCAAATGGCTTTTTATTCCCTTTTTTCTGCATCATAAAACGATCAGTTTGGGAATCCAAATAGAAAGTTGCTCCGATAGCATTCTCAATGACAGAACATACTTCATTGATGGTTTCATTTTGGGAATCCAAGTCCGGTAACCCTAAAAGAGATACCGTATCGTAATATGTTTGATCATAAGGCATTTTTTCTTTGTAAGTATTGAATATAGAAGTAAATCCCGGGTAAATTGATAATAACTCTCTGGTTGGTAAAAAAACTACGGACGGTACAATCAACTGTTTTGAAAAGAATTTGTCATGATCGGCTAACTTCTTGCCGCCATAGCTAAAAATTTTATCTTCTCGCTCAAATTCTTTTTGCATAGAAAATTCGATAGAAAATTCTCGTACAGCTCCCCTGCTGACTAAATCTGATTTATTTTTTATCTTGAAAACTTGATTTGAAACATATTCAAATTCAGAACCATTCAAGCTGTCCGTTGTTTTTCCGTAAGAAAGTGTTTTAAAAATTGAGTACATTAACTTCAAAATATGAGTTTTACCGGTTCCGTTTGCTCCGATAAAAACATTTACTTTTCGCCCAAAATCAAATGATGCAGACTTAAAAACAGTGAAGTTTTGTAATTTTAATTTAGATGGATACTGAACGTTACCAATGATTTCGGTCAAAATATCGGAATATGCGGGCAACTCTGTCTGAACAAATGAGCCATCCCGAAACACCATGACATCAAACGAATTTTCTCTCTCTACATAAAGATAAAACGGACATGTGAATCTTTCAGCAACTTCGTAGGCATAGCTTTTAAACCTACCCATAGGAAAACGTCTGGAATAACTAAGAACTTCGAAAACAGCGAGAGGATTTTCTGATACTCCAGGAGCCACAATTGTAAAATCAGATCGATAATTTTGACTGATGCGATACCCGACCCTGATTCGATCTTCCGGATACCCCAGACGGATCAATTCATGATACAAATGCTCATCTGCCTGATTTAGTCTTAAACCGTTAATGATCATATCGTTTTAACTCCTGATTGTGTTTAGCTCAAAAAAGTTCATCCTGCTGCGGACGATCTTTGATGTATTCTATGCTGGCTGTGACGATGGCGTGCCAACTGGTCATCAACTCGTTATAATATCTGGCTTCTTCGGCATTACCTTTGCGTTCGCAGAGGGTGTAAAGGAAATAGGCAAGCTGCCGGATATTTTCACCTTCGCCAGGCATCTTTGATAACAATTCACCTGCAGCTTCTTCACCGTGCTGGTTTAGTACACGGATCATATGATGACAGGTTTCCCAAGTCGGACGGGACTTATCTTTTGATGGATCGTAGTCCACCGGATAATCTTTCCAGTTCAGTAATTGAACTATACCGCCCTCAGCAATAACGACTTCTGAATTCTTGACGGCATAGACACTGGTACCTTTCGCACGAGCCAGTGTATCAGCCGTTCCGAAAGGACCTTCCCCCCAACCGTACTGCTGAAACCAGTCGTTACAGAAAAGAGTCGCCGGATCAAAACCGGAGCCATCCGGATTCAGATAGTCAGTAATCTGACGGTTGATCTCGATCATCGCTTCATGAACCGTCATAGGTGTACCATCAGAATTGAGGACCGCTTTGTATTTGGAGAAAATTTCCATGCCAGGGCCAATTGCAGCCTGCGCCAAATCTACAGGTGCGATCGGAGAGGAATAACCATCTTTACCCATCATGTCATTTAGAGCACTGGGCATAACCTCTCGTAATTCTTGTAAAAACTCTCTCCTACCAACCTCAACAGCATCGCTCTTACGTTTTCTACAAACAAGCACGATACTCGAAGCAAGTGCATTAGCACCATTCCCCACCATTCGACCTTCACGTTCGGTTCGAATAGGCCAAGTCCCTGTAATAACAAAGCCAGCTTGCAGAACAGCTGCGAGGAATGTTTCCCAGCCGGTATTCGATGTTTCATTTTCTCTGGTATTTGAATTCTTGAACGCATAATATATCGTAATCGGAAAAGCCTCATTTGCTTTTTCAGCAAGATTATGCATTGTTTCCGTCATGCCATTTAAGAAAAATACTTCTGCAGCCTCTCTTCCTCCGTGTCTTTTTGGAATTGCCACCAGCTCATTTTCTTTAGGTGTGGCCATCGTTTGGAAAAGCTCTGGATAAATTGACCTTAAATTGTGGCGCATCCAGACATAGAAAAAGTCTGAGAAGTCTGCGTATGCAATATTATCATAGTAAGGAGGATCTGTTGAGATAACTTTGCCTTCTGAAATATTCTGATTTTGAGCTTCACTCTGAACGGCTTTCCCATTTTGGATGGCAGGCATCAGTGACAAAGCTTTCCATTCCCAATCAACCATTCCTTTCCAATTGCTTATCGAATCACACAACGGATTACATTCTGCATGGTCCCATATCATCGGAATAGCTTGCCTTCCGAAAGTACCTCTCATGCTTCCTCCAGCAACATTCCAACCGCAAACACCTGACCAATAATCAGTACTTTTGTCAACGGTAAATGCCAAATAAACAGCTATTGCATCTCCGTACGCCAACGCGCCAGAACCGCCTTCAAAGAGAGGAACATTATCATCTGGAAATTCAGCTCTTTTCGCATCAAAAATGGCTTTTTCTCTTGCTTCTTGGATAAGATCAGAAAAGGTATTTAATGCAAGTAGCTGACGCTCACTGAAAATTTTATCCCATGTATCATAACCGTAATATCTACATGTCCCTCCTGTCAAACGCGGAGGAACCATTCCAGATGGACGCCAAGTTGGTATTGCTGAATTCGCAACGCGTTCTTGTTCTTCGTTCGGTGGCAAATAAACGCGACCATTTTTACCTTCACAAACAATTGCCATCAATTTGCGACCGATTTGTCCTGCATCTCCAAGTTTCTTAATATAGTCGCTATCAATGGGGGTGTTACTAAAAATACAGGCAAAAGTAGAACTACCTTTACCGGTTTTGGTTCCTTGCTCGGCGATATTCGGAATTTTTCCAACTTTAACGTTGAATTTATAGGTGCTGGCATCGACAATAGGCTCTATATAAGCCTCATGCCCGGCCTTTTTAGTCAACACAAAAGATGATGCCAAAGGAACGTCAAGTTCCGAGAATTGAGGATTCGGAGACTTTACGGTTCTGGCCCAAATCCATGCAATAACTGTTAGTTTTTCTCCGACATATTTGACCAAATCAGGCCTTTCATTGGTCATTTCTTCCGTAATTGTTATTTGCGGATATAAATGCCCTATTTTCTTCTTAGCCTCTTCTCGCATCCAATATCCATATCGGCGGACATCCTCAGCCAACCCCTGAGCGCCAGTATATTCCCTTTTTATCAGCAAATTTCCATCTTCTCCGTCGGGAAGCTGACCAACTGGACGAGAATTTGCAAAACGAGGTGGAATTTCAATCATTGCCTTGTTTATCATAACAGCAACGGGATTCAAATCGCTGGCATAACTTTCCAGTCCTAAGCGCTGAGCTTCTAACGGAATTGCGCCCCCCCCTGCAAATGGGTCATGGAAAGCGGGCAGAACGTCCGGATCAAAGCCCGGTTTGCCTTTGTTCATTTCACAAGTTTCACGCCAGCTCTGTTTGATAGCGATACGCGCTCGTTCCAAAACCGCTTCATTATTGATGTTTTCCCATTTGACAAGATCCCGGATAATATCAAAAAGCAACTCCCGTTTTGCGGCTGCCTGCTGCTTGGTAAGACCAGCTTGCCATCCACGTTCTCCACCCGGATCATTGACCATCTGAGCAAAAAGAACAGCGCGAGCAGCAGCCAGAGGACGACGGGCCCACCACAAGTGCATTGTAGACGGGTGACCATGATGAATTGATTTTTCTCGTACTGCATTTTTGTTTATATCATCAAGTGGCAACGCCACTTCAATCAGTTTTTTCGGAGATTTAATGTTGCTCATGGTCTATGCCATCCTTCTATTCAACATATTGTAGTAAACTGAAATGTAATCTTGCCCTGTAAGTGAAGTAAGAAATTCTGTAATGTCGTCTTCAGATGGACTTGATTCCAAAAAGTATTTTACAGTTTCAGCTATTTCAGCACGTTTTCGTTTCAATCGCACAGAGTCTTGTAAATTAAAAATTCGGATTGTTTCCAGAGCACGGTGTTCAACAGAGTGATTCAAAGGAGATACATTACCCAGTGCATCGAAAGTAAAAAAATCTGCAGGATCTTCTCGTGATGGATCAACAATATCTTTCACATCGTATTTCAGTCTTTGATTGTCTTTGAACTTTCCGCACGAATCCAGATTATTACAAGAGAAAAACATATTGTTCCAATCAAAAGTTCTTTGCGGATTATCGCTGCGACGCTCCAAATGCTCAATGTGTCCACCACCTTGCATTTCTTCAATCTTGATTTCGCAATAAGCACAATAGTGGTCTTGTTGCTCATACAGAGCATTACCTATAATCGTATGTTCTTCTGAGTTAATGAGTTCACGATCCCATCGCTGATATTTTTGTTCAACTCGTGTAAAATTAACCGGAGCTTTCGAACGTATGAATTTATGCATTATTCTGCTCCCGTTTTTTAGCCATAAATTTGCGGTACACTTCAATGCGCAACAGAGGCTGATAATTTGAACCGAAATGCTCTACCAAGCGTGCGTAGATGTCTCTGGCTTCTGCTGTATCAGCTTGTCCATGAACCTCCAAATTGGCATATTTATTGAGCAATACGACCCATGGATCATTTTCCGGGACAGAACTTGTCCCAAAAATTTCAGCAAGAATCATTTGGCTTTCGACACCTTGAGTCTGTGTATCAAAAGGTACTATTGCCCCATTTGAAATGATCCTGATGCACTCTTTGGGCACGGAAGAAACCACTTGCGGGCTGTGTGTCGTAACAATGAATTGGATGTTTGGAAATGTTCTCTGTAAATCGCCAATAATCCGTTGTTGCCATGAGGGATGTAAGAAAATATCGACCTCATCAATCAGTACAATTCCATTTGTTTCGACACAGGCATTTTCTCCCAAATGGGGATTCAATTTAACACAACGATACGCAATATCGGCAACCATTGAAAAAACTGCTCGCAAACCGTCGCTTAGCCAAGAAACAGGAAGTGCTGTTGCAATATCTTGAGTAGATGCACCATTCTTGCTGATAACAGTTATGTCATCTTTGTAAAAATGATTATAGTGCATTGAGTTTACCCCTTCAACCAACAAAACATTATCCAATGCTTTTTTTATTGCATTAAGTTGAGATGCAACAAATTGCCCTATTTGAGTATTGGATGACTTTTTTGAATCCTCCATTTTAATAGCTTCTAACAACCAGTTTTTAACTTGTTTATATGTTGAACGGGCAGATAAAGCGTTATCATATCCAGCGAAACGAGATTCAGCCAATGGGCTGATAGAACCATCATTCATATCGCGATGCTCTGCCCAAAGCCGTCCCGTTCCATAAAAAGCTACCATTGGAAGAGAAACATTATTTTCATTAGCTTCAATTTTTTTAGATAACATTTCACCATATTGCGACAAAACTTTGGCTTGTGTTGTTCGTCCCCTGGCTTTTCGAAGAGAGCGAGACCATGACATTTGTTTACCATCAATAGTGGCAATGGCATCTAACGAAACAGGATATGTTACCCCCAAAGATGGATTTTCTTTAAGTGTTGCAATATGTACATCTGAAGAATGAAAGTGTGCGTAGGTTGCAATGGGAAAACTACTCGTAAATGTTCCCAAAGCGATTCTTACTGCATCAAGGAATGCTGTTTTTCCCTCGCCATTACGGGCAACAAAAACAGTCAAATTAGGATGAAATTGTATTGGAGTTTCAAGAGTCTTGAAACATCTATAATTTTTCAAATCCAAAGAATCGATTCGCAACTGGTTATTCATAATGTCTCCTCCGGTTTAACTGCTCGGGAGAGCAGATCATTTATATCGTAATTGGCACTGACCTGACCGAATTCCAACTCTTTTTCAAAGAGATTCCGAATATAATAAGGTCCCTCGGTTTTGTCTCCATCTATGAGAACCAATGCCAAGATGAATTTATCCTGCTGGTTGACAGCATAGCAGATCTCATTTCTGGTGAGTGTGACGGTTGGAGCTCCTTTTACTCGTCCTTTTACTTCAATGTGACGTGCATTTTTCATGGGTTTCGTCGGATCTGTGTGGGGGATTGTCGCAGTAACATCCCAGCCACATTTCTCCGCAGATACATCCTTTACTTCATGCCCGAATCCACGTTCAGTTTCCATCACGGTTTCCATCGCCATTCGCTCCACTCTGCTACGAGCTAAAGGATCTGTAGAAAATGCACCTACTCCGGAAATCTTGTTCAACAGTCCTTGCGGAATTACCAGTATTCCCCCCATCACATGCGGCGTATTGGAAACCACGTTACGCATCTGGGACAATTCCGCTTCACGCTTGCGCAGACGGTTGGTCAGATCCTCCGCTGTCTGCCGAGCATTGAGGGGCTGCACTCGCGGCTGTTTGCCTGCTTGAACTTCCATTTCAAGCTGCAATGCCCTCTGAGTCCAGTAGTTGATTCCGGCAATCAAACGGCTCTTAACAGCTTTTTCCACCTTGTCAACCTGCTGAATACGATGAGAACTTACTTCCGCAAAGTGTTCCTGTGCCATATTGGCAGTGGCATACTGAACCGCCATGCTCTCCAGATCTTGATTGATCCAATCCTGTTTCTTGATCGCATCGGCAAGCACCAAAGCTTCCGGAGTCGGATCAGTCAAATCCAAATGCGGAGCCCAACCGCCATTTTGTGCAGTACCATCAGGAAGCATCCGGACAAATTGCAACCGTCTGGAAACAAGTTTATCTCCTTCGCTTTCTCGCACTCCGTGGTCAATCATAAACAAAAGAGAGGGAGTAATACCATCATCAACCGGGTCGACCATTACTGTCCCCGGTTTCAAAAGTGTACGTTTTTGCAACAGAATATAATCAGTGAGCGAATACATCAAAGGGTGCCCTGGGTGAATAAAAGTCGCTGTCTGCACATTGTTAGAAGGACGAATCTGCTTCTTTTCAAAACAGATTCTACCGTATTTTCTGGCAATTGCAGTTCGAGATTGAGCTACAACGCGATCGTTTTCCCGGATACACTGGGGAACATTAGGGATTTCAAATCTTCCCATTTCCCGGTTACGAATCTGACCGCCGACATATTCAAACGCAGCTTTGAAAAAGGCACGAACAAAACACGGCTGCAATTTTCTGGCTTCGGCTTTATCCATTTCTTCTTTTATCGCATACAACATTTCCGGTGTCATTGCCTGTTCAACAAGGGTATTGCGGCGAATAATCTCTTTCAAACGTTCAGTATCCAAAACAGCTTCCACCTTTTGAGTCATCAGTGCTTTGGCTTCTTGAGACTGACCGTAACGAATAGCATTCAACAGCAGCTCTTTCAGAGAAGTGTTTTCAAAAGCATCCCCTAAAATATCAAAGACCCGTCCGCCCAGGGCTTGACGTTCCGTTTCCAATTTCCGGAACAACACCTGAAACACCTCTCCTTCGCGTGTTTCATTGGCGACCATATTCCATAAGTGGCAGACTTCCGTCTGACCGATACGGTGAATTCGACCGAAACGCTGTTCCAATCGGTTGGGATTCCATGGAAGGTCATAGTTGACCATCAAATTGGCTTTCTGCAAGTTTACACCTTCACCGGCAGCATCGGTCGCAATCAGAATCAATACATCAGGATCGTTGCAAAAGTCTTCCTGTATCTGTTTTCTGGTATCTCGGTTAGTACTGCCGTGAATAACCCGCACCGCCTCCTCCCTGCCCAGCAAGCCGGTAATGCGGCTCTGCAGATAATTCAATGTATCTCGATGCTCAGTAAATATGATCAATTTTCGTCTCGCTCCGGTAGAATCGTGCATTTCAGGTTGATCCTGCAAAACTTCAGAAAGTTTCTCCCACTTGCAGTCTTTGCCGGAATTGACCACTGTTTCTGCTTGAATTACCAAAGCCTCTAAACTCTCAATTTCTTTCTTGAGTTCTTCAGCTGTCTCTGCTGCAGTGGATTTATCCATAACAGTATCAACGATGTTTTCATATTCTTCCGGACTCAGTTCTTCTTCCATATCTTCCGGATCCTCCGGAAGATCAATCTTTCGGGGTGAATACAGTACACCATTGCTAAATCCAGTTTCATTCTCCAAGATTGCTTGACCACGAGCAGCAATTTTCATTTCAGAAAGTTCTTTTTCCAGACGCTCTTTTCTGCGTCGGAGAGACTGATAAATCGCTTCAGGACTGGAAGCCAGACGACGTTGAAGCATTGTCAAGGCGAAACCAACCATACCCTTGCGCTGACCATCCAGACGTTCTGCCCGATTCATTTCTTCCACAACATACTGCGTTACCTGGTGATACAACGCAGCCTCCTGATCGGACAACGTGTAATTAACTGTGTATGCTCGACGTTCAGGAAAAAGCCGGGTCCCGTCAAACTTTAGCAGCTCCTCCTTGACCATTCTGCGCATAATATCAGATACTTCCAACTTTACGTCGTCACGGCTTTCTCCGTAGAAACGATCTGCATCCAGCAGAGATAACCAAATTCTAAAGTCATCATCCTTACCATTGTGCGGAGTCGCAGTCATCAATAAAAAATGTCTGGAAATACTGCCCAGAAGTTCTCCCAAACGATACCTTTGCGTTTTTTTGATTTCCTTCCCATACCGAGAAGCTGAGAGTTTATGAGCTTCGTCCACGATAATCAAATCCCAACGAGTAGCTTTGAGCTTTTGCTGCAAATCCTCAGCTCTGGCTAACTGATCAACACGGGCAATAAGCAAATTTTCATCATCGAAGTAATTGCCTGAAGAGGAAAGTTCCTGCTGTTCCCTGCTGAAAAGTTTGAAGTCTATGGTAAACTTGTCCCGCATTTCGTCCTGCCACTGTTCCGTAAGAGAACCAGGGGCAACAATCAAAACCCTCTGGGCATCAGCACGCATCAACAGTTCCTTGATTAAAAGTCCAGCCATAATGGTTTTGCCAGCTCCCGGATCATCAGCCAAAACAAAACGAAGCGGCTGTTTAGGCAGCATAGACTCATAAACTGCTGAAATCTGATGTGGGAGCGGCTCCACATTAGATGAGTGAATTGCCATCATCGGATCAAACAAGAACCCCATTTGAATACGCATCGCTTCGAGAGCCAATTTGAAGTCTTGACTGGGGGAATCAAAAGACCATGCCAACCCGGACTGTGCCAACGAGAGATTGGGTTCACTGTCTCGAAAAAGGAGTTGTTCTTTAACTTCTCCAGAATGGGTTTTGTAGTAAACAGTTACAGCATTATTCCCAATTGGATTAACAGCAACAACCTTGGCGAGTTCATTGGGTATAAGTCCCGCAATCTCGGCTCCAATTTTAATATCTTCAAGTTTCAACATTTCATTCTCCGTTTGTTGTTGCTGCAATATAGCACTCTACTGTAGACATTTTATGTCCTGGCAGTTTATGACTCAATAAATTTTTGTTATTTTGGGGGCAATACGTCTATAATGTCACCAATATTACAGTTCAGTGCGGTACAGATTTTTATAAGAACATCCATTGAAACCTTTTCGCCTTTTCCCATTTTGGCAATGGCGTTGGTGGTGATTCCGGCTTTTTCTCGTAGCTGCGTTTTATTCAAACCGCAATCAATCATCATTTTCCAAAGTTTGTTATAACTGACCATTTCCGTATCCTTGCTTCATTTTCATGACTATTTGATAATCTATCACAAGATATTGATTTTTTCAAGATTTGTTTGAATAAAAAATAATTTTTTTATTCAAACAAAGACTATAAAGAGATGTTTGCTCATAGTCTGTTTTTGTCTCCCCGGGGAGACTTTGGAGAGGTGATTGGGGCTGTTTTTTTGCATTTCTCGGGAGCCACATTTCGGCTAAAATTTTTCACTTTTAAGTAAGAAATGATAACCCAAAAATTCATTCGCATGTTTTCACATTTTCAGGAGACATCTCTTTACTTGCAGGTAAGTACTTTCAAGCATAAATTAAAATCAAATTCTTAAAAAACATAAAAATGCAATTTCTGAAAAAAACTGATGAAAATATCATAGATTTTATACCTTTGGTATAAGTTATACCAACAATCTGTAAAATATTTATATAAGCTGTAAAAAAAAAACGGGGCGAATCTCTCCGTCCCGGGATGCTGTATGGCACATAGATAAAAAGAAGGAACCGCACAATCTCACGGCTCAATACGGAGGGGCATCAATAATTTGATTTTTATTGTTCCGTTGCATACTCAACAACTCTGATATCGAGAAGTTCCACCAGTTTTCCACTCCGCAGTTCATGGTAAGAATAACTTGTATTTCCATACCCGCTGCCGGTTTTGCAGAAAATACCAACATTTCCGTTTTGCCTGACCGGTACAATATCTATGCCGAGCAAGGATCCGCATTCGATCCATTTACTGCCTGATTTTTTCAGCACAACATAACTGTTGTTCCGGTTGCCGCTGCCGGTATATACGATACGCTCAACGATACCGTCATTATCCAGATCAATTTCTCCAGCGGTCATCTGCGTGGCATTGTCATCAACGTATTGAGGCGGAACTTCTGCACGCGGGATCTGTTTTGACAGCATCTTTACGTTTGTTGCAGGCGGCTCATCACTGATGATCCATTCCATGATTTTGGATTTGGGAGTTCCCTCTTCACGGGGAGAACACGCCGAGAACAATATCCCGGTTAGAACGATCCCTGCTGCTATGACGATCAATTTCATTGTAACGGTTCCTGAATCAGAAATGCTTGAAGTTTAACTGTGTTTTGCTCACTTTGATGTTTTAACACTCTAAATCGAGCATTTTTCTCCGCTCGTTTACAGCGCATTTCGACAGCCAAGGCTTCTTGAATTTGATATTGTTTCCACCCTGTCATAACGGCATATTTCACCAGTATAAAAGATCCGGTCGCGATCCAACTTGCCGGGCCGCCTAAATTGATTGCACATCCCCCGATGAACATAGGAGTTCCCCCTTGCATCAGCGGAAAAGCTGTTATTAAAAGAGATTCAATACCCCATGCAACAAAACCGGCTGTCGTTGAAGCTGCAGCATTCACCGCATAAGTTTGCCAGTCAGACTCTCCTGATGCGGCTAATCCGATGGTTGAAAATGCCATATCGAGAGCAACAAATTTTCCCCAGCGGTGTGCAGTCAAAATTATTTCACGATTGGGCAGTTTTGCCGATGCTTTGGCATACTTATATCCGTAGGTCTTTGCTCCTCCTGTATGTGAAAGCTTATGCTCAGATTCCGCAATAAGTTCGTAACCATCTCTGGCATGGTGTACTTTTGTAGCCTCACCAGATTTTAAGATCGGATTTTTTAAACTGTCAGCCCCAACTTCTCCTCTCAAGTAACTCTTGTACAAGTCAATCGTTGCTTTATCAAAAACATCAGAACGATTTGCAATATCTTCTGCCCATATTTTGAGCATTGCTTTTCTGTAGTATTCGGTCTGAGCCAACGTAGTTTCCCAAAAATTCAGCTTGTAAGACAACAAAGGATTGAATTTAGGGAATCCGAATGCATCAAATCCGGTGGATAAGCTTTGATTTGCAAATACTCTCAAATTACCGCGAGATAAAAATTCGCTGCGAAAAAGTATTGGGCGCAAAAGCGCAGTACTGCCATTGCTGCCATCAAAAACTTCGGCACCAAGCAGCAGGGGGAACATCAGAGTGATAAAAAAGTATTTTTTAAAAGTCATCTAAAGTTTTCCGTCTTGGTATATTTGATATGTTTGTCAGGGTATCCCGTTGCTGAAAAATAGCATTTACGCGGACTTTCTTTTTGTTTTCGGGAGTCAGACAATCGTAGATTTCAGCCAATCGTCCCATTATTTCTCTATTCAGCATGCTTTCACGAACAATAGAAATATTTATTTCACTGAGTTTTCCATATAGCCTCATCAGTCTATGCTGATCGACTGTTGACAATTTTGCATAACAGCCAGTAGTCGATTGTTCCAAACACCCCTCTGCCCAGAGCATGTAGGCAAAAATACGCCGTTCTCTTAAAACTGCTAAAATAGCTAAGCACTTTTCACTCAGCGCAATAGTTTCATCAGTCTGTTCCCGTTTCATAAGTTGTTGACCAATTTGATCTATCTTTGCCATCAAGTTGGTTATTCGTTGCTGAGGAGAACTTGAATGCACTGATAAAGCTATTGCAGTTTCTTCTTTCAGTAGTTGTTTGATTTGTGCATCAAAATCCGCGACAGAAGTCTCTGCGGCACAAACACAAAAGGCATAACAGATACTGATAATAATTGCAAAATATTTCATAATTAGGGGATGCCTTTATTTTATGATCAAACGCACTTCCTGACCGTCGGTTAAAATGTCATTGCCACAGGATTTTTTATGAGTACCGATGAATTGATCAAAAGAGGAAAATGCAAACGAAGCAACTTCTCTTGCATCTCGAACTGGAGCCAAAAGAGATGCCCCGGCACCGACACCACCCCCAATAGCGATGCCAATAGCAGCACCAGCAGGAGCCCCCAACCCTCCAGTACAGAAGCCAGCCAAGCATCCTCCGATAATCCCGCCTACAGTCGCTCCAATGCCACCACCAGCTGCAGCTCTGGCACCACGCTCCAGATTTTTCTTTTCTCCGACAAAGATTTTTACAACAATCGGAAACTTGTCATCAGCAATAGAGATTTTTTTATTAAAATAAAAGTCTGCTTTATTTCCGCTGATGCTCTGTCCATCTGTTCTTTCAAGTATTTTATTTTCACCTTGAATAACTTCAACCCAAAGCACAGGTTCTGTGAATGAAAAATTATCCCCTTTTGCTTTCAAAACATATTCAGTAGGAGCATGGAACGAGGATATGACATAATCTTTTGCCTGAAGAGTCATTGTTCCGAAGATCAGTGCGAGTGCGAACATAATTTTTTTCATCTTTTCCTCCGTGCGTTTGTTGTTTTTGCCATTCCGGGAAGTATGCGGAGGGAGAGAATAAAAAAGCACGTTTCTCCAACCCGCAGTAACAAGGCACTCGCAAGCCCACCACCACACGGAAGCAGAAACGTGCCAGCTATGCGGATAAACGCACATGGCACGCCTGAACAACCGGTTTGCGTGGTGGTTATGAAAGTTGCGAGTTTTCTGTTACCCACTTACCGATCAAGCGATCAAAAATAATCAGTCCTTTTCTCCGGACCAATCCGATGGTGTAATTTACCATTGAAACAATGATTTTTCAAGTTGAGTTATTCAAAAATTTCCATTTTATCTGTACGAACGGTAAAAAAAAGACCGGGGCGGATCACTCCGTCCCGGGATGCAATGATAACTTTGCCGGGGGCATCACTTCCGGTAAAGTCCCGTGTGAGGGGCGGCATGGTGTTGCGAGTGCCGTGGTCGTCAACTCCATAACGCAGGGCGGTGTCCATCCAGTCCGAAGCAGCTTGTCAGCTGACGGTAGGAGGTATCCACTCTGCCGGGGGTGTACTTTTTGATCGTTTCGGTGAAAGCGTTGAGCAGCGAATACCTTGTCGGCTCGGAAAACTCTGGATGTCTGGGATTTTTGAACTCCCTGAAGACCGGCACGATGTCACTGCTGTTGATCGCTCCCAGTTCTGCGGCTCTGACAATGCGGCTGCGGGCTTCATCATCGTTTTTCAAATAGATGATCTTCAAATCTTCACAGACAGTTTCCAGTATCAGAAACTCATTTTCAAGTTCGGTCATCGCCACATCCACCAGTTCAGTCAGCTCTATCCGGGAGGTATGGCGGCGTTTGATCACCGCAGTTCCTCCGAAAGCCAGATTACTGCAGACCGTTACGCTGATACCGGCAGAGAGTCCGACTGCGAAACTTTTATCGTGGCTGTTCCGCAGACCAATGCACCGTGACCAGTCGGTACTGTTGGTTTTATTGATCCGCATAACGCCGAACATCTTCTGCCCCTCTCTGGCAAGTCCGAAGTTTTCATCAAGTATCTGCCAGTTATGGGCTTTGACCACATCGGTCACAGCTTCGATCACCTCCATGTGAGGAACCGGCTTCCAGCTCTCTGTCCCTGCAGGGGTCTGCACCAGAGCGATCTCATCACGGCTGACAAACTTTCCGTCGCACATCATCAATCCCATGTTATCACCTCCATTTCTTGCAACGGTCAGCGTAAGGGCATTCCCCACAGCTGAATCCGGTTTCATTAGGATAGAAGTTACCGCTGTTGACGCTTCTTTCGATCTGGTTCGCCAGAGACACAAAGCGGTTCAGCTCATCATCGGTGCGCAGAGTGTAATGGTTGTTGACGGTCGGTGCCTTCGCCTTGGTAATGACATCAAATCTGAACAGGGGCTTTTCGCCGTGCTTTGCTTTGAAAGCGTAGCAGAACGCTGTCGCCTGCAAGTCTTTATCAGCCTTGCCAGCCGCCCACTTGGCAGATGATGTTTTCCAGTCCACGATGCAGGTGTCCTTGCCATCCGTCACCACGCAGTCAAACTCTCCGATCAGAGGTTTGCTCAAGCCCGGCACGTTGACGGAGAAGGATTCAGCGACGCTTTTAACGGCGTAGTCATCCATCCAGTTTTCGCAGACAGCCTCCACCATCCGGAACCCGGTCTGCAAAAGGGTGTCGTAATCTTCGTTCTGCTTGTAGGTCAGATTCTGGGCGGCATCGCATTCCACCTTGAAAAAATCTTCAAAGACGTCGCAGACCTCACGCTCGGACATATCAATTCCAATGCGGGCACGTTCAGACAACGCCGCATGGAACGCTCTGCCAAAGGGAAAGCAGGAGCCTGTACGCTCCGGCTCTGCGTTGTCAATGTAACGGAATTTGTATTTCAGAGGGCAGGAAAGATAACACTGCAGCGCAGAGTACGACCAGTGGGGCATCTCACGGAGTTTGGCAACAGTTTCCATTACGCTACCACCTTTCCGCTGAACTCATCAATGGCACGGCTGCACTGGGTTCTGGTGAGAGCTTCCAGCACCGCCACGCCGAAGCGGGCTTTGATCTGTTCAGGAGTTATGCCGCAGTTGCGTGCCAAGTCCAGCAGGAACTTGATCTGCTTCGGGCTTGCCGGAGCATCGTTGTTACTGTTGCCCTTGCGGCTGTGGTTATAATTGCCCGTATTGCCGCCTTGCGGGGCCGTTGGCGTGGTGGTAACGGTCACCGCAGGTGTCGCACCGTGCAGCTCCGCTTCAACGCTATTACGCACCAATGCGAAGGTTTCGTGGATCTTACCGTTGAGCTGTTCGGAGTTGAGCCCGTCAGGGAGTTCCACTTCAATCGAAGCATGGTAACTCTGACTGGTGTATTCGCCCTCGGCAGGGACTTTCTTGGAATAACTTGCATTGAGTTTCAACATAATCTTTTCTCCTTAAAATGAAAAAGCCCCGGACTGCCGGGGCTTCGTGGGGGTGGTGTCGGTTCAGATCGCCATGCGGATACGTTCAATGGCACGGCGGGCTTGGATGAAGTCACGCTCTTTCTGTTTCTGCGAAAGAGCAACCTCTTTAACCTTACGGCTCAGTACCGCTGATTCATCCAGCATCGCTTTGATCTTGAGTTTGAATTCCTCAATGGCTGTGCCGAGTTCATCAAGGGGATTGGCGACCGGAGTTGTGGCACCACTATCAAAAGTTCCAACTTGTCTTTGCGTGCCTTGCGAAAGTACAACGCCGGTTATTTTTCGTTGGTTACCGCAAAGGGTAGCCGCCTCAAAATTCCCGGCATTGCCTTTTTCGCAATTCATCGCAAATCCGGTGTCGTTACTTTTGACAGTTGCGCCTGTCTGCTCCACGACAGGGGTGTTTTCATGTTCCATTTTATTTTCTTCCTTATAGTTGGGATTGGTTTTGATTGTTCTGATTGGCATAGCGATGTACTGACCGTCACCGCCACAGCCAAGCACCGGCATCTGCCCGTCAGAGTTGGCTTTGAAAGTGGTGTAACCCTGCAGCAGCATCCGCAACAGGATTTCACGATCGAGCGTCAGCACTGCCCGGGGAGTAACTCCACTAACAGTGGCTGCAGTTGAAAGCTGATAATCTGTCTGAATGCAGGAGACCAGCGTTACACCATGAGGCGTTATGTTTAGTTCCACACCGTTGGTGGTCTTTTGACTGGGAATATTTTTTACCCAGTCGATAACTGCAGATGGTTCATCCAGCGTGATGCTGTAATTCAATGCTTGAGCTCCGGGGATGACTCCCCGCCAGTTGGGGTACTGACCTTCCAGAAGTTTACCATGCCACTTGAAATTGCCGATTTCAAGCTGAAAGAGGTTCTGCCACGTGCGGAGTGTTCCCATTTCAGAAGGCTTTGCCGCCAGTAACGCAGCAGGGAACGGAATTGTTACCTCTTTAGTGAGCGACAGCGGTGTCGGCAGATGAAGCAACTGTTTGCCATCGGTGACGGCAACTCCGGCACTGGAAAGATTGATGCCTTGCAGAACTCTTCGGAAGTTACTGCGATCAACGATGGGGGCTGCCTGTGAGAGCAGTTCCACAAAGTTGGCAGGCAGTACCACCGGGACGACCTCGGCAGTCGGTTCCTCCGGTTCAGGAAATGGGATGTATCCCCCTGTAAGCTCCATAAACTCACAGCGGCTGCTGCGGATCTGCTCTTTAAGTTCCTTGAAGGGGATGCAGAAGTTGATTGCGCTGTCAGCAAAGGCTTCAAGTTTGACTGAAACAGATTCAACTCCGTCAGTAGCCATGGCACGGATGCCGCACTCATCTCCAACAAAGCGGATAGAGCGGTACAGTTCCACAGGGCTGGTCTGACAGACAACTTTGCCCAGAACTTTCAGGGCACGGGACAATTCATTTTTGGTGATCTTCATTTTTATAACCTTTCGTATTGAGATATTTTGTTATTTTTCTCCAGATGAAATATCCGGAGCAAAGGAGAGCGATCAAGACCGCCCAGCGGAGCGGCCAGGTGATAAGTGACAGCGAATCAGTGAAGGCTTCAGGCTTTTCTTCAGCCACAGTTTTGAGTCCATCCTCCACGCCGTCACTGATCTTGTAGGCTGCAATCACAGTTCCGGCAGCCACGCCACTGGCAGCGACCGTCTGCCACGGAACTTTGCGGACAACTTCAATGGTTTTCACCGGTCGATGCCGTCGTGGGCGATGTACCCGATGTGGAGCAGCCGAAGCAATGATTGAAAGGGCAGAGAGGATAGCCGCAAGGATGAGTTTCATTCCAGAGCCACCTTTCTGCTTGCCTCACGGCAGTTGTCGATGGATTGCAGCAGTACCGCAGTCAGTTCTGAATGAAGTTGAGCCTTCGCCTGCCAGAGATCATAGGCACACCACGCTGTACCGCCAGTTGCCAACAGTACGGCAATAGTGTCGCCAATGGGGAATGGACCATCCGCTACCGCACAGGCGGCTCCTGTACCGTAGGCAGCAGCAAGGCGTGAACTAATTGCACCCAGAACTGAAGTGAACGCCTTTATAGTTGATTTCATAAAGACCGCTTCAAGCATCAGCCCGCTTGCAGCATAAGCAGAAGCAACAACTGCATCGCTGTTGAGTTCAGCAATGTGTTTTTGGAAGCTTGCAGGGTTCACGTCACAGCCATAGACTTTCGCCCCTTCACGGCAGGGATCAATGATCCGGGCATTGATGACAGAAGCCAGATATTCCTGCGCCCGATTGCCTCCAGAGAGTTTGTCGCAGTTGGCGAGGTAACAGAATTTAACCATACTGCTGTAACTGGTCAGCTCTTCCACGACAGCCGGGATGTTCTGCTTTGCCCGGTCGAAGTGTGGTTTGGCTCTGGCATCGAGTTCAGCAATGTCAGGTTTCCGTGAGGAGACTGTCAGTACCTCTGAAAGTTTTTCTTTGTGCAGCATCCAATAGCCGCCGCCCCCCAGAACAAGGGCAAAAAGAAGTCCGGCGAAGAAATATCCTCCACCGGACTTGCTCTGGTAAGTTTTTTGCATAATACCTCCATAGATTGATGTTTTTCAGAACGGGACTATCCCGTCCGGGGTATTATGCCTGAAAAAGTGGCAGTTTTAAGGGGTTTGCTGTGTGATATGTTAAAAAAACGGATTTTTTATACATACGGGGCTTGTCATGTTAAGAAAAGTGGATTTTCTTAACACGACAACAATCTAAAGAAGATGGTTTGTGCTTTTCAGCAAATGTTGTATTGTGTCAATGCCGAGTTTACCTGAGCGATCAGAGTTTTTGTCTCCGCTTCAGAGATATTAGCCGTGGCTGCTGTTTTTATCAGGTCAGCATCGGTGATATTGCGTCCTTTGCCATTGACCATGCAAGTTTGTTCGCCGTTGATACCTGCACTTGGTGTGAGGTCATAGGCAGGAGCAAGCTGCCACTGGTACCGGGAGTTCAGCAGAAATGAAAAGTTCTTACTGTGATCATCCTTATTGCCGCTTTTTATATTGAAGATCATCCGGCGTACCATTTCCACCACATCGGCGTGATTTTTGGTCAGAATCCAAGTGAGCTTCAACAGATTTTCATAATCAAGCGAAGCAAAGCGGTGCGAAGCGTGGAGCAAACCGCAGGCGGTATGAATATGAACTTTGCCCTCTGGTGTACGGTCAAAACGCTGAACACCGAAACAGCCGCGTCCGTCTTTCAAGGGAAACAAATGCGTTTCCGGCATGGTGATTCCGGCAGCTTTCGCCGCCAGAGAGTAACGGTATTCCAACTCTCCGGAACTCTGCGGATCATGCTTTTCTGAAAACTTGATGATCCACGGAGTAAAACCGTCAGGGATACTCTTCCCGCCATGAATGATCTGTTTGCGGTCGCTTGAAACACAGGCAACGATCTTGGGACGGGCCCCCCCGGATGAACCATTGAGTTTCAGCAGTTCATCAAGAACGGTGCTTTCTTCGCCGTCAAGGATCCGGTCAACCTCACCGGAAAGTGAATCAAGTTCAATATCTCCGTAAAGGGCAGAATCCCCGGCTGCCGGTTCGTATTCCAACGCACCCATTGGATTTGCCCCAATAAGCGAAAGCCGGTCAAGTGGTGTTATTTCGGCGTAAGATTTGCCCAGCTTGCGAAGTTTGCGATCAAGGAGCAAACAACCCCACCCATCAGGCAGACTGTCGTTAAAAAGCCCGAAAAGCCCATCGAAAACGCGGGATTTTTCTTCAAATACGCCGGCTTTCAAAGGCAGTTTGAAAGGAGACAACTCAATACCGCTCTTCAGAAAATCCGGAGAGTATTCAAAGAAGATACGCTGTTTGTCTTGAAGCAGCAGCCCGACTTCCTGACGGATGCCGTACATATTCAAAAAGACTTTGAGTTTCATTTCTTCCTCGCTCTCTGCCGGACTTTTTCAACTTTAAAATCATAGAGCGAAGTTGGGATATCCTCCGGCGCAAAGAGAGTTTTGAAATCATCCAATCGCCCCAGTACCAGAGCGATGCGGAGCAGGTGGTTAAATTGGACTTCTCCGGTCTTTTCAAAACGCTTTACCGTGCCAACTGCGATACCGATCTTGTCGGCAAGCTCCTGTTGGGTGATATTCTGCTCCAAACGCAATGCTTTGGCACGCTGTGCCGTTCTCTGCATCACATCAGACGGAGCGATCAAATCAATATCGGTCATTATAATATCCTTTATCCGTTGTTTACGATATATAATATACAGCATAATATCTGTAATTCAAGTTTTTCCAGAAAAATTATATAACCGTACTGATAGAGACAAAAGGTTATATTGGCTGACTTGAAAAAGCAACAAAAGTGTGTTATCTTGTAGTGTTGTCAGTGAAAATTTCTGCTCCACAATTATCCCACATCGTAGAGCATGAATTGAAGCTGTAAGTTGTTCAACATTTACAAGCTGCGAAGAATAAGACGGTTGCGGAAAGTTGAAAAGTTGGTCCATCTTCAGATACCAATTAAAAGCAAAGATATTATGATAGCCCTTTTGAGACTTTCATAATATCTTTTTTGTTGTAAAAAGTTACTTTTTAATATAACTGAACTTGATTTTTCCGGTATTTGGGAGTATCTTATAGAGTTGCTTTGTACTGCAAAGCAACGGCTAATTGACAACCGTGATATTTTTTCAGCAAGTGCCCATGAAAACCCGCCAAGTTAAATAATGCAATTGCTGTACCCTCAGGTGAAATGTGCCGGTAGGATTGTAGCTGTACATCTTATCGGACGCTTCTTTGCGTGGGTACAGTGGGTTCTTGGCGGGACCTTCATGGGCAATGCCTGGAAGCGTTCGTTTTCCAAGAATCTTTCCAGACATGCTGGTTTCGCACATGAAATCATCGTGAAAGTCTGCAGCATCCCTCAAATTTTCCCGTCTTCAACCGCAAGCCAGTTTTTGCTGAGCCTTGCGGTTTTTCTTTTATCGGAAGGGGGGGGAGAAATATGTAAGTATCAGCTAAGCTCAGAAATAGAAAAACTTTGACAGAACAAAAGGAAAGAGAAAAATGGAAAATCAGAATAATAAACAGGATTTAATCAAAAGCATCATCGACAAAATCCCAAGTAAACTTTTCCCGAATACCAATGAAACCAGCTCAAAAACCATTGGAACTATCGGTTTCGCAATCGGCATTGCGGTGTTGGTATTTTCATTTATTCCGTGCTTGGGAGCATATGCAATTTATCTTGCGATTCCCGGAATTTATGTTAATTTGTGGGCGATCCGCCGCAACAGTAAAATGTCAACATTGATGACTTTGGGACTGATATTTTCAATAATTGCCACATTGATCGGAATTTATTGGTGTTATGCTGTTGCAAGTGCTGCCAATGAAATGGAAAAAGCATTTTCAGAACTGGAAAAACTTTGACATTTTTCCGGTGAATATAGAACAATACCGCCGATGGAACATCGCTGTCGGCGGTAGTGTCGTTTTTTCATTGTTGATGATTTCGGCTTTGGTGTATTTACTGCAATTACCGTGTCCGGAGTTATTGAAAAATAATACCCCATGCATATTATGCGGCTGTACCCGTGATTTCATTTTGATTCTTTCGCGAAAAACAGCTGAACATAATCCATTGAGTGAATTTCTGTTTACTGCGCTTGCCGTGGAAATATTTTTCCGTATCGCGGCATTGTCCATGGCACGGGCAAGCCGTGTGAGATTATTCGTGATACTTGAAGTTGTTTTTCACCTTATCATGGTGACCATATTTATCGTCAATATTGCCGGGTAATTCATTTTCTTTCCGTGTATAACCGGGGAGATTATCAAGACAAATCAATAAATTACCGTCAGGGGTTATCTTATTATACTTGATTTTTTCATCTAACCGTTTATGTTGAATTACAGCGCAGAGGCGGTTAAAAATGAGGAGAATATGAGAATATGAGAAGTTTGACGACACTGCATTTGCAGTATGCACACCGGTTTTACAACTTCAAAGGTGAGGCGCAGTACCTGCACGGTCATACCGGAACGTTGACCATTGAAGTGGAAGATTCCATCAACACGGGAGTCAATATGATTTTTCCCTGCAATGAGATCAAAAAGACTGCATGGCATGTCCTGCAGAATTTCGATCATGCTCTGATTTTGCGCAAAGATGATCCGCTGCTGCCGGCGATCCTGCAGGTTTATGAAAAACAGAATATCCGCAACGGTACTCCCACCAATACCATGACCGGTCCGGCATTTCATACCGGGTTGGCGACAGCTTATCCGGATTGCCGTCTGGTCGTTACCAAAGAGACTATGACCGCGGAAGGTATGATAAAAATAGTTTATGATCTGTTGAAAGATAAACTCAATATTGTCAAGCTGACTTTTGTCAGCGGCGATAACACTGCATCATGCTGTTTTCCCGTTAACGGCAGTATGGAACGCTGTCCCTGTTGTGGAATCGCTCTTGACAGCAATGGAGTATGTCCTAAATGCGGTTGTAAAAAAGCTTGAATATCTTATGAAATGCTTCTGCGCTGAGGATAGTTTTTTTACTGCATGAAAAAATGCTTCTGCAAAAACTCAACATTGTCTTTGCAGAAGCATTACCGGAAATTATAAAAGTCTACAGATACTGCAGAAAATCTCTGTTTGCCGGTTTGTCGGCAGATTTTTCAACCGGTTTATCAGCAGGTTTTTCTGTCGGAACTTCAGCGGGTTTCTCTGCCGTATCAGCTGCGGAGGCTTCTTTTTCCGTATCAGCTGCGGAGGCTTCTTTTTCCGTATCAGCTGCGGGGGGATTATTTTTTTCTTTCGTTTTCTTCAAGGCATTGATCGCACCGCTGACAGCACCTTTTTCAACTTCAGCAATACCGGATTTTTCCAGTTCAGCGTGCAGTTTTTCTGCGTTTTCTCTGGTTGCAAAGACCTTGAAAACGACAAAGATCAGCAATGCGAATAAAATGATTTGAATTGGAATGACCATCCATTTTCCCAGTTTCCACATTCCGATGAAAACGGCGACCATCAAAAAGATGATCATGACAGCAAAAATAATATTCAGCAGCATTTTTTATCCCTTGATTTATAGAAATTTGAGAAAATCGTTTTTGGTGTTTTCAGTTGCAGGTAACTTTTTTTCTGCAGCAGAATTTACTTCCGGAACATTTTTTCCTTCTTCTTCCGGAGCTTTTTTCTGCACCTGGAGTGTTTTTTTATCACTCTTTGCCGCATTTTGTTTTGCATCCGGAATCGCATTTTTTTCTTTCTCCGGTTTCACATCCGGAACTGTCTGCGGTTGCGGCTTGACGACCGGAGCCGGTTTTATGACGGTCAATTTCTGACTTTCGGCGGCACGTCGGGTCATTATCTTTGCGCAGCGCGGCATTTGCATGGCAGTAAATTTTTCTGCCAGCAAATTGCAGATGTGTTGATCATACGGTAATAAATTTGCGAATCTGACAAGACGTGTGAAAGGTGTGGCAGAAGTCATTTGGGCACTTGTCTTTTTCAATGCAGTGTATTGTTGGTGAGTGATCGGCGGGACATCTGCCCCTGCGAACATCGCCGCGAAATTTTTTCCGTAACGGCGGGCAATATTGTTATTGGGTTTACCGGTATAATTTTTCAATTCCGTTTCCGGAATTATTTCATAAAATACCAATTCATCGCGTTTATCCGGATTGTTCGCCAACGCAGTGTAAATCTGTTCCCATGAAATAGGAGTTTTTATTTCAAATACGACATCATCAAGTTTGTAAGCTGCGGCAAAATAAGCATATTTTCCACTGATGAAACGTTCAAGTACGATCCGGTTTTTTGCGGTATATTTGAGTGTTGTGGTTTGCCGCCAGTTGAAAAAAATCGCATCTTGGAGCTTTTCTCCGGGTTTTACCGGAGAGTCGGAAAATCTTATCTCTTTTTTTATCAGATCAGCCAACCGTACCGCGCAATCGTTTTCTGCCATCTCAAATGCCATACTGTCAGAAGAGATTTTTTCCGCCTGTCCGACTGCATAAATGTATTTTGACGTTACGGTAAATTTTTTCCGGACCAGTTCTTCCTGATTATCATCATAAAAATCCATGCAATCTTCAGCACGGATATTTACCGTGAAAAGCGAAAGTATGGAAATCAGAGAAAAGAATATCGATTTCATAAGTTGCCTTCGGTGCGAGGTTTCCTCTGCAATTCCCGGCAGGGGAATTGCAGAGGCATGGTTTCAGAACTTACAGAATGGGAAGAGTTCCGCCGGAAACTCCATCGGCACCGGCATTGCGGCGTTTCGAGGGTTTGGCAGCGGGTTTGGCAGCGGGTTTGGCAGGTTTGAAGTTGCCGACACCTTTAGCTTTCAGATTGACACGCTGCTGTTCGCCCTGGGCGTTTGCCTGAGAGGCAGCGGCGGCGGCACGCGGAGTCCAGTATTTGACTGCCCAGGCAAGTTTGTCACCGGAAGGCAGACGGATGATGCCGCTGTCAAATTCTTCAATACCGGAAAAGTCGATAGCTTCAGCTTCAGCTTTGGCTTCGGCAGTAACTTTGGCAAAAGCCGTGGCGACAGCTTTGTTGTCAGTGGCATCAACGGGTTCCATGTAAGCCAGAGTACGGCCGGATTCTTCGGATTTTTTCAGCATCACGGCGGTACCGACAAATTCACGGATCATTGCAGAAGCAGCATCACCGGCATTTTCTTTGGCGGAACTTTCTGAAGAGAGGATCTCTCTCTGCGCGAATGCAATCAGACAGGGTTCGCCGTTTTCGTCGATCATCACGCGGACACCATAGGTATTGGCAAGCTGATCTTCCACGGTTTCAAAATAATCATCCACCGACATGCCGGGTGCGTATTTGGGAATGTTGCCATTGACCATACCGGCAGCAATGTCACGCAGAGTTTTGCTGGAATAGGCGAGAACACCAACTTTATCTTTACTGGAGGCAGAAGCGTAGACAGATACGCCGACCAGATAAGCCTGTGAGGCAATGGTGATCTGTTTCTGGAAACTTTCTTTACCTTTCAACTTCGGCATGGCTTTTGCCACAGCGGCTTTATCGTTGAGGTCAACGCCCATGCGCTCGAGTTCTTTATCGATTTCTTTGTTGATTGTTTCCGCCAGAGCCGGATCGTTTTCCACATCAGAAGCCTTCAGACCGCCGTGGGAAGCGACTTCGCTGGAGGACATTTTGCTGGAGATGGTCTGAACCAGGTTTTTTGCGATCGCCTGTTTGGCTTTGAAATCAGCCTGATCAAATGCGATACGGCGGTTGATAACGTAATCTCTGGTGGTGGGGTTCGCACCGATATCGCTGGTAGCTACAGCGGTGTAACCGGCTTTGCGGACTTTTCTTCTGATTTTGCCGAGTTCTTTGTCGACATCAATGACTTTTACCTCTACTTCTGCATCACCGGGCTTTTCTGCCAGGTCGGAAGCCTCTTGAGCCACACCCACAAGGCAATAGCCAAGTGCCAGCGCGAAGATTGTTTTTTTGAACATTGTTTTTTCCTTTCTTTTTTATTGATGGTTAAAATGAAAACTCAATACCGTTGAGTTCTATTTTTCCGGTTACCGGCAAAACTGTACCTTGCGGCAGATCTTTTGTCATCCGTTCCCGCAGGAACTCCTCAAAATCGGCACTGGGACCGACATAGGAGCAATTGAGGGTCAGTGTATTGCCATTGCGTTCTCTGGCAAGGAATTTTGCACAGGGAACATCATTGATCATCGCGGCAAGTTTTTCATCCAGCTCACCGGCGGGCAGGTTTTTGAAAACGACCTTGACCTCTCTGCCGTTAAGCACCCAGTCCATGACCACTTTGTTGAGCTTTTCATGCAGCTCCTTTTTTATGCTTTTAAATGCACGTCCGGCTGCCATTTTACGGATTTGCTGCAAATTACCGGAATACGTGGAGCTCAAGCGGGGATTGTTTTGGGCAAAAAGGAGCTGCTGCCGGTTTTTTACATCCACTATTTTCAATGAAACATCGATTTGGAGACCTTTTCCGTAATGGTCGTCATACACCGGGATGTATTTGCAGTCCGCATCTACCAGAAACTGGGTGTCTGCCGGATTGGCGGTGACTTTGAAGCCGAGAGTAGCGAAAAAATCACCGAGTGCGGCTTTGACATCCGGATCTTGTGCAGTGATGGCAAAACCGGGATTGCCCATGGAGCGCACCATTGCCGCGTAGTTGTCGAGCAGACTTTTTTCATCAACTTTTGCATTGATGATGATCTGGTAATTCATCCCGTCTCTGTCCTCTTTGACGATCCGGTACTCTTTGATGTTGCCGGCCGTTTGGGAAATGACTTTGGATTTCGCTTTATCATTGTCCATCAACTGACTCTGACCGATAACGGTCGTGCCCATCACTTGTTCGACGGCGTTGCGTCTGGCAGACTGCATCGCCTGACGCTTGGCGGGGGCGATTTTTCCGTCGGCGATGATGCCGAATCCGACGGCACGCACAACACCCGGGGGCGCGGCTTTCAGCTGCGCCTCCAATTCCGCAGAACGGTCAACGATTTTGCCGGTCACATAGAAGTAGGCTTCTGTGCCGTCGGCAGTAAATGAGTGAAAGGTCACACCGCGGAGGAACGCTTCAGAATTCACTTTGGTAAGTGAATTGTAGACTGAGGTGCTTACAACAGTATCACCATTGACTTCCTGATGACTTTGAGAAGCTGATTTTTTGGAGATGGTCGACTGCATCCATTCGCCGATAGACCTTTTTGCCCGGATCTCCGCCAGAGCCAGAGCCTGTTGTTTATCCTGGGCATTGCCGATATTGACTTTGTAAACTACCCAGACCCCGGCATCTGCGGATGAGCCGCTGCGCATTCTGCGTCTGCCCATCTTTTTGATGACATCATCGATATTGAATGATGGAGTATCCGTATCGGCATACTGAACACCGCTTTTCACGATGGTTGTACTCTGACTGGTGGTATTGTTATTGTTGATGGTGGTGTTATTGGTGGTACATCCGAATAACAGCACGGCAGCAGCACCGCCGGAGAGAGTTATCAGTTGTTTATTCATAAATCATTTTCCACTTTTGGTATTCTGCTGCTGGATGAAATCGGGCCATTCGGCGAATCCGTCGGCGGCGGCGAAAAAGTCATACTCTTCTTTGGCTTCTTCAAAGTCGGCTTCGACTTGAGCGATGATCTTCAACGCTCTTTTGGTCTCAGCTTTGCGCCAGATCTGCAGCGTGGATTTGCCGGTCTGACTGAGCATTGTGACAGAAGCATTGTAGAGTGCGACAGGGGCACTTTCACTGCCTTTTTTCTTTGCGAAAATGACACATTCCATATTCTGCTGCAAACCGTCAGCGCGGCTGCAGGCAAAGACAGCTCTGCCGTCTTCATCAATATCGGATACCATGCCGGCAACGGGGAAGATTTTGTACATGTGGGCGAAGAACTGTACGATGATTGCCCGTCCCTGACGAAGCAGAAAATCCTGAAACATCCGGTTGGCTCCGGAACCGGCACGCATGTCATCAAATTTCAAACCGACTTTGGTTCTGCCGAATCTGTCGGTCAAAGAGTTGATGTCGCTGTTGATCCTGACGGAGAAGGACTGGAAATCTGCAAGAGGAGAATTGTTTTTCGGATCGACCGGCGCACAGGTCAGTTTGAAAGTGTAGGTGGTGGTACGCTGGTTCCCTTTGGATACCGAAGAGTTTGAAAGCATCGGCACCAGATTGAGGATCACGTCGATCTCTCTCAATTCTGAAGGATCGAAATCTGCCGCTTTGGCTGTACCGTTGTGAACTGCTTTACGTAGACTTTTATCGGCAAGTCCGTGTCTGATCTGGGCGGCAAGGAAGCGGTTGCTGCCGGAAATGGCATTCTCAAATTCACGTGTGAAAGCATTCCATACATCCTTTTGCGGGCCTTCAGGATGCAGTGAAGCATTGGTGTCTTTATCTTCGTTGTTGCCCGGTTGGAACTCAAATGCGAACCGGAGTTTTCCGACTTTACTGATATCAGGCACGCGCATGGAGGCTCCGACGGGATGTTTTTTTATAAATTCCCGGTTGTGGTACTCTATATCGTTTTCCACATGCGCCAGAGCTTGTTCCAAACTGGTGGTCGGTTCAAAAGAGGAACAGGAGCAGAGGATCAGAGCCGCAATGGCTCCTCCGAAAAAAAGAGAAAATTTGTTTTTCATGGGTTTCATTCCATTGTATTGACGGACAACAGGAAAGGATCTGAAAATCCTTTCCTGTTGCGATTCAGTGTTATTCAGCGGCAGCGTCTTTGTAAGCCTGATAGCTTTCAAGCTGCCAACCCCATGCTTTGAGAGTGTAACTGAAGCGTTTTCCGGCGATTTCCAAAGAGTAATAATACGGACCGAAAGCTTTTTTATTCCAGTCACTCAGACTCTTGGAAACTTCATCGGTATAGCTTCCCATTTTTGCTTTGATGTTGAACACGGTGATTCCGGTGGCATCAAATTTCGGCATCTGGAAAGGCGGAATGGCATCGGAGATGACAGTGGTGACCTGCGGCCACTCTTTCGCGGCTTCTTCCATGTTTTTGACCATTGTGTCGATGAGAGCTTTTTCGATGATCGGAATGGCGATTTTGGCAACGTTGGGGTCAAGAGATTTTTTCAATTCTTCAACTCCGATCCGGATGCCGGGGAGTGCCGCTTTGCTGCTGTAGTATTTGATGACCAGTTCGACTTTGCGGTTATCAGCTTCGGCGGCTTTTTTGGCAGCTTCGACTTTCTTTGCGCGTTCAGCCTGAACTTTGGCTTCTTCAGCGGCTACGCGTTTGACATTTTTGGCACCGAGTTCACACCAGGTTTTGAATTCGGTGAAAATTTTCTCATCGGCATCACCTTTTTTCACTGCCTGTTTGTAGTAGATGTAGTCCGCCTGGGCAACCGCGCCGACCACGGAATCGTAAAGACCATCGACGCTTTTTTTGTTGCGGGTCTTGTAGGTGGCGTAAGCATCGGCGATCACTTTTTTCAGCACTCCGGCGGCTTTATCTGCGGCCGCAGCATCTTTATCCGCGTTTCTCAAAGCGTTCCATTCGCCGAGGTAGTTCGGGTCGAGAGCGACTTTGGCAACATACAATTCATCGGCTTGACCGTAGCGCAGTTCGATGGAGTCAAGCGCGGCCCCGGCGACTGCCGTGTAGTGGGCTTTGGTTGAGCTGAGAAGGGCGTTGGGGATGACAAATGCTTCCGGCTGGCGGGTGTGGTTTTCCAGACCTTGAGCTTTGTCAATAAAAGTATTGAGCTGGTTCAGATATGCGTTGGGAGCCTGCTGTTCAAAGCTGCCGCATCCTGTCATCATGCTTGCTGCCGCAATACATGCGGCACCGACTGTGAGGAGAGATTTTTTCATTTTCTTCTGCCTTCCTTTATGTTTTTTGTTTTCCCCGTTAGAGAGGCTTGATCAAAAAGTGCTGCAATTACCAAACCGGTATTAATGCGCGTACGCGGGAGAAACCCTTGTTGTGAAATAATTGTCAGAATAAAATTAATATTGAATTGATTGCCGGATATAACAAGCGGATTTCTCGCCATTTTTTTTTTTTGAATAAAAATGCAAATGGTGATATTTTGCATGAAAATATTGTTTTTTTATTACAGGGTTGATCGTGTTCAGAAAAGTGATACCATAAAAATACAAATAATTTTATTTTGAGTTTTGGCAAGTAACTTTCCGGCAGATATTTTGTTGCGGGAAACAAAAAACAGTTTTTTAAGTGTTTCTGCCTTGAAAAAATATTGGCAGAACGTTATATTAAAACATTGAATTATGTTTTGAACACTTGAAGTTTTTTGGTTTCAGATTTTTTTAATGGATAATATACAGCGCAGCGGACTTGATTGTCTCAAAGAATTATTGAAGCAGATGCATCTCAACCCGGATTGGGATGGTATCGTTACTCCGGAAATACTGGCCTTGTACGACCGGGATTCAGTGAATGCTCTGCTTAAAGTCGGCGATGCCATGGAGTATCAGCCCAGCCGGGTTCAGCTTTCAGAGTTGAAAAATTATTCCGGTCCGGCACTGGCACTGCTCAAAAACAATCACTATGTGGTCGTGGTCAATACTGCGCAGCTCGCCGGAGATAAGGTGGGACTTTTCAACCCCAGAGGTAATAACGGTCCTGCCACGGTGATGCTCAATAAAGAGCAGTTCCTGCAGATCGCCGAAGGGACGCTGATCACCTTTTCCAACTTGCGCGACTTCGATTCCCGCCGCCACTCGTCAGTTTATGCGGTCGTTTCAGTTGCCAATCATCACCGGCTCAATCTGAATTGCCGCCGGATAATGCACGACTATGCCGTTTCCAGCGATGAATTGACTCCGCGCCAGATCATCCGTATCGGCAACGATAACTCCCTCAAGATCGCCCGGGTGAAAATGCCGTGGAAAGTTTTCAGCGGCATGGGTAAGGCGTTCCCCGCCATCGCCGTCCGTAAAGACGGCAAACATGTCATTATCTGCGGCTACCGGGATACTCCGGAAGGCGGTCAACTGGCAGTGATCGACCCGAATTCTCCGCCTCCGCCTCCCGGGGAACGTTTTTTGCTGTGGGATAAGCAGACCTATTTGAATATGTGTTCCGGCGCCGGATACATGATAAAAAGAGTCTACAAAATGTTTGACGAAGAGCGGCCATTCGGTCTGCTCTGGTTCGTTCCTGAATTTCTCAAACTCAAGGGAGTTTTCGGTCATATCGCGTTTGCGGTGCTGATGATAAATGTAGTGGCACTGGTGATGCCGCTCTTCTTCCAGATCATTGTGGATAAAGTGCTGGTCAGCCAGAGTTACAATACTTTGAATGTTTTGATCGTGGCGATTTGCGTGATACTGATATTCAACGGGATCATGGAGTATTTGCGCGGGTATCTGCTGCTTTTTGCCACCAATAAAATAGATATTGCCACGGCGACCAAAGTCTTTGACAAACTTATGAAATTGCCGATAGACTTTTTTGACCGGGTTCCTTCCGGAGTGCTGCTCAAACACATGCAGCAGACAGAGAAGATCCGCGGGTTCCTTTCCGGCAGTCTGTTTTTCACCATTCTGGAGATGACCAGCTTGTTCATTTTTGTACCGTTCCTTTTGATGTACAGTGTGAAACTCACCTGCGTGGTACTGGCTTTTGCTGCGGCGATGGCGGTGGTTATCGGGGTTTTGATCAAGCCGTTCCAGCGGAGACTGCAGGATCTTTACGCTGCTGAGGGTAAACGCCAGAGTATGCTGGTGGAGTCCATTCAGGGTATGCGTACGGTGAAAAGTCTCTCTCTGGAACCGGTTCAGAAAGAGGCATGGGCGGATACGACCGCGTTTACTGTCAATGCGTATTTCCGGGTCGGTAAAATTTCCATCACAGCCAAGACGTTAAGTCAATATCTGGAGATGATGATGAATGTTACTGTCATCGGTTTGGGTACGATGTCGGTATTTGACGGCACGATGTCGGTCGGCGCATTGATCGCGTTTCAGATGATCTCCGGCAGGGTCACAGGACCTCTGGTGAAACTGGTCAGTCTGGTTCACGAATATCAGCAGATATCCATATCCATACAGATGCTCGGCAATGTGATGAACACCCGTCCGGAACATGCCGGCGGCGGCGTCCGTACTCCGTTCCGCGGTCAGATTGCCTTTGACCATGTGAATTTCCGCTATACTCCGGATGGGCCGATGATCATTCGCGATCTTTCATTCACCATTGAACCGGGGCAGGTTATCGGTATCGTCGGGCGTTCCGGTTCGGGAAAGACGACTTTGACCAAACTGCTGCAGGGATTGTATCCGGTTATGAGCGGTCTGGTGAAGATCGACGGTATTGATATCCGTGAGATCGACAAGGTGCATTTGCGCAACAGCATCGGTGTGGTGCTGCAGGAAAATTACTTTTTCAGCGGTACGGTACGTGAGAACTTGAGTCTGACCAAGCGTCACGCAACGCTGGATGAGATCATTGCCGTAACCCGTCTTGCCGGTGCCGATGAATTTGTGCAGAATCTTCCTAAAGGTTACGATACCATGCTTGAAGAGAACGCCTCCAACCTTTCCGGCGGTCAGAAACAGCGTCTGGCGATCGCCCGTGCGCTGCTGACCAATCCGCGTATTCTGATTTTTGATGAGGCGACAAGTGCGCTTGATCCGGAAAGCGAAAATGTCATTCAGGAGAATTTGCCCCGAATCGCTTCGGGAAGAACGGTGCTGATCATTTCGCACCGGTTGTCCATTGTCAGCGGCGCAGATAAGACTATCGTATTGAATAAAGGTGAGTTGGATGATTTTGCTCCGCACCGTGAGCTTTTGAGCCGTCCCGGGATCTATAAGGACTTCTGGAGTCAGCAGATGGAAAGGAATATCAACCGATGAGCAGAAAAGAAAAACTCAACAACGTGGCAGTGGATTTTCAGCCTGATGCTGTGGAAATCGCCATGCGTCCGGTTCCGTTCGCTGCTAAATTGGGGGTGTGGATCGGGGTCGTGTTCTTTTTCGGTTCGCTGATAGCATCGTATTTCTGCAGAGTGGATGTGATCGTGGACTGCAAAGGCAAATTGGTATCGGTGAATCAGAATATCGTGATGAAACCGCTTGACCGTACTGTGATCAAAAGTATAGATGTCCATGTCGGCGATGTGGTCAAAGAGGGACAGCTGCTCATGACTTTCGACCCAACGATCAATAAAGCCGAAGAGGAACGTCTCACCAGCGAGTATAAGAGCATCAAAGCGCAGTATGAGCGGTGGCATGCCGAGTATATCGGTAAAGAGTATGATCCGGGGATCCGCTGGATCTGTACGCAATGCAGTTTTGATATTTCCGGAACCGCTGCTCCGGATATCTGCCCTGCCTGCCGGAAATCGGAGGATTTCCGCATGGAATCCAGCAAAGACGAACGGCATCAGCGGGATATTTTTCTGAAACGGCAGCTTTACTATCAGGAAAAGATCCGTTATTTTGATGAGTCGATCCGCCAGATCGAAACCAATATCGCTGCCACACGCGACCAGCTTGCCAAACAGCGCGAACGGCTCGGCAACATGAAAGAACTGGTGGAAATGCAGGAAAAACTTGCCAAAAACAAAGCCGGTACCAAGGTCGAATTGCTCCAATACCGTTTGAGTTATCAGCAGCAGGAAGCGGAAATTTCCAAACTGGAAAACTCTCTTCGCGAGGGCAGTCATCAGATAGAATCCAACAAAGCGCAGAAACAAACCTTTGTCAACGAGTGGAAAAAGGATGTGGTGGAGAATCTTGTCGCTGCCGAGCAGTCACAGACCACCATCAAGAAAAGTCTGGATAAAGTTCTGCAGCTCAATCAGTATATTCTGCTGCGCGCGCCTTGTGATGCTATCGTGCATGAGATCGCCAACTTCCCGGTCGGTTCTGCTGTGCGCGAAGCGGAAGCCCTCATCACGCTGGTACCGATCAACTGTGAGATCGAAGTCGAGGCGGAGATACCCTCGCAGGATATCGGTAAAGTAAAAAGCGATTTCCCGGTGCGTATCAAACTTAACGCTTTTCCCTTTCAGAAACACGGTACATTATCCGGCAAAATCCGCACGATCAGTGAAGATACCTTTCAGAAGCAGGCAAATGAGATGGAGATGGATTCCGCCCGTACCTACTACCGTTCACGGGTAAAACTTGATCCGGAAAGCAAATTGCGCAATGTCCACGGCAATTTCCGGTTGATCCCCGGTATGGAAGTGCAGGCGGAGATCAAAGTCGGAACCCGCAGTGTGCTTGAATATGTTGTTCACCCGCTGATCAAATCGCTGGATGAGGCGATCAGAGAACCATAAAGTTTTTCCAAACAACTATATATCATAAAGGAGCAGAAAAATGAAAATCAGTCAGCAGTTGTTAACCGCCGTGATCGGCATGGGTGTCCTCGTTCTTGCCGGATGCAAATCGTTCGATGACTATCAGGCAGAGCGTCTTGCCAAAACTGTAGCTCACTTTGAAAAAGCGAAGTACAGCAACATCCCTGAAGGCAAAGTTTTGACGCTCAATGAGTGTTTTGCTCTGGCGCGGGCAAACAATCTTGATCTGAAAGTTGCCGGTCTTGAGGAGAAAGTTTCCAAAGAAATGCGTACTTTTGAGATCCTCGGTATGCTTCCGGAACTCAATATTTCCAACAATCTTAATCATCGTGACAATACTCCGGCGTCCAGCAGCCGTCAGCTGCAGGGATACGGTCCCGGAACATACTCCTACAGCCAGAGTCAGGATCGTACGGTCAACTATCTGAATATCGATCTTGCTTTGAGCGTGGTGGACTTCGGTCTGGCGTTTTTCAACACCTGTCAGGCGAATGACCGGATGCTGCTGCGTCAGCAGTATACCCGCCGTGCGGAACAGAATCTGGTGCTGGACACTGTCCGGGTATACTTCCAGGTTGCTGCTTCCCAACGGGCGATCAGCATCACCAAAAAACTGCTTGAAGAGTGCAAAAACCGTTATCAGCTTATCGAAAAAATGGGAGCAGCCGGTGAGATCACCCCATTCCGTGCATTTGACGAAGCAAAACGTTTTGTGGAGATGGAAAAACGCCTGACCAACTATATCCGTTCCTATGAGAACAGCTGTGTTGAACTGCGTTCTCTGCTCGGTCTTTATCCCAATGCCAAAATCAAAGTTGATGATACTCTGCTGGATAAGATTCCGGATTTCACCTTCCCCGAAATGGAACTTATGGAGCAGATCGCTCTGATGAAACGCCCGGAACTTTTTGAGATCGACATGCAGAAGCACATCAACGTTCTTGAGTGCCGCAAGACGATCGTATCCATGTTCCCCAACGTGCGGATGTTTATTGATTTTACCAACAGCAACAACAGTTTCCTCTATCATAACAGCTGGATTGAACTTGGCATTCGTGCTGCATATAATCTGTTGACTCTGCCGCGGCAGATCTCCCGTTATATGGCGTTCAGCGCGCAGGTCGATGCGGAAGAGTACCGCAGTTATGCCCAGGCGATCGCAGTTATGGCGCAGGTGCGTATCGCCCACGGAAATCTGGTGGCGACCAGAGAGCGTTTGGATATTGATCTGCGTGCCAACAATGTTTACCGCAAACACCTTGCCAAAGCTGAAGAAAGCAGTAAGATTTCCGGTGAATTGTCCCAGTTGGAGTTGGCGCACATGCGTCTTGCAACGGCGGAAACTGAGATCGAAAAGTATCTTTCCATCGGTAACTACTATGTTTCCTATTACCGGGTGCTGAATACTCTGGGTATTGAAAATCTTCACAAGGTCACCGTGGATGAGTTGAAAGCAAAACTTGCTTCTGAACGCAGCCGCGCCGCTGAAGAGCTCGCTGCTGCCAAAGCGGAATTTGAAAACAGTAAAAAAGAAAAAGTTGCCGAAAAAGCTCCTGCGGCCCCGGTTGCCAAACCCGCTGTGAAATCTCCTGCGGCCCCGGTTGCCAAACCTGCCGTGAAAGCTCCTGCGGCCCCGGTTGCCAAACCCGCCGTGAAAGCTCCTGCGGCCCCGGCAGTCAAACCCGCCGTGAAATCTCCTGCGGCCCCGGCAGTCAAACCTGCCGTGAAATCTCCTGCGGCCCCGGCGGTCAAACCCGCTGTAAAAGCTCCTGCGGTCCCGGTTGCCAAACCCGCCGTGAAAGCTCCTGCGGCCCCGGTTGCCAAACCCGCCGTGAAAGCTCCTGCGGCCCCGGTTGTCAAACCTGCCGTGAAGGCTCCTGCGGTCAAAGTTGCAGAGAAAGCGTCTGTGAAAAACGATCCCAATGTTCCGGTGATTCCGGTCGATCCCACGGTGAAGTCTGTCAAGTGAGGAGTTCATTGAGTTATGAAAGAACTTGAAATATTCAAACTTGAGGATCGCGTGCTGTTTGAAGCAGCAGCGGCGGCAGAGATCATCGACGCCGCAGATGCATCGCAGTACGATCCCAATGCTGCGGTCAGTGAAAACGACCGTCAGGCGCAAATGGAGCGGGATGCCCTGAAAAATGCTCCTCCGGAAAATCCGGCAGATGTCGTTACGGAAATGACACAGAATGTTTCTCCGGAAGATATTGCCGGTGTGAATGCTGAAATCGATGCTCTGATCAACGGCGGAATGCCTGCTGCCAAAGAATTGGTGATCATCAACGGTTCTGTCGTTGATAAGGATGCCGTCATTGACAGTTTGCAGCCGGGACAGGATGTGTTGGTTTTGCAGAATGGTACCGGTCTGGCGGAAATCAATGAATATTTGGATCAAAGCGGTACGGAATATTCCGCCATCCATTTGCTCACTCACGGCAATGAAGGGTACATTTCAGTCAATGGTGAACGCATTGATTCGGGAAATTTTGATGCTGAAGCGTGGCAGGAGATCGGTGAACATCTTACTGAAAATGGTGATATCCTGCTCTACTCATGCAATACTGCTTCCGGTGTCGCCGGCAAAGCTCTGGTCAATATGATTTCCGATGCCAGCGGCGCGGATGTGGCAGCGAGCTGTGATATTAGTGGAATATCAGGCAACTGGGTTCTGGAATATAATTCCGGGATCGTTGAAACCGGAGAAGTCGGAGTTGACGGATTCACCCACAATCTGACCAGTTATACCGTCGATACAGCAGAAGATACTGTCGATGATACCGATGGTGTCACCAGTTTGCGCGAAGCGATCGAAGCTGCCAATGCCAATGACGGTCAGGATGAGATCATCTTTGATTCCGCACTGAACGGGCAGATCATCAAACTGGATAATGGCGTGCTGGATATTGAAGAGTCGCTTACGATCATCGGCAATGGTACGGTCAATACCATCATCGACGGTCAGGGCAGTGATTCAATATTCAGTGTCAGTACTTTTGATGACATTCAGCTTGAGATCGCCGGGGTGACTTTGCAGAATGGTTCTGCCGGCGGTAACGGCGGCGCGATAGATATTACCGCCATCGGTGATGTTTCATTGAGTCTGGAAAATGTTACCATTACCGGCAGTGAAGCTCTCTACGGCAATGGCGGAGCGGTCAGTATTTATGCGCACGGTGCGGTGGAGCTGGATATAGTTAACTCCACTGTTACCGGCAACTACGCGCTGGATGATGGCGGAGCGGTTTATCTGCAGGCAGATTCTTTCACCGTTAATGTGGTCAACTCCACTGTTACCGGCAACAGCAGTAATTCGCTCAATACCCATACCGGTGCCGGACTTTATTTGCAGCACAGTGAAAATTCCACGCTGAACATTCTCAACAGTATCGTCTACGGCAATACCAATACCGCTTCCGGCAGTGCTGCTGATATTTATGTTGACAATCAGGCGGATACCGAAGTGGCACTGAATGTGATCCATTCAATTTACGGTGAGATCACCGATGGTGCCGACGGGGAAACATTTGAACCTGCTGTCACGACCGGTTCAACGCAGCTGGATTACTCAAGTGACAATACCCTGCGGGTATTCGGAACAAATTCTCCGCGTTTACAAAATGGTGTCATTCAGGTGAACAATCAGGATATTGCCGGGTACTCCGGTACATTGACAGCCAGAGACAATGGCGGGGAGTACCTTTTCTTCGATCACTCCGGCAGTTGGAAAGATCTTGGGGGCAACTCCGTTTCCGCACCCTATGCCACGGATATCATCATTGACGATCAGACCGGCAGTCACCGGGCATCCGCAAAAGAAATTCTGGGTGTGAATGAGTTTTTTGTCGGAGCTGTTTCCGGAAAGGTTTATCTTGACGTGGCTCCGCAAAGTGCATCGTACAAATATGACGGTGAGGTAAAGACCGCAGAGGTGGTGTACACCACAGCCAAAGGTACGGTGATCACTCCGGCTGCAGTCGCTGCTTTCAATACGGTGATCTCCACCGCCGGAATAACCACATCTTCAAAAGATGTCGGGGTCTACAAATTTGATTCCGTTACCACGGCGATCACTCATAACGGCAGCGATGTCACCGGTAAATTTGATTTGGATATCGATCAGAACGCATCCATCGAAATCACCAAACGTGCCGTTTCTCTGATTTCAGATGGTGATTACAAGGTCTACGACGGTACGGCATTGACCAACAGTACCGTTACTGTCGGCGGTGATGGGTTCGCGGCCGGTGAGGGTGCGGTATTTACCGTTACGGGTACACAGACCAATGCCGGAACCAGTTTGAATACCTTTACTTATACGCTGAATGCCGGAACACTTGCCGGAAACTATGATATTTCCACGTATTTCGGTACGTTGGAAGTCGGTAAACGTTCAGTTACTGTAACTGCAGAGCCCATGCAGCACATGACTTACGGTGATGCGGTTCCGGTATTTACCTATACTGCGTTGAATGTGGTGACGGGGGAAACGCTTGCCGGTGAACTGCAGCTGATCTCTCCGGAATTCAGTTCCTCCGGTAATCTGGCGGCAGGAACGTATGTCATCGGGCAGGGAACGTTGACCAATGCCAACAATGCCAACTACGACATTGAGTACCGGGGGGCGAATTTCCAGGTCAATACCCTTGATCTTGAGGTGAGCTTCACGGTTGCCGATAAAATTTATGACGGCAATGATACCGCCACTCTTACCGGCGCTGTTGCCGGTAACATGGTTTCCGGAGATGATCTGAGTGTTGATGTGAGCGGCGCGGATGCTCATTTTGCCGACAAAAATGCGGGGAACGGCAAAGTCGTCACCGTGTATGACGGATTGTCTTTGCTTGGAGCTGATGCCGGGAACTACAATCTGGTTTACAACTACACCGGAACCGGCAATATCAGCCGCCTTGATCTTGAGGTGAGCTTCACGGTTGCCGATAAAATTTATGACGGCAATGATACCGCCACTCTTACCGGTGCCGTTGCCGGTAACATGGTTTCCGGAGATGATCTGAGTGTGGATGTGAGCGGCGCGGATGCTCATTTTGCCGACAAAAATGCGGGGAACGGCAAAGTCGTCACCGTGTATGACGGATTGTCATTGCTTGGAGCTGATGCCGGGAACTACAATCTGGTTTACAACTACACCGGAACCGGCAATATCAGCCGCCTTGATCTTGAGGTGAGCTTCACGGTTGCCGATAAAATTTATGACGGCAATGATACCGCCACTCTTACCGGTGCCGTTGCCGGTAACATGGTTTCCGGAGATGATCTGAGTGTGGATGTGAATGGCGCGGATGCTCATTTTGCCGATAAAAATGCGGGGAACGGCAAAGTCGTCACCGTGTATGACGGATTGTCATTGCTTGGAGCTGATGCCGGGAACTACAATCTGGTTTACAACTACACCGGAACCGGCAATATCACTCCGAAAATTCTTGATGTGACTGTCGATCTTCCGACGGATAAGATCTACGACGGAACCGTTGATGTCGATGCAAATATCACGGTGAACGGTATCGTCGCCGGTGATGATGTTCAAATCAACGCCCAGTGGCAGTATAATTCACCTGATGTTGAGGATGCTGACACCATTAATAATACCCGTTGGGATATTACCGGGGAGGATATGGGCAACTACCAGCTGCCTGATGTGCCGTATAACGGAACAGACGCTCAAATCTCTGCTGCGGATGTACTTATCACATATGTGACCGATTCTCCGTACTATTATGACGGCAGCGACCAGAGTGGTACTGTAAGCGCGTATTATACTGATATTCACGGCAACAGAGTCGATGTTCCTGTGAACTGGAACGGTCAGGTCTTTGCCGCTGTCGGCAAGTACGATATTACGGTCACGTTGAGCGACAGCAATTATCAGGCGACTAATGATTCCGCCGTATTGTATATGCTGCCGAACAATCCGGCAGGCGGTATTTATTCAGACGGATTGAATCCGGAGTTTACCGGGATCGTTCCGGCGATTCAGGGCGGCTTGCTCATCAATGGTACGTCACCGGTTTACGGTGATATCTATACGATGAGTTATCCGGAATTGGTTGTTCATTCAATGCTGCATCCGGGCAGGGGCATGATGGATGGCATGGCGGGAACAGAGAGTTTTCAATTAACTTTTGCTTCCGGCGCGGTTCAATCGGATGTGCTGAAATATCTGCCGATGACCATTGATGATCCGGTGCGTGAAAGCTCGGTTGCTGACTTCGGCTGGGTTATAAATCCGGCGGCGTTGAGTTCCGGAGATGAGCTGTCAGACAGCAGCAGTGATGCTCTTATCCAAGTGCGCGGAGATGCACCTTTGACCGTACCGGAATCGCTTTACATCGACGGTGATGCCGGAGCTGAGAGGCTGCCGTGGTATGAAGATCCGGCGCAGGAACAGGCGTTGAACGCGGTCTCTGAGTTGCCGCTGCCTGAAGATCTGCCGGTCAAAAGTGAAGCGTTCCGCAGTGAATTTGAAAAACTTCTGGAGGAGCTGGTTCAGGCATGAAGCTGGGGGCATTGCTCGGATTATTGTTGACGGTTCTGCCGCTTGTTGCGGAAGTTCCGGTGCGGACGGTGTTGTTTCCGTTCCGTGAAACGGTGATCTCTTCGCAGGTCGATTCCCGGCTTGAACCTTACGCTTTTTTGATCGGTCAGCAGTTTAAGAAGGGAACAGTGCTGGTCAAGCTGGATTCCGGGCGGTTTGCTCTGGAGTACAAACGTGCGCAGGACACGTACGAATTCAGCAAAGCATCTTTTGAGAATAAAAAGAAGCTGCGCGAACGGAATTTTACCAGTGATTACGAGTTGAAAAAAGCCGAATTTGAGAAAAATATGGCATTGAATGCTCTCAATGAAGCCAAACTCCATCTGGATCACTGCACTGTGACTGCGCCGTTTGATGGAAAAATTCAGGAGATAATGACCCGGGAGTATGAAACGGTACGGCCCGGGCAGCCTTTGTGCAGGATCATTGATGACAGTGTTCTGCTGGCGGTGATGAATGTGCCGATGGATGATCGTAAACTGACACGCCCCGGCGGCACGCTCCGGATCCGGTTGAGTAATTCAAATGTGATCAAAGGAGTTATTTATGAGGTTTCTCCGCAAGCCGATCCCCGGACAGGTACAGTGCGTATAAGAGTGAAAATAAACAATGCCGAAGGGATATTGACCGCTGGAGCAACAGGGGAACTGTGCGATGGCGATTGAAGATGCTGCTGCCAAACTGCGGGCATTTGCCCGGATATTGAAACTGGGGCATGATCTTTTCAATGCCGCAGATTTTGCCGATGCTGCGGTGCGGGCGGTCAACGACTCCAAAGTGGTGATAAATTACCGCAGTGCCGCATTGTTTGAGTATGACGGTAAAGATTTTGAACTTCTTGCCCAATCCGGTATTCCTGAAAAAAATCCCCGGTCGAAACTGGTTCTTGACCAGATAGAGATGTTGAAAACGCTGGATGTATCACTGCCGTTATCTGTCATTGATCGCGGGTTGCCGGGGGAGGCGGAAAAGGAGCGGACGGTTTATCTGGCGGCGAATTTACCGTGTCCGGAGGTGCTTGATGGAACGGTGGTCAGGTTTATCTGGCTGCTGGAATTTTCCGGTGAGGTTTCCGGGAATGTGGAAAATCTGGTGAAAGTGGTTGCCGGAAGTGTCGGAGAAGCGTTGTATTTTCACCGGTTTTGCGGCAGGGGAAAACGTTTGCGTAAACGGGGAACCGGCAGGAAGATTTTCTGGCTGACGGTGTTGCTGATTTTTATTGCTTCAATGTTCATCCGGGTTCCGGAGAGTGCCACGGCAGAGTTTACGCTGCGTCCGCAGGACAGTTCTGTGATCTATGCACCGTTTGATGGGACGATCCTTCACTGTCTGCGTCAGGATGGTGAAAGCGTTGCCAAAGGTGATATTATTGCCAAATATGATACGGCGGTACTGCAGTACCGTCTGGATCAGGCGCGCAGTCAGCTTGCGGAATTGGAAACCGAGATCGCTCTTGAAGAACGCAGTGCCTTTTTCGATCCGGAAAAACTCGGCAAAGTCCGTCTGCTTGCTGCCAGACGCAAGATCATTGAAGTGACGGTCGCTGAAGCCGAATGGTTCATCGGACACTCAACTGTTACGGCTCCGGCAGACGGTGTGCTGGTACTTGCCGACGGCAGAGCAGAAAAACTTGCCGGCAAGGCGGTGCGTTCAGGGGAGAGGATCGCGGAAATATACGGCGGCAGCGGTGTGATTGCCGAGATACCGGTGGACGAAAAGCAGTCTTCGATCCTGCAGAATGATTTTTCAGTGTCGCTTTATTTGCATACCGCTCCGGAAAATGCGATCCCGGTGACAGTTGATAAGGTTGCGGCATATCCGGAATTTACAGAACAGAAAACCTGGTGTTATACAGTTCGCTGCGCGTTGCCGGATAATTCTGAAACTTTGCGTTACGGAATGCGCGGGGTAGCCAAATTATCCGGCGGCAAGGTGTTTCTGGGATACCGGCTGATAAAGAGTGCCATCCTCTATTTCCGGGGGCTGTGATGGAAACAAAACCGGTAAAAGTCGGGGTGCTGCGCAAAGATATCGCCGTTATCCGCCGGGATCAACTGATGTTTTTTGATCCGCAGGCGGATGCTTATTTCCGGGTGTCGGAAAAAGCTGCGGAGATCGCCGCATATTTGAATGAACCTGTTGAATTGGACGAATTTTGTGTAAAACTTTCCCGTGCCGGTATTGATGTTTCGCGTGAGGAAGTTTCCGCGCTGCTGCTTTTCCTGCAGCAGAATAATCTGCTGGAGCCGGAGTATTCGCAGATGTCTTTCAAATGCCGTCAGCTTGAAGATGCCAGAAAAAAGAGCCGTTACATACGCTGGGGGGCGGCATATATGTATTTCCGTCTGCCGCCGTGGCATCCGGAAAAGTTTTTTAAGAAGATCGCCCCGGCAGTGTCGTTTCTTGCCTCCTCATGGTTCATACTGCTGCTTGCGATCCCTGCATTATGGGGGTTCGTGCTGGTTGCAAAGGAGTTTTACCATGTGCGGTCGGTTTTTTCCGATACGTTGTCATGGGCAGGAGCAGCGAAATATTTTGCTGCAATAGTACTGCTGAAAGTCATCCATGAGGCGGCACATTCTCTGGCGGCGATCCGTTTCGGCTGCCGGGTGCGTGGTATCGGTATCGGATTTATGATCTTTTATCCGAGATTGTATACCGATACGACTGACAGTTGGCTGTTGCCCCGGAAAGAACGTCTGCTGATCGATGCCGCCGGGATCATTGCTGAAGTGCTGGCCGGCGGAATCGCGGCATTGTGTTACTTTTATCTGCCGCCCGGAGCGTGGAAGTCTACGATGTTTTATATTTTTGCCGTCAGTACTATTTCCACGCTGCTGGTAAACGGCAACCCTTGTATCCGTTACGACGGATATTATATTTTGTGTGATTTGACCGGTATGGATAATCTGATGACCCGATCCGGAGAGTATATGAAAGCGTGCTGGCGGTATTGGCTGCTTAAACTGGGTAAAAAACCGCAGGAAAAGGCAGGATGGTTTCTCTTTTTATTTGGAACGGCATCTTTTGTGTACCGGATATTTCTGTACACAGCGATCATACTGGTGATCTATCATAAATTTATCAAAGTTCTTGCTGCAGTGCTGTTGTTATTTGAGGTGCTGACGGTTTTTATTCTGCCGTGTGTCAGAGAGATACGCACGATATGGATGCTCTCGAAAAAGTCTGCTGTTAAAGCGCGGCTGATACTTTTTCCCGTGGTGGGAGCGGTTATATGCGGATTTCTTTTTCTGCCGTTGAAATGGGATATGGAGCTGCCGGGTATTGTTGTCCCTGAAAAACAGCTGCAGATCCCGCTTGCCGAGGGCGGATATCTTGAAAATGACATGCCGCAGTTCCCGGTGAGGGTTTCTGCCGGTGATACATTGGCTGTGCTGAAATCAGATTCCCTTGATCTTGCCGGGAAAAAGCTGGCTGCGTTGCTGGCGGTCGACCGTTGCCAATACGCATTGGAAAGTGTGGATGAAAAAGATTTTGCCCGCAGTCAGGTGACACTGGAAAAGATCTCATCCGATGAAAAATCACTTGCGGAACTGGAAAGACGTATTGCCAATTTGACTGTAACCGCTCCGGAAAGCGGCGTATTCAAGGCGGAAAAAGCATCGGAATTGCGCAAAGGAAAGTATCTGCCCCGGGGAATGGTAATAGGTGAAATATATTCCGGGAAAATGGTGATTTACGCATACGGCGGTGACCGGGATATCGCCAAACTGAAGAAGGGTGACCGGGCGCGGGTATATGCCGCAGATGACATTGCCGGGTATCCGGCGGCTGTTTCGGCGGTCGATCAGGTGGCAGTGCCGCTGAAAGATTCTCCATTGCTGCAGATTTACGGCGGAACAGTTCCCATGTACCAGAACGGAAACGGTTCCGGGGGGTTTCATTCGGTGCAGTTGTATTGCCGGGTCGAACTGGCATTTGAAAGTGCGCAACCACCTTTTGCTGTCGGACGCCGGGTACGCTGTGAGATCGCCCATACGGAACGGCTGTGGAATATTTTGGCGCGCAGTGTGATCTCAGTATTTCGCCGTGAGTTGTAAAATCCGCTAAAAACTCATCCTTGCAGGTTGAAAAAATTAAGGATGAGTGATATATTTAATATAATTATATATGCAATAGGGTATTTTGTGTACATTTTTTAATTGAAAGGTTTGATATGAAACAGATTGCAGAAAGTTTGACTGCGTACCTCGGCAAGGATGAGGCGCAACTCAAAAGTCAGGTGCTGAAAAGCTCCGGAAACGTAACGGTGTATGCTGATTCCGTGCATGCACTTGGCAAGGCTGCTGTGCTGATGTGCCGCGATGATGAGAAAAAATATCTTCTGATCGTTGCCGCCGGAGAAAAGGATATCCCTGCCGGTTTTGAAGGTGAAAAGATCGCTCTCAACGCCGGGTGCATCGCACTGAAATGTGAACTTTCAGAAGCCAATGCGGCGGCACTGCGTAAATATTTCCCGTGGACTGCTCCCAAAAGTCTGCGCAATGTCCGCACCACCGTCGGCTGCGGCGACCGTCTCGGTCTGGCGACTGTCGGTCATGTCCGGGCTGCCAAAAAAGTTCAGATCTCTCCGGTGCTTGCCCAGCAGTCCATCCGTGAATTGACCATGACCAAACGTACTTTCCGCAATGTGGTCGATGATGCGTGTTTCCTGGTTTTTGCAGAGGATTACCGCGATGGTTACGGTGCTGACGGTGACCATCTCAAAACGATCAAAGACATCGACACCGCGCTTGCCGCCGGAATGCCGATGATCACACTTGACCTTTCCGATGTGATGAATGCCGCCGCCGGTGACTGGGAAGCTGCGCAGATCGCTGAAGCTTTCGGCAAACTGCCCGCCGATCTTCAGGCTCTGGTCGCTTCTGAATATGCCGGTAAAAAATTCGTTCTCGGTGATGATGTCGCTGTTGAACTGGATGAGCTGACAGCCAAACGCTGTGCGGTGATGTATACTGCCGCACTGGATTTTGCCTTCCAGGTCTACGAACATTTGAAAGCTGCCCGCGGAGATGAATTTGATCTGGAAATCAGTATCGACGAAACCAGCAGTCCGACTCTGCCGAGCCACCATTTGTTCATTGTGCGTGAACTGCGCCGCCGCGGGGTCGAGTTCAGCTCACTGGCTCCCCGGTTCATCGGTGAATTTCAGAAAGCGATCGACTATATCGGCGATCTTGACGAGTTCGACCGTCAGTTCAAAGTTCACGCGCTGATTGCCCAGAACTATGGAAATTACAAAATTTCAGTCCACAGCGGCAGTGACAAATTTGCGGTCTATCCCACCGTCGGCAGAGAGACCCGTCACTATCTGCACCTCAAAACTGCCGGAACCAGCTGGCTGGAGGCGGTCACGGTCATCTCCCGCAAAGATCCTCAGCTCTACCGCGATATGCATCAGTGCGCGCTGGACAACGTTGCGGATATGCTCAAACTTTACCACATCACGGCTGATTTCAACAAGATCCCGGCTCTGGATACGTTGAGCGATGCCGAGCTGCCCGCATTGATGACCATGCCGGAAGCCCGTCAGCTGCTGCACATCAACTACGGTCCGATTCTTACCGGAAATCTGCGTGAACGTTTCTTCAAGGCGATGCACAAATTTGAAGCTGATTACGATGCCCAGATCGAGGCGCACTTTGACAAGCACCTCACTCTGCTTGGTGTTCCGGCAAAATAATTGAAAATATGATATAAAAAACTACAGACCGGTGAAATTTTCCGCCGGAACGGAAAATTTCACCGCAACAGGAAAGAAAAGAGCAGGTGCTTTAATATGGCAAATATGTTCCCTTTATTGATTATTGTGGTGATGATCTTTATTTTGTTCCGTGCGAACAAAAAACAGCAGCGTCAGCGTCAGGAGATGCTCAATAAGATCGTCAAAGGTTCCAAAGTCATGCTCAACAGCGGTGTGATGGGCAAAGTTTCCGAAGTCCGGGAACATGAATTTCTCGTTGAGATCGCAGAAAATGTCAAAGTGCTGGTCATCCGTGACGGGGTTACTTTGATCGAAGAAAAGAATGAGGAAAAGAAATAATGAACAAAAAACCGTTGCTTTTGCGTTCTTTGCTGGTGCTGGTCGTGGTCGCGGTTTTTGCCGCTGCCATGTATCCGCTGTCAGAGAAGGACTACTATGAAGTCTTTCAGGAGATGCTGAAAGATCCTGATGATGCCAATGCCAAAAAGTTGATCGAAACTGCGAAGGCAAAAGAGGCGAAGGATCGTAATCTTTTCCAGTCGGAAGCATTGCTCAGTGCCGCTGATGAGAGCGGAATCAACCTTAAAGAGATTGTCAAGGAACCCGGGTTGCAGCACAATCGTGACGTAATCAGTGCGATCCGTAAAAAAGCCGCCAGCTCCATCCGTCTGGGATTGGATCTTAACGGCGGTGTTGAGTTCTACATGGATCTCGTGCCTGATGAAAATCAGAATGAAGAGATGAAAAAGAGTATGGAAGAAGACTTTAACCGTTACCGTGATGTGGCGGTGGAAACTCTTCGCAAACGTTTGGAAGGCAAAGGTATTTACGAAGCGGAAATCGCTCCTTCCGGCGATCATGGTATTGTGCTGCGTGCGCCGATCGTTTCCAAAACAGAAAAGGCTTCTTTGCGTGATTTGATCCAGATGAGTGCCAAACTGGAGTTCCGTCTGGTCAACAAAATTATTTCAGAGCATGAGCGGGAAATTTACCGCAACCATCAGGAGTATTTGGAATACACTGAAATGGAAAACGGCAAACCGCTGGTTCGCAGCTATCTGGTCAAACTGGTTCCTGAGATGACCGGCCGCGATATTGTCAGAGCGCAGGCGCACCGCAATGAAACTACCGGTCAATTGGAGATCGCTCTGCAGTTCAACTCCAAGGGCGCGGAAGACTTTAAACGGGTCACTGAAGCCAACGTCGGCAAGCAGTTGGCGATCGTGTTGGATGGTAAACTTTATTGCGCTCCGCAGATCAAAGATGCCATTGCCGGCGGTAATGCCAGTATTTCCGGCAGCTTTACTGAAGAAGAAGCCAAAAGCATCGCCGATGCGTTGGTTTCCGGCAGTTTCCCGTTCAAGATCGAAGTTCAGGCGACCTTTGACACTGACCCGACTCTCGGCCGTGCCAGCGTGCAGAATGGTATCTACGTCGGTATTATTTCTCTGATCATTGTTGCGATCTTTATGCTGGTTTATTACCGGTTCAGCGGATTGATCTCGGTTGTCGCGCTGGTTATCAACGTATTGCTGATTCTCGGAGCGATGGCGGCGTTTGATTCTACGCTTACACTGCCGGGCATCGCCGGTATCGTGCTGACTATCGGTATGGCGGTGGATGCCAACGTGCTGATTTTTGAACGTATCCGTGAAGAGTTGAAGAGCGGCAAATCTCTGCAGAATGCGGTGAATGTCGGTTATGACCGGGCATTGAGCGCAGTGGTTGACTCCAATATCACCACGTTGATCACCGCGTTTATCCTGATGTATGTCGGAACCGGTGCGATCAAAGGTTTTGCAGTGACGCTGTGTATCGGTATTCTTTCCACGTTGTTCTCTGCGGTGTTCGTCACCCGTTTGATCTATGATTATCTTTTCCGCTTCTTCAATTTGAAAAAATTGTCCATGATGCAGCTGGTGAAAGCATCCAACTTTGATTTCGTCAAAATTTGGAAATATTCTCTCTGTGTAAGTGCTGTCTTGCTGCTGACGTTGATCGGAGACTTCGCTGTTCGCGGCAAGGGGATTTTGGGTATTGACTTCACCGGCGGCTCAGCGATTACTTTCAATTATGGCAAGAAAGGTGATACCTCCAAGATGGCGGCAATGTTGAAGCGTGCCGGTTACGATGAGCCGAGTGTCACCTACAAGACCAATATTGCTTCAGAAGACGGCAACGGTGAATTTCTGGAGATCCGTTTGCGCGGTTCAAAAGATGATGCCGAAACAACCAAGAGCAAGGTCGGCGGGTTGCTGCAGAAGAATTTCCCGGAGTGTCAGGTCGTTATGGATGGATCCAATATCCAGCAGCTTGACGGTCTGATCGGCAGGGAGTTCACCAAAGCCGCGGTTTGGGCTGTTGTGCTGGCTCTGATTGGTATCGGAGCGTACATTGTCTTCCGTTACGAATTGTCCTACGCGATTGCGTCAGTGCTTGCACTGCTCCACGACGTGATGGCGGTGCTGGCGATTTATCTGCTCAGCGGCAGAACCATCGGTTTGACTACCGTTGCGGCATTTTTGACGGTTATCGGTTACTCCATCAACGATACGGTGGTCATCTTTGACCGTGTGCGTGAAAACTTGCAGCTGAACAAGGGCAAAAATCTTGCTGAAATTGTCAATCTCTCGATCAACCAGACCATGAGTCGTACATTGATCACCAGTTTGACGACCTTTATTGTGGTTTTCATCATGTGGATTTTCGGCGGTCCGGAAATCAGCGACTTCGTTTTCGTGATGATGTGGGGTATCATTCTGGGTACGTTCTCTTCAGTCTTCCTTTCCGGTCCGTTTGTGGTGTGGAGATCGGCGCGCAAAGCCGCCAAAGGAGGTAACTGATGGCTGGTTTCGGCGATTTGATGAAAATTATGTCTCACGCTAAAGAGTTGCAGGCGAATGCGGCAAAGCTCAAGGAAGAGCTGCCGAAAATGGAGTTTTCCAGCTCCACTGCCAATGGCGGCGTGAGTGTGACTGTGGGCGGTGATTTCACCGTCCGCAATATTACGATCGCTCCGGAAATGCTGGGCGATAAGGAGTATCTGGAGCGTGCGTTATCAGAGGCACTCAACAGTGCTTTTGCTTCAGCCAGAACTGCCATGCAGGAGCAGATGAAAGCGGTCACCGGTTCTCTTGGTATCGACCTGCCGGCATTTTGAATTGTTCATAAACAGTTGTCAACGGAGACGGTGCAGAAGCTGTCTCCGTTTTTTTTTGAGGTGAAAATATGGTGGATGTTTATTACGCATCAGCGGCGGATTACGGAGCGGAAAATCTTGTTCCGACATTGAATGCGGTAGTGCTTCCGGTTCTGTCGCAATATGGCGGTGTTTCCGGAAAACGGGTGATGATCAAGCCGAATTTGCTGGAATACCGCATGAAAAATGATCCGGCGACGGTTCATCCGCAATTACTTCTGGAGTTGTGCCGTCTGCTTTGCAGCCAGGGCGCAGCAGCGGTCGCCGTGATTGAAAATCCGGCGGTACGTACAGCGGAAGCAGTTGTCACTTCCATGGGGATCATGCCGGAGTTGGAAAAACTGGGCGTGACAGTCAGAAATTGTGCCGCATACACCAAAGTTTCCATGCCGTCTGAGTGCCGTTATCATCAACTGGAAGCGGCGCAGGAGTTCCGGAATTATGACTTGGTGATCGACTTTGCCAAAGCGAAGACCCATGCGATGATGACGTTGACGCTGGGGGTGAAAAACCTTTTCGGTCTGATACGCGGCAGTGAAAGACTGGCATGGCATCTGGCTGCCGGGCAGAATTTTGATGATTTTGCTGATATGCTGCTGGATATATATTTGCTGGTCAAGCCGCAGATCACGCTGTTGGATGCTGTTACCGGAATGGAGGGCAATGGTCCCGGCAGCGGTGAGGCGGTACAGTTGGGATTTCTGTGTGCTTCCGGTGATGCGCTGGCATTGGATGCTTCAGTATCGCAGGTGTTGGGGGTGACAGATATGCCGGTATTGAAACAGGCGAAGAACCGTCAGATTATTCCGGAATTCTGCAATTGCGGCGATGTTCCGGAAGTACGACGGATCCGGTTGCCGGAGCCTCCGGAAAAAACTTTGGAATGGGGGGTATATTTTCCCGTATCCATGCGGCAGATGCTGAGGAAACTTCTTTTATCCCGTCCGGTAGTTGACGGCAAAAAGTGTATTTCCTGCGGTTTGTGTGCCGCCAAGTGTCCGCCGCAGACGTTGAAAATGCAGAATAAAGTGCCGAAATTTGATTATTCCGGCTGTATACGCTGCTACTGCTGTCAGGAGTTTTGTCCGAAAGGCGCGATAACCGTTGCACCGAGCCGGTGGCTCAAGGTGGTGTCGGCGGTGGAAAAATTGGTCAGAAAATTGAATATTATCCCGAAAAGAAGAGAGAAAAAATGAAAAAAGCGATAGTTCTGTTGAGCGGCGGATTGGATTCCGCCACCTGTCTGGCGATGGCGAAAGCTGAAGGTTTTGAGTGTTATACCATGAGCTTTGATTACGGTCAGCGGCATCGGAATGAGCTGCTGGCATCGGAAAGGATCTCGGCGGCGATGGGAGCAAAAGAACACCGGACATTCAAACTTGACCTGCGGCAATGGGGCGGTTCGGCATTGACCGATGATACGCTTGATGTCCCCAAAGGCGGCGTGGGTGAAAGCGTGCCGGTAACTTACGTTCCTGCCCGGAATCTGGTATTTCTTTCGCTGGCAGCTTCATGGGGAGAGGTCATAGGGGCACATGATATATTCATCGGAGTGAACAGTGTGGATTACTCCAACTATCCCGATTGCCGTGCGCCGTTTATCTCCTCATTTGCCGAAACGGTGCGGCTCGGTACCTGCGCTGTTGATGAGGGGTGGAAATGGGCCATCCATTCCCCGCTGCAGAATCTCTCAAAGGCGGAGATCATCCGGCAGGGAACCGCATTGCAGGTCGACTACAGTTTGACCACCAGCTGCTACGATCCTGATGATATGGGCCGTTCCTGCGGCAAATGCGACAGCTGCCGTCTGCGCCATCAGGGGTTTGTCGATGCCGGAGTAGCTGATCCGACTGTTTATCACTGATTTCCGGTCGGTGAACCAAAAATAATTGATAAACTGTTTTTTGAAAGCACAAAATACCCCTCTGCCGCATTTGCCGCAGAGGGGAAATATACCGGGAATACTTATCGCCCGGAAAGTTTTACCCGGTAACGGAATACTGCACTGCCGCCGGGGGGAATATTGACAATTTCCGGAAGCAATTCAACGGTATTGCTGTCGGTGCCGAACCAATACATGACGCCATTAAAAGATTGATCCGGTTGAAATTCCAGTTGATCTTTCATATTTCCTGATTCAGCGGACATTACCAATGCTCCGCCATCCCATAACTCCGGCTTACGGCTGCCGAAAAACGGGATGGATGCGCCTTTTCTGGCGAAAATATTGCTGGCTGCAGAGACGTTGATTTCCCGATTGCTGCTGCGCAGAATATTCCGGCAGCCGCGAGCGCCGAAACGTTTACCCGGGAATGGATAATTATTCAGCCGGAATTTCGGGCTGATTGTTTTTTCCGTAGGATTGCGGAACGTAAATTCGATATCCACAGTATCGCCATTCAGCAGAAATTTCCGGTAAATTTCCATCCCCTGCAACGGATTCGGTATCGGGTTGGCACCGGCATAGGGGCCGACAACACCTTTCAATACCACTTCGGGGGAATCATTTTTCAGACGCATGGAATGAATTTTTGAAAAAACTTTCGGCTGGAGTGAATCATCGAAGATCAATCGCGCCAGAAAACCGCCTTGCAGAAGTTCATTTCCTGCCGGACTCAGAAAACTCGTGATCCCGGCATCACCGAGAAGATCTATCCCGATGGAAGAAACCCGGTTTTTCAACCGGAAATACGGCACCCCTCTGTCATCCGCCGTCCACTCCAGTGCGATATCTCCTTTCCGCAATTCCGGAATTTTTTTTGTTGAGACTCTTGCCTTGAAATCCTCAAGTTTTTTCAACAGTGCCGGATCCTGCTTTTGAGAAAGCCGGTATTGCACCACGCCTTGAGGTGGAATTTCAATCAGACGGTTTCCGCCACGCCCGCGGATAGAGAGCAGCATGGCTTGAGTGTCGTGATAATTAAAGCAGGTAAAAAGGTAATCTGACCCCAGTTGGTGTACAGTTTTTCGTAAGAATCTCGGAAAATCCGGGAAGTAGAGTTTTACTTTTCTGCCATTGGTGTTTTCAACCTCCTTCACCATGGAGTTTACCGGTTCAAAGATAAAATCATTATCGCAGCGTTTGCCGGAAAAATAGAATTCTTCTGCCTTTGAAACCATGGCATAAGCCTCTGATATCGCTTTGAGGTAATTTGCCGACAGCGCATCATTCGGCCAGAAACCGAGCCCTTGCGCCCCCAATGCCGCAGCCGCCAATATATTCTGTTTCACCTTGGCGGGATTGTACTGCTGATAAAAACTTATCAGATTCTCCGCCGGATCTATCATCGGGAAAAATGGCTTTTTCAGGTTGGCAATATTATATTCCACATCATCAAAGAATCTGGTGCCGCTGTAATACGGCATATGCATATGACCGTCTGCAGCATCATCTGAAAGCCGCACATCCACGCCGCACCAACTGGAAATATGATTACCGGATGCATAGAGATTATCAGAACAGAACCAGAATTTGATATCCGGATTTTCTTCCTTGAATATTTTCATCACCCGGTTGGCATACTTCGCGTGCAGATCGACCATATAACGGAACCACTGCGAACGGTACTTATCGTTTATTTCGGCGATAGAAGGTATATGATCAAGTTTCAACGCCTCTGCGAAACGTTTCCGTCCGCCCTCATCATATCCGTACGGATGCGGCTCAAAGTCCCAAACCACATTACGGACTTCCGGATAACGGCGGGCAATCTCTTTGGCAGCCAGCCGGTAAAACGCTTCAACTTTGCCGGTTTTATCGTCAAGTTTGCTCCAGTTGGCAAATCCGATACCTACCCGCCCTTTGTCCGTAATATTCCGCGGCAGAATTCTGGATAATTCGGTTATCTTTGCCCGCAGCGGGGGCAATACCGACCATGCAATACCCCCAACGGTAACGATCGGGGTGAATCCGTCAAGCGGAGCATCGCAAGACCTGACCCAGTTGTAACGCTTTGTTGACATACCGCGCCAAAAACGGTTATTTTCCTGCTGATCATTCCGCCCGGAAGCCTGCAGAAACGGAGAACGCCCCAGCAAAAAGGCGAACTTTTTGCACGGCTTGGCGGTATGAACGACCGGTGACATGATTCTCAATTGTCCGCGGCCTTCCGGAGAACTCTCGCTGCCCAACTTCAGCCGGTAATAGAAATAACCTGATTTGCCGACACTGTCTTTTTCCGCTTTCAGAAAAATTGCCTGCGCATACCATTGCGCATTTATCAATCTCGTAAAATCCCGGTCAAATGTAATTTTGAAGCGGCGATACGGTGCACCGTTGCAGTTAATTCTGCCGATTTCCTCCGTCCGGTAAGACCGGAGTTGGCGACGGGCATCATTCTCTTCACCGGAGCCGAGCGAAAGTATCGGCGCGCCGCCAACAACTTTCACAAATTCGGGAACATCCAGTGTCATCTCTGCGATCTCTTTCAAGCCTTTCAGCGGCGTACTGGTTCCGATAATCATTGTTCCGGTCAGATTTTCCGCCAGCAAAAAAGGCTCATTTTTCATGAATTCTATCGGATAGAGTTTCAAATTTATCCGATGTTTGACTGCCGTATCTCCGGATGCTCTGGTAATTTTAACGCCATCGATCCAAATCGTTCCGGAAGCATTGCGCAACTGAAACCCAACCGCTGCCTCGGTATCTTCCTTGCCGGTCTTGAATGTATAAGATACCTTTTGCCAACCGCCGGGGGCAGTATCCAGTTTCCACGGACCACGGCTGCCCCGCAAAGGCGTATTTTTTTTCATGGAGATCCACGAGGCCGCACCGGCAAATCTGGCATTTTTATCCGGAACGATATTTTCGCATTTTACGAAATATTCCAGTTGATAAACAGTTGACGGCTCAACTTTGAAAGATTGAAACAAACGCAGCCATGCGGATTTTTCCAGACTTATACGCAGAGATGCTTTGCCGAATGCACTCTCGGTCGTGTCAACAGACATCCCGCGCCCTTTCAGCGTCCAGCCGTCTGTCCCCGACTCAAAGCCCCCATTGCGGATTTCTGTACCGCTCAATACTCCTGCGGTCAGTCCGCAGATCAGCAATACAACAATTCGTGAAAACATCATTGCCCTCATTTGAAATCTTTACCGCAGTAATCGCAGCCGAAGTGGAATCCATAACGGAGCAGTCCGAAATACTTATCGCCGCTGTTGCCTTCATACAGCATCCCGTTTTCATCCCGGGGAGATACATTGCCGCCATAAAACAGCACATTGGTATTCTGATTGTGCCGGAATGCCCAGTAGCTCGGTTCACGGAGCGCTCCGCCCACCCCGCGTTTATTCTCCATGATCATCATGGCTTTGGAAGGAGTCCTGATGGAGGTTTCTTTCGTAAGAATATAATTGCCGGAGGGATTGCAGTTTCCGCGGTAATAATGCTCGTATGAGATCATCCAGGAATTGATACCGTAAAAGTATTGATTGGTCAGATCAGCTTCATCCGTTTGATTCGGGCAGTAAAAGAGGTCTTTTTTGTTGGGATAAGCTGGCTGATTCAGATGGGTTTCACGCATATAACCGACCCAGTTGGTCGTATTTGCCCCGGAAAACAGACGGCAGGGATACGCTCCGATACCCACAAGATAACCGTCAAAATCCTGAGTATAGGAAGCGGTAAATGTATGTATTTGCTTCAGATTGTTTACACAGGTGATGGCTTTGCCCCTTTCCCGCGCCTGATTCAATGCCGGAAGCAATATGGCTGCCAGAATAGCAATAATGGCAATGACCACCAGCAATTCTATGAGAGTAAAAGATTGCGTTTTCTTAAACATTCCAAATCCTCCTGTTTTAATTTGTTTGGCTTATACTGTATCAGTCCAGTTTCAATACCAGATACCCATGTTTACCATTCACATCCAGCAAGATGCCCTCTGCCGGGACGACGGATTGCGAATGAAGAACCAGCGACGGAGTCTTCTCTACAATGGAGATCTTTTTGCCGGTGAATTTTTTCGGCAAACGGATCAGTTTGTTTTTCAACTCTTTATGAAAATCCATGTACACCAGCATCGAGTCCCCTTCCCGGTGCCAGTAAAGACTGGTGGCGTCCGGTTCAAGACGGGGATTGAAATACTGCTTGTAAGCGATAGTTTCCATGGTTTTCCCGGGTTTTATTTCATTGAGAATGTAAGAATAGGGATACATCTTTTTGGTGTACCAGAAGTAATAATACGATTCACGCTCTGCCCCCTTGCGGGATTTGGCGGTACAGCCATTGAGCAGAGAGTAGCCGAGGGCGATACCGAATTCCGGAGTACGGTCGCCGGTGATCCGGATGAAACGATCCGGCAGATCCTCCGGATCAAGAGCATCCTGACGGCTGAAAACAGTACTCAGATTCATTTTTTCCGGCATAAGGTAATTACCGGAAAAATCACAGGCAAGTATCGGATCAGCCTTGGTACGGCCTCTCAATTTAAGCGGTTTCATTTTGGGAATATAGAAATACTGTTTCTTTTTCCGGGCGATCTCTCCGAACCAGCCGTACATAACATCCATGGATTTCACTCCAGCCAAACGGGAATGGTAGACAGTTTTGCGGTAAAGAACTGAAGCACCACGCGCCTCGAAACGGTAGAGATTGTGGAATGTTGCCATTGCGGCGATTTTCATATATTCCGGATATTTTTTCCGGAGTTCCGGCGTGTTGACCATCCCCATATCCCCGCGTCTTGTTGACCACTCCGGGGAAGGCTTTTTGCCGGGATTATTCATGACCGAGCGAACCAACGCATTGGGGGAAATCAAATCGTGAACAAATACAAGGTCAACATAATCACAAACCACATCGGTATTCTCTGGAACCGGTCTCTTACCGTCGGCAAGAAGACGGTAATCCGTAACGCGGTTCAAGTTGTAGATCGCCGTAGAAACGGATTCCTGAAACGCCAGAGGTTTATTCCGGTAAAAAAGCGGTGCTTTGCTGTGATAACGCATCCGCGGAGTATGATCGTCACCGGAACCGAGGGGATGGATAAGAATATTATCCTTGTCCGGGATCCGGATGATTATATAAGTATAACCATCCTTTTCCGTGATCTTGCCGCCGATATCAGCCGTGGTCAATCCGTGGTTCGGCACCAGAAGCGTCCTGCCGAAAGGTGAACCGTGATTACCGCCGAGAAATCCCCAGCCGGTAAACGATGACGGCGGATATTCATCCCGGTTTGAGTGGATCTGCCGACCTTTACGGAAATCTTTCAGCGGGACATTTTTCGGCAGCAGGTATGCCGCTTCATTTGCGTAATCAAAGTTCAGGATGACCAGATCATGACTGGGTGAAAATTCACTCCTGACCACAAACTTGTCCCCCATTTTACGCACAGTGATTTTTTCTTCTGCACCGGCAAGAGAACCGATCACCAGAAACAAAAATGCCAGTACGCACCAAGAAAATTTACGATACAAAATACTATTCATGTTGTCAGTCTTTCCTGTTATTGTCCCAACTGCAATCAAATTCATCAAAATCAACGCGCCGGAGGAAGAACCGCCGCCGGAGCATCTCCATGCTGCCACTCCAGATACCTTTCCCGCAGCCTTCCTGCAGACGGCCACATGGAGTAAGGACTCATAAAGTGTGAGTATTCAAAGGTTATTCCTTCTTCAATTCCGACTTTGGAGGCGGTTTCCAGTTTGTAGCGCAGTGTACGCCAGTTGATGGGCGGGAAGCGGAACGGCATATCCCGGTCAAAGGATTCAAAATTTATCCAAACCTTGATCCCGTGCTTTTCCCCCTCACTTTTCATGATCCGGCAGATTTCCTCAAAATAGGGGTAGGGGATCAAGCCATCCTGGAAAGCCACGATATCAACTGCCCCGGCAAGTTTGCTGAACATTTCTTCCCAATCTTTCCGGAAAAGTTCAAAATCCATGGGCTGCAGTTCCCAATCCGCAATATGCCCCCCTGCCATCCGCGGAGCATCCGGCAGAATGGAAAGCCACGGAGAGAGCATGATCGGTTTATTCCCGGATATCTCTTTGCAGTGTTTGGCAAGTTTCACAAAAACATCAGTTACTGCATCCACATTTTTACCGATCTCTTTAGAAAAATACCATCCTCCGAATGCCGGTGAATTTTTTCCGTAATGTTCCCAGATCTCATCTGCTATGCGTTTGTCGAACTCAAGATCGTTGACATAATGGCCGTCATTACCGATTTTTACATAATTGCCGGGCCAGAATTCCATATCGTACTTTCCGGCAAGTTTGAGAAATTGTCCGATTTTATCCTCATAAACAGGATAGGTATTTTCCCTTTCCGCAATGACCCGTGAGGGATATGCCAGAGTCCGGTTGAATCCGGCGCGGATCATAAAAAGGCGTTTGATCCCGGTTTCTTTCATGGATGCAAATTCAGCATCCCACTCTGCTTCGCTCCAATTATTGCCGGGAATATCGGCGGTGATCTCATCCAGAAATGTACCGGTGATCGCTATTTTCTTATTCATTTTTCTTCTTTCCTGTGTTTATATTTATTTTACATCATCAATGTGGATAATTACCCCGTTTTTGCGCAGTTCCCGCTGTAAATCTGTAATTGGAATATCTTTAGGATCAATATTTTGCTCTGAAGCCATCGTTGCGGCGATTCCGGCAGCTTCACCGGTCATGGCGGCGGCCGGAATCACCCGGAAAACTTCCCAGGCATCTCCGGAAGAATTGATACATCGTCCAGCTGCCAAAGCCCCTCTTAATGTTTTGGGGAGCAATGCTCCATAGGGTGTCTCCCAGGCAGTTGCGGCTTTGCGCCAGTCGGCGGCGATCCCCACTGAATCCGCACAAAATTTTCCGGCTTCTCCCGGTTTGATTTCCGCCATTGCATCAATGCGCGCGATTTTCCGCAATTGCGGCATTCCCGGCAAATGAACCGGATAACAGATCTTACGCTCTTTGGCACTCATCGCATCGTAATAACGCCGTATTTCCCGGTATTGACGGCGGAGGAACTCTTGTATTTCGGCTGGCGAAAGTACCTGCTCCATCGAACCTTCCTCCGCCGGAGCCGGCAGCGGCTGGATGTGCAGATCACCGGAAAAATAATAAGAACTTCCGGAATTACGGTTTATTTCCATAAACCATGGGGTAGTGTAATTGGTTTCCGGGAATACCCGCGCTCCTGCCATACGCAAAAGAAATGCTCCACCGGTAGCATCAATAAAACAGTCAGCGGAAATACTTTCCCTTTCCGTTCCGCAGAAAAGTTCCGCTTCAGTCAGGCGTTTTTTTCCATCACAGCGCACACCGGTAATGACCGTATCCAGATACAACTCCACCCCGGATTCCCGCAGCATTTTTTCCAGCGTCAACCCATATCCTGCCGGAGAAAAACAGCAGCAGTAACGATCCCCGGCATCTCCACTGTCGGCACCGGGAATACCGCTCCACTTCTCTTTTACAGTAAATGGACCGTAATCCTGACACCGCAGCAGCAGTTCTTCTGTTAATCCGCCTGCGATCTTTACATCCCGGTTATCGCTGACAGGCAGATAAATGTAAATCAATCCGGCAGTTGCCAAACCTCCCAAAATGCACTGTTTTTCCACCAGTATGACTTTTTTTCCGCGCCGGGAGGCGGCAAGTGCGGCAGCAACACCGGCGATCCCCCCTCCGCAAACGGCAACATCAAAATATTTCATGGTTCAAACATCCCTCCTTTTATACATAATATAGCATGGATGCCTTATCCCGACAATGACGTATTGTATCATAAATAGTGTCGTATTGTATCAAAAATAAAGATTTACGACTTGAAATAAGGGGTTTTCAGTGTCATATTATAGAAAAATATCTCGGGAGGGATCTTATGGCATGGCACAATTCATCTATTTGGAAAATTCGCAGGATCGGAAATTTTCCTCTGAAAATCGGTGGAATTTATTATTGTAATAATTGCGTTTTTCCCTTTACGGGGCAGGAAAATGTCTGTCGGCTGCTGGAAGTCAGTTTGCGACTCCGTTCTGCAGCTAAACGATGTGAAGACCGGATTGATGGTATTCCAATGAATATTTCGTTCCCAAATGTGATTTTTAAAACTCCGGGCATGAAGATCGCAGTAGCCGGTGATCTTCCACGTGACACTATCGCTTTTTATTTTCAGCCGGCAGATGAAATTTTGCTGCGGGAGTGGGGATTGATTCCGGATGAACCTTTCTGGCCTATCCAGTTAAACGAAAATTTATTGCATTTGATTGCTGAATTCCGTCATTTACTGGGGCGTTTTACCGTTCGGGGAATTGTGGATCAATTAGATTGGGTTTGCCTGCAAATCATCCGGGAGGTTTGTTTCCAGCGTATTTCCGATGAACACCAATCGGATCCGGAAAGCCGGATACTGGAGGCGGCACTATATTTGCAGCATCACTTTGAACAAAAAATTTCCTGTGACACAGTTGCTGCCCGCTTCGGTTTTTCTCATGCGGGATTTTTCCGGGAATGGCGGCGGCACTTTGATTGTTCACCACAACATTACATTCTGAATTTCCGCTTGAAAGTTGCCGCTCTCCGGTTGATCCAGACCGATCTGCCTATTGCCGCAATTGCTGCGGAAGTGCATTTTTCCAGTTTGACAGCTTTTTATCGGAAATTCAGAGAAATGTACGGGTGTTCACCACAGCATTTCAGAGTTAATGCCGAATATTGGAAGTGTGAATTTCCCGATTTTAATATCCCGCAAAAATAAATGCGGCAAGACCGGGCGGTGCATATCGCGTGCTTGCAATATCCCCGCCCGGAAAAATCTGTTACGAGATGCTGTTGTGGTTTTCCACCACCACGATTGCCAGATGACAGCTCAAACGGAAACACCACTTCAGTGCTTCAAACAACAGCAGCAGCGGGTCACATCCGGCGATATCTCCGGCAAAATCTTCGGTAAACTGCAGATAATTTTCCGCGCAGAGAAATGGAAACCGTGAACTTTTGAACTCGGCTGTGACGGAGTCATCCGCGTAGAGCGGGATCCTGCCGTCAAACATTCCGGTCAGGTCGAAGGTCTGCTCCTTATGGTTGAACATATTGGTTACCGCTTCGGCAGCTTTGGCAAAGACGAATGTGAAGAGCGAGCTTATTTCATCCGGCTGCAACTCTTCTCCGTGTTTTTTTATATGTTCGTCCATGTGCTGGAACATTTTTACGATCAGAGCTTTTTCAGCATTGGCAAGCTCATCAGATACGGCGATCGGCTGGTCGAGCATATTCAACGATCGGGCTGTTTCTATGATACAGCGGGCGACTGCCTGTGCCGGAACGGAGGTGACAAAATCACTCATTGGTTTTTCTCCATGAATTGTTCAAAGCATTTCTGCCATGAATTTGAAAACGATATCCGCCATATCCGGCAGCGTTTCATGGGCGAAATCAGGATAGAGAATGTAATCTTTTTCCGCAGTGATCGCATTGAACGCTGCAAACTGGGTCGACGGCGGACAGGTGGTATCCATCATGCCGGTGAACAGCAGGGTTTTAGCTTTGATACGGGGCGCAAGATTGTGGATATCAATGTATCCGAGTCGGTTGAAAATTTCCTCCTGGCGTTCATGTCGGGGATCAAAACGACGGAAATAATCCTTGAGTTCTGCGTAAGCACCTTGCGCCAGATCCATTTCCCATACCCGCTGATAATCGGTCAGAAACGGGTATACCGGAGCGATCCGGTTGATTTCCGGAACCAGTGAGGCGCAGGCGAGAGTCAGTCCGCCGCCCTGTGAAATGCCGTGGACACCGACCCGCGTACGGTCGACTTCAGGCATATCCATGACGATATTGGCAAGTTGGGCGGCATCCAGCATGATGTGACGGAAAAGGAGATCGTCCGGAGTATCATTATCCAGTCCGCGGATGATCTGACCGTGGAAGGTGTTGATTTTGTGACCGCCGGTATCTTCAGATTTACCGCCCTGACCGCGGCAATCCATGTAGACCGTAACGAATCCGGCGGCTGCATATGCAACAGAAGTCATCCAGTCGTGATTGTTGCCGGTATAACCGTGAAAGAAAATGACTGCCGGAGCAGGGGCGGTCAACGCGGCAGGTTTCATCAGTTTTGCGTAGATTCTGGCATTGCGCACCCCGGTAAAGTAGAGATCAAAACACTCCACATTGGGGAACTGGAACTCAGATGGAGTCATCTTTATTTGCGGGTCAAGGCTTTTCATTTCAGAAACCGCCCGTTCCCAGTAAGCATCAAAATCTGCAGGACGGGGATTTCTGCCGGTGTACCGGAGCAATTCCTGAATCGGTTTATCTACTAACATAATGTAATGATTCCTTTTGTTAAAATATTACAAAAAACATTCCGGTGAGCAAAAAGGCAAGTCCACCGATCACCAACATGGTGCGCCAACGCCAAAATGAGTGTTCCGGACGCCAGCTCCCCGGGGCGGTGGGGCGTCCGGCCAGACGGTTGAAACCGCCGGTATGAACGTAGTTTTCAAGACCTTTAACTCTGGATTTCATAATCAGTCAACCGGACAGAATGATTCATTACCGGTGAAAGAAGCGATGGTTTCGGTCAGAAGTTTTACTGCGGCCTCTGCATCGCGCAGATCGCACATTTCCACCTGGCTGTGCATGTAGCGGTTGGGGATACTGAAAAGAGCTGTGGCAACACCGCCGCGTGCCAGTTGGATGGCGGCAGTGTCAGTTCCGCCGGTGGCACGGTGGGCAACCGATTCCTGATAGGGAATTTTATTTGCTTTGGCTGTGGCACGGAGGATCTTGCCCAGAACCACGTTGTTATCGCAGCTGCGGCTCAAAGCAGGACCTTTGCCAAGCGTGATATCGCCGTACTGTTTTTTGGGGATATCCGGCAGGTCGGTGGCGAAACCGACGTCAATACCAAAGCCGATGTGGGGATTGACTGCGTATGCTCCGGCAGTTGCTCCGCGCAGACCGACCTCCTCCTGAACTGTTCCCAGACCGTAAACGGCAACATTGAGTTTACGTTTTGCCAGAGCACGCATGGTTTCTGCAACGATGAATGCACCGATCTTGTCATCAGTACCTTTGGAAATGAAGCGGTGTTTGTTGAGCATACGGAAGTTTTCGCGCATGACAACCGGATCGCCGACAGAAACGAGTTTTTCGGCATCTTTGCGGGATTCCGCACCGATATCGATCCACATATCTTTGAGTTCAACTGATTTACTGCGTTCTGCTTCAGTAAGCAGGTGGATGGGCTTTTTGCCGATCACACCGGGAACGATACCGTTTTCTGTGAGGATATCGACTTCGCTGGAGGGTACGTTGAGTTTATCGATGCCGCCATTGGGACGGAAATAGAGCAGACCTTCATCGGAAATATGGACGATCTGGAAACCGATTTCATCGTAATGTCCGGCAAGCATCACCCGCACGGGAGCTGTGGTATTGAGGGCGGCAATGGTATTGCCCATGACATCGCATTTTACTTCACAGCACTCCGCAAGGTAGTCACGGAAAATTTTTGCCGCATTGGCTTCGTATCCGGTGGGACTGGCAGAACGCATCAAACGTTCCAAAAAATTCATGCTGGTTTTGTTGAACATATTTTTTTCTCCTGAAAAATGTTTTGTGTATAAGGTATCGTCAAAGTGGGATTTTTTCAAGTATAAAAATTGCAAAAAGATGTCCGGAATGCTATATTATATGACAATCTTCACGGAATAATGAGTGAATCCCGTGTGAATCGGGAGCTGTCGCGCAACTGTGATGCCGGAAACGGCAGAGCCAGATTCCTCACCGTGGTACAAAGTGCGCGTAACATGAAAGGATTAGACCAATGCACAACTGTACACTTTTCAAGGGGAAGTTCACACTTATCGAACTTCTGGTAGTGATCGCCATCATCGCGATTCTAGCGGCAATTTTACTGCCCGCTTTGAATCAGGCACGAGAACGCGGACGCGTTGCAAGCTGCCAGAGCAATATCCGTCAGTTGGGAATGGCAAATTTGCTCTATGCCGAAAGCAATAATGATTTTTTCATTTATGATGCGGATTGGGGACCGCGGAAAACGTATTGGTGCGGCAAATTCAATCCCTCCAGTTACGGCGATGTGAAAGCTGAAGGGGGCCTGAATGATTATATGGGCAACGATGAAAATATCCGCAGTTGTCCGAGCTTTGTTTCCATACGGGAAGGCGGCAATAACGGAACCGGAGGTTACGGTTATTCATCGTGTATCGGCGAATGGAACATGCAGGATTGGAGCGGTATGAATCATCCGGCGAAACTGTCGCAGTTTGACCGTCCGACGCAGACGATTATGTTCGCTGATAATGCGTATCTGTCCGGCGGTCAGCTGGTGGAAAATATTTCCATTGAACCGCCGACTTGGAATTGGTTTTACGGTCAAAGCGGCGGCTCGATGCCGGATTCATTGATGCACTTCCGGCATAATGACAAGACCAGCGTGGCGTGGGCGGATGGTCACGTTTCCAGTGAAGGGCCGATCACCATTGAATCAGGCGGTAAGGGGTCCGGTTTCGGATGGTTCGGCGGTAAGGAACAAAGTGCGGTGATGGAATATTTCTGGGTCAACCGCAGCCGTATCGCTTCAAATAACTGACAGATATCAAGGCGGATCGTGCCAAAAAACAAAATGAAAAGATTGATATTTGCATTACTGTTTCTACCGCTGTTGATAAGTGCGGCGGAAAAAATCGTGTCACTGTCACCAACGGTGACACAGCTGATATTGTATTTGGATGGGGGTGACCGGCTTTGCGGCAGAAGCAGTGCGTGCAGTTTTCCGCAAACAGCATCATTGCCGGTGGCCGGTGATTTGGGCAGACCGTTTCCGGAAGCGGTATTGAGTACCGGGGGAAAAACGGTGATCAGTGATATTGCCCATCCGGAAGCGAATTGGGATATTTTACGCCGGTACAAAGTGCAAGTGCAATTATTGGATACGTCCTCAATTTCCCGGTTGCCGGAAAATATCCGGATCATCGGACGTCTTCTGGGAAATCCCGATGCCGGGAAAATTGCCGGTATGCTTGAACAGAAAATTACCCGGATGCGCAAAGCAATTCCGGAAAAAACAGTAAAAGGGGTTATCCTTTTCGGTACTGCACCATTGATCACTTGCGGCAGAAAATCATTCATCACCGATGCAATGAAACTTGCCGGAATTGAGAACGTCGCCGGAAATGCCGGAAACGGCTATTTTATCATCACTCCGGAGTACCTTTACCGGAGTGAGCCGGAAGTTATCATTATCATTGGCGTTCCCCGGGAAGTTGCCGGACACGATTTGAAACACGGATTACTGCGTTCTTTACCGGCGGTGAAAAAGAGCAGAATAATTTTTGCCGATCCGGAAAAATGGAGCAGACTTACTCCGGATATCCTTGATGCCGCTGAAAATCTGCATCGGGAACTGAAAAGGATACTTTGACACTCCGCACAGTAAGTGGAATATTCCGCAGATCGGATTATTATTTACCGCGGATGGAGTTCCACAGATTACCGGCACCGTCGGAGATTTTTTTCGCGGTATCACCGGTTGTTTCGGAAATATTGCTGCCCAGGTCTTTAGCTCCTTTTACCAGATCATCCGTCAATTTCAAGCCTTGGTCAGAAAGAGTCCGGTAAATTTCTTTGCTTGAGTTTTTCACGCTCTGCACAATATCATCCAGCAGTTCAGTAAACAGTTCCACAGCGATGTCCGGACCGGGAGTTCCCTCCGGTTCTGTTCCAACCGGACCGAGTTCGGGGAGAGTCACGATCAAAGGCACTCCGAATTCCGGATGACCTTTCGGGATGACCACCAGACGGACATTGTCGATAATCAACTTGTCAAGCTGCAGATTTTTCTGCGGTGTATCGGCAGTTTTTTCCGGTGCAGGTTCGGTGTTTTTCTGCTGCGGAGCAACTTTTTTGACATTTTCAAGGATCGTATTCAAATTGCTGTCAGTGGAAAGTGGAAATGCCGTTTCATAATTGACCGTGATATCCTTCAATCTGATCTCCCTGATGATCGCTTTTCCGCTGCCGATCCATGACAGCAAATCGGTCTGCACTGCGACATCACCGAGTTTTACTGCGTACTCGGCTCCGTACCCTTCCGGATTGCCGATGAGCAGGTTTTTGATTTCCACCCGTCCCCGGAGCAGACTTACAGAAATGTCTTCCAATTCAAAGGGGACTCCGGCAATCTGGGGACCGATATTGGTGACCGCTGTTTTGATGACCGGTTCGATAAAGAGGATAAGCAAGGTCAGTACAATCAGCAGAAAAAGGAAGATCCCGGCAAAAATTTTGAGCAGTTTTTTCTTCAGAGATGCCGGTGATTTTGGTTTTTTTTCAGGTTCGTTTGAAGTATTTTTTGTATTATCCATAGTTGTATTCCCTGTTAAATTGTTTGTAATGTGCATAAAATGTAATACGAAAATGCTGTAAATGCAAATAAAATCCGTTGTTTTTTGGTAAAAAAAATCCCGCCTGGTGCAGCGGGATCGCGATCAACAGAACATTTATTTTGCCAATTCCAGCAGCAGATCACGCAAAAAGCGGTCTGCTTCGCCGACAGACTTGATGCGCAGCTGCTCATTCGGCGTGTGGTAATTGTCGTGGTCGGGACCGCAGGAAATGATTTCCAAATCAGGATTTTTCATCGAGAACCAACCTGATTCCAAACCGGCATGGATGGCGTAGGCAACAGATCGTTTCCCAAGTTTATCTGCACATTTTTGAGCGGTTTTCAGTAAAAGAGAATCCGTTTTCGGTGGAGTGGCCGGGTAGGTGTCACCCATGGTACTGACTCCGTGGAAAAGTTCAAAGTGCGCGATGATCGCATTGGTGATCGCTTCACGGTCACTATCCGCCAGACTGCGCTGGGTGCTGCGGATCACGACTTTATCCGCAAGAGTTCTGACGGTGGCAAGATTGCTGCTGGTTTTGACGATGTTCAACGTGTCAGCAAAATCCATGACCTCATTGGGAACAAGGATCATTGCACTTAACAACTCTTTGGTGAATTTTGCGGTCCAGACTTTTTCAGGCGCGGCAATGGATTCAACCTTGATGACCATATCTTTGGCATTGGAACAATCGGCTTTGATCAGCATGGTATACGCATCGGCAAGCTGCTGCAATTCACCTGCTGACACGGCTGCGATACCTTCGGCTGCTGCAAAATATGGGATAGCATTATCCGCAGTACCGCCGGTAAATGAATTCAGGCGCAAACCATTCTGTTGATCCAGAAATTCCGCCAGAAATTTAAGAGCATTGCCCCGATTTTCGTGAATGCATAATCCGGAGTGACCTCCGGGCAGACCGCTGAGGGTCACTTTGACCGCATGTCCTGACACTGAAGTGTCGTACTCCGGGGTAAATACCGTTTCCAACCGGGCTCCTCCGGCACAGCCGATACAAAAACCGTTATCGCTGCCGTCCAGATTTACAAGATATTTGCCCTGCAAATATTCCGGAGCCAGTGCTGCGGCACCGGACATGCCGGCTTCCTCATCTACGGTCAGAATCACGGTTAAAGCTCCGCAGCGGAACTCTTTATCCATAATGACCGACAGTGCCAATGCCACGCCGATACCGTCATCTGAACCGAGCGTCGTACCTCTGGCTTTGACCCATTCTCCATCAATATACGGAGTGATCGGGGTATTGATAAAATCAAATTCACCCTCGCTTGCCGGAACCATATCCATGTGCGCCTGCATGATCACCGGTTCCGCATTTTCCATTCCGGAGGAGGCCGGACGATGGATAATCAAGTTGCCGGTTTCATCCTGAATTACTTTCAAACCGGCATCAGCAGCTTTCTCTGCCAGAGCTGCGGCAACGGCGGCTTCGTGTTTGGATATGTGGGGAATGGAGCAGATCAGGTCGAAAATCTCCCATACACTCTGCGGGGTAAGTTTGCTGATTTCACTCATAAGTACAACCTTTCAAAACATTATCAATAAAAAAGGCAGATCCACGTTTTACGGTGGATCTGCCGGGATTTTTTTGCAAGCGTTACAGCTTACTTCTCATCTTTGACCAGACGGATCAGGCACATTTCAGCGGCATCACCGCGACGGAAACCCAATTTGAAGATCTGGGTGTAACCACCGTTGCGCTCTGCATACGCCGGAGCAACCACGTCAAAAAGGTTTTTGACAGCATCACGGCTGCGGAGTTTGGCGAAAGCCAGACGGCGGCTGTGAAGATCACCTTTTTTACCGGTGGTGATGAGCTTTTCCGCGAAACGGCGAAGCTCTTTGGCCTTGACGATAGTGGTCTCGATCTGACCGTTGATAAACAGACTGTTCGCCATGTTGGCGAGCATCGCCCGGCGATGGGCACCGGAACGACCGATTTTGAAAGTGGCGACTTTATGACGCATGATTAATTACTCTCCTCTGCATCGGCTCTCACCTTGGCAGCTTCCGCCTCAAGGGCGGCGAGCAACCGGTCGCTGAGAGTCATTCCCAGCTCCAGACCGTGCTTTTCAATTTTTTCTTTGATCTCATCCAGTGACTTTTTACCGAAGTTGCGGTATTTCAGCATCCGGCTTTCAGTCTTGTTGCACAGCTCAAACACCAGTTTGATGTTCGCACTGTTGAGGCAGTTCATAGCGCGGACGGAAAGGTCAAGGACTTCCACATCCTGCGACAGCATCTTGAACTGTTTCTCTTCTTCTTCTGTCAGAACCACGTTCTTTTCCTGAACCTGTGAACCCATGAAGGGCTGCAGATGATCACGCAGGATGCGGGCAGCTTCTTCCAGCGCGTTGCGCGGGGAGATTCTGCCGTCGGTCCAGATTTCCAGTTCCAGACTGTCCATTTCAGTTTCTTCACCGACACGTGCTGCGCCGACCTGATAGTTGACGCGGGTGACGGGAGAAAAGAGGCAGTCGACCGGAATGGTACCGATGGTACGCGGGGCGGTGTTTTCCTCGGCGGGGAGGTAACCGCGGCCGTTGACCACTTCAATGACGGCGTGGAACTTCTTATCTTTATCCAGCGTGCAGATCAACTGCTCGGGATTCAGCACTTCAACAGTGCTGTCGCAGACGATATCGGCGGCAGTGACTGCACCGGCTTTGTCTTTGACGATCTCAAGAGTTTTGGGACCTTCGGCGTGGATATTGAGTTTGACGCACTTCAGATTGAGTACGATTTCGGTGATATCCTCAACAACGTTGTCAAGGGAATCAAATTCATGTTTCGCATTATCGATCCGCACAGATGAGATAGCCGCACCATCGAGAGACGACAGCAGCACCCGGCGCAAAGAGTTGCCCAGGGTATGACCGAAACCGCGCTGAAGCGGCTGGGCGGTAAACTTTGCATAAGTCGGGGTCTCTGTCGTTTCGTCAACGATGAGCGACTTGGGCATCGGGAAACCGATTGATGAACTCATAACTCTATCCTCCAAAAATTGCTTGTGCCGCAGCGGACACTTATTCAACTAAACTTGCTGCATCATCATGCGGCGCGGTTCATAACGGTTGAACCGCACCGTACTCGTCAGACGCGGCGGCGTTTCGGGGGACGGCAGCCGTTGTGCGGAACCGGCGTGGTATCTTTGATCACGCTGATCTCCATACCGGCAGCGGCGATACCGCGGACGGCGGATTCACGACCGGCACCGGGGCCTTTGATGCGGACTTCGACTTCTTTCATGCCGAGGAGCATCGCTTTTTTGGCGGCATCGCCGGCGATGACCTGAGCGGCATAAGCGGTACTCTTACGGGAGCCCTTGAAGCCGTTTTTACCGCCGGTGGACCAGCTGATCACATTGCCGTGGAGGTCGGTAAAGGTTACTTTGGTATTGTTGAAGGTAGCCAGAATGTAGGCAATACCACTGGGAATATAGCGACCGCTTTTGCTGCGCTGTCTCTGGGCGGGAGCGGTGACTTCCGCCTCCGGAGCGGTGACTTCCGCAACTTTCACTTCTTCAGCCATTTTTCTATACTTTCCAAATTGAATTGTTTATTGAACTTTTCTTCTTAACTCAAGCGGCTGACTTATCAGCCTTTTGCAGCCAAACGACGCTGAGTTTTGTCACGGATAGCACCGATTGTAACCTTTTTGCCTTTACGGGTACGGGCGTTGGTTTTGGTACGCTGACCGCGGCAGGGCAGATTGCGGCGGTGACGGATGCCGCGATAACAGTTGATCTGCTGAAGACGGCGGATGTCAGCGGCAACGGCACGGCGGAGGTCACCTTCGACGAGGAGGTCGTCCTGAAGCATTTTGGTGATGGCAGCGATCTGATCCTGAGTCAGGTCTTTTGCCATGAGGTCGCGATCGATACCGACTTTTTCGATGATTTCCAACGCTTTAGCCGGACCGATGCCGTAGAGGTAGCGCAGAGAATATTCGATGCGCTTGTTTCCGGGGATGTCCACACCAATGATACGGGGCATGATTTTAATCCTTTATAATTAACCTTTTATGAATGAATGATCCATCCGTTTCGCCCGGGGTTCAGCCCTGGCACTGTTTGTGGCGCGCATCGCGGGAGCAGATGACCCGGATCTTGCCGTTACGTTTGATGATCTGGCAGAATTCGCATCTGCGTTTCACCGACGCTCTGACTTTCATTTTACTTTCTCCTTAAGCTCGTTAAAAGTCTTTACTTTTCAGCAACCAGCGTTTCCTTTGCCGTGTTGTTCCCTGAAACGGGGACACGAAAAAGGCGCGTAACCATCCTTCCCTTCCGTAAACGGTCGGGACGAGGTGACGCTGCACAAACTAAGCTTGTCGTTGTCCTCCGGAAGCTGCCGGATCAAGTGCGGGCGGTGGAATGATGCCGCACGAAATCTGCAAAATACTTCCAGCGTTGTATATAATTTACACCTTTTGCTCTCTTTTTTCAAGGCTCGGATCAAAAAAATAACGTTTTTTTTGTTTGTGGAATAATTTTTATTGTAAAAATGTTTTTGTATGCTTGAAATCTGCCGAAATGGTGTTATATTTTCCTTTAGTGTTTGCTTGTTGAGCTACGCGCGCGTATGCGTATGTACTTTAGGAAAACCCAAAAAAAGGCGGTTCCAAAAATGTCAGAGAACAAAGAGAAGCTTTACGATTACTGTGAGCCGATGGAAGAGGCGAGTTTTTCCGTTACTCCGTCCGTCGAGTGCAGCAGTGCTGACGCGCTTGATGTTCCGGCGGTTCCGCTGAATCCGGGACAAACCATCTCTGTTTCTGCAAAAGAGGACTCCCGTTACTGTTGGCTGGCTCCTTCAAGCAGTTATTTTGCTCAAATATTCATTACCGCTACGGTCGCCGTCCGCAATGTTTTCCGGCGGGCGCATCGCTTTGTGCGCCGGATGGTGAAAAATATCCCGATGTCACTGGTTATCCGTAAAACTGTTATTTTGAGGCTATGAAAAAAGTGTCTTTTGCTGTAAATTATTCAAAATTAAAAAGATCACTTACGGAATATGGAGCATATCCATACGCCGCAGGTGATCTTTTTGCTTTTGATGGCAAAAAGCAGCTCCCTTTAAACAATAATATAAATATATGTGTTTCTTATAATTCACCAAAAACAACCAATAACCAACAAAAAGAAAGGAAATGTTCATGAGCATGTACAAAAACATCTTCGTGAATGAAGACTGGGATGCCGGTTCTTCACAGATCCAGGGGATCAATGGTGAGATCCTCGTTTTCGGCGAGACAGCATTCAGTTCTGTCGAGCAGGCAATTGCAGCTGTCGGTGACAGCAATGCGATCGTCATCAAAGTCGCCAGCGGCAAATACGACGGTTTTACCGTGGTTACCGATGGTGTTGCTGCGACCCCTGACAAGGTGATCGCTGTTGACTTCGATGGCGGTGAAATGGTCAGCGCGACCGGAACAGTGTCGGTGGCTTCTGCCAACTTTGAAATGGGAACCCAGCTTGACATTATCGCTGATCTCAATGCGAACAACGCTGCCAACGGTACTGTTTATGTGCTTGGCGACTCCTCTGTCGGTGCGGATACCACTATTTTGGTCGGTGCCGGTGTGGCGGACTATGTTGCCGGTGTTGATGCTGCGGCAGTTTACGGCAGTACTGCCTCCGATATCGTGACGATGATCACCGGAGTTAATCAGGAGCAGAACATCTCATTGAATTCCGAGGTCGAAAGTAATGCTTCCGCAACGACCATCACGGTGGGTGAAGGCGGACAATATGCCACATTCGCGGAGGCGATGGCGGCGGTGATGGCAGACTCAACTATCACCCGGATTGAATTGACCAGTGATGTCAATGTCGGTGATCCTGATACTGACAATTACTATGACATCAGCCAGGATCTTTCCATCGGTTCGGTTGACGGCGGCAATTTCACTGTCATCAAAAACGGTGCCACGATTGCCATCCGGGCACAGGATGGTCATACCGTGACTGTTGACGATGATGTGACCGTTGAGGGGCTGGATGTCGTTGCCAACGGTTTTGCCACCAGTAACGACAATCTCTATATCAATGGCGAAATCAGTGCCGTGAGTCTGAAACAGTGGACGAATAACGGTGAGATCGTTGTGGGCGAAACCGGTAAAGTCACCCTCGGCTATGGCGACGGACAGTTTGACATGGCTTACGGTAACGGCAGTGTGACGGTCAATGGTACGGGCGACAAGACATCTGCCCAGTTCAAGGCCGGTTACTCCGGTACCCGCGGCAGCGGCAATACGTTGAATTTGAATGACACTTACTTTGAAGCCGGTGCGTGGTTCAACGTCAATGGTTCCAATGGTACGATCAATGCGGATAACTCACTGCTGAAAGTTTCCGGCGGTGATGGTGCCGGTTCTCTGAACGTCAGCAGTACCGGAAACGTGATCAATATGACGAACGGCAGTGAATTGAACGTTGCCAATATCACTCTCGGCGCAGGTAATACGATCGCGATCGAAGATTCCAGTTTGAAATCCACCACTTTGACCAACAACGGTTCTGTCACTGTTGCCGGTGAGAGTACTTTGAATGTCGGAACTTTGAGCGGTGAAGAGACCATCGACTTCCTTGACGGTGCAGTTATTAACGATTCCACCGTCGGCGGCGGAGTTTTTGTTGCCGGTGATGTTACTTTCCGCGGGGACAATACTTTCGGTATGCTTTATGACTACGGCACTTTGACTGATTACTACGGTACTTCTGCCAATATGCAGTGGACAGTTGAAGCCGGAGCATCTCTGACTTTGACCGATAAAGGCCGTTATGGTCTGGGATACGGCGACAATGTTACCATCAACGGTAATATCGCTGCCGGCGGTGCCGATGCTGCCCGTGCAACTTTGAGCGATGATGATGATTCCAATAATGTCAGCTCCAGCTTGTTCATGCACGGTTTGGTTGCGCAGGAGAGCACAGGCTGGGATCAGACCAGTTACCTGACGGTGAAAAATGCTTATGTGACCATCGGCAGCAACAACAGTTTCGGTAATAAACCCGGCAATTACGGCGGCAATTATATCATCAACTTCAATAATGCCGTTTTGGACAGCAGCCGTATCACTTTCTACGAAGCTCTGTCAACGACCGAGTTCAATTTCAAAGATACCAATGTCAACACCGGTACATTCATGACCAGAGATAAAGATTCTGTCTTTACTTTGGAAAATACCAAACTGGTCAGCAACACCGCTACCAACGGTACTGATGAGGGCAACTACAATGCCGGTACGCTGAATATCACTGCCGGTTCTGAATTGACCTACACTGCCCAGCTGAAAAACGAAAGCGACGGTGTTGTCAATGTTTCCGACTCATCTCTGACTGCCAATGGCGGAATTGACAATCAGGGTACGATCAATGTTTCCGGCGGTACACTTTCAGCAACGACGATCACCAACAACAGTGATAACTTCACTGTCAATAATGGTACGCTCAAGGCTGATAAATTTGAAAATGATGCCAAAATGTATATTGGCGGAGAAAGTACCATTCAGGTGGAAGATGCTACCGGTTCCGGTTACGCTATCCGCGTAAATGACGGTGCTGTTTTGAATGATTCTTATATCAAAGCCGGAGACAATGCCACAACCCGTTTCCTGGGAAGTGTCACTCTCAATGGCGGATTCAGCACTGCATATTTCGAAACAAAGCCTTCTGAAGCAGGAGAAGAAGCCGCTGCAGCTGAGCATACGCTTACTATTGAAGACGGTACCGTAGTCAATGTTTCTTACGGTGCTGATTTCAAGGGAAATTATACGATCAGCGGTGGCACGATTGTTCTTTCCGGCGGAAATGCTTCAGGTAGTACTTGGGGTTTTGTATTCCAGAATGGTACATTCGATATTGACACAGATATCGTGGTCGATGGCATGGTCAACGGAAGTGCTGTTGCTACACCGATCCACTTTACCAATGTTAACGCGACAGTCCATTCTGACATTACTCACAAAAACAGCGGCGGCGAAGTTATTTACATCAGCAATAGTTCTGTGGAAATGGTTGACGGCAGTACCTGGACTGCAAATGCCGGAGTGCATGTCAATGGTACTTCTTCACTGTCTGTTGTTGACAGCTCCATCGTTGCCGGCTCTGTTGTGGTTGCCTCCACAGCCTCACTTTCTCTGACGGTCACGGATGAAAAACTTTCTTCACTTGGTGCAGATGCTTATGTGATGATCAATCAGACCGGTAACGGTTCTGCGTTGGATCTCAGCGTTTCCTACAATGGAACTGCTTACGCCATCGGTGAAAGTTTCAAAGTCGGTGATGTCGTTTACACTGTTACCAATGGTGACGGTAATGATATCGCTATTCAGGCGGAATCTGCAACAGTGGTCATTGATTCCACTCTCACGACCAACGGTTTTGATAAATTTGCCCAGGCCGGTGAGTTCTTTGAACTGCACGATTCTTACGAAGAACGCATTCAGAATGTCCCCGAAATGATCGTGGTCAACGGAACCAATACGCTGGATACTGACAAATCCAAATACTTTGTCTATACGGATAGCGACCTGAGCATTTCCGGCGGCACTCTCGATGTGAGCAATGCCGGAAGATTCTACTTCATGGATACGGTCGCGCCCAATGGTACGGCTGCGGCTGATGCCGATTTGAGCAATATCGCCACGATCACTATCGAAGAAGGTGCCACTCTCAAAGGTTACATCAACCTCGGTCAGGCGATCGACAACAGCGATGTCGAAAACGGCAATGTCACCCGTGACGGCGGCGCGATCAATCTGGTGGTCGATGGAACTCTTGATCATAAAAATCTGTATGTGGCAAGCGGTTCGACCCTGACCGTTTCTGAAACCGGTAAAGTCACCCACTACGGCAGCGGCGGCGATAACCATATCCGCGCCAATGCCAAAGTGGTGGTCAACGGTACCGGTAAAGATGGCGATGTGCAGTTCACCAGCGACTGGTGGAGTATCCGCGGCGGCGAAATGGAATTCAACAACACCAACGCCAAAACCGGTACTCTGCGGCTGAATGCGGATAATGACAACGCGCTGATCACTGGCGACAGCACCGCTTCACTGACGGTGAATAATTCCAGACTTGATGCTTATGCCATCGAGATCGACAACGCGGATTCTTCATTCACCGCCAAAGATTCGATCATCGAAACCACCTTGCTGGAAAACTACGGTGATATATCCATCAATGATTCGACCCTGACAGCTAACAGTGTCAAAAACTACGGCTCACGGACTGAATTGAACAACATCGATCTCAATGTAAAGAATTTTGTCAACGGCAATGGCAATGGAGATGCCTACGCCATTATTGGCGGAATCAGTAAAGTCCAGATCGATAACCTTTCCGGTTACTATGCTCTGCGTCTTGCTGATGATACCACCCTCAAAGGCGGGACTTCCATCAAAGGAACTACTTCTGTCAGAGCTTTGGGTGATGTCACTTTCGGTGAGGCTGAAACTGATTTCGTCCATATCGACAGTTTTGACAACAATAATGCTGCTGGCAATACCATTACAGTTAACGGTACTTTGAGTATTTCTGAAACTGGAAAAGGTTTTTCGACCTACTGGCTGGGTATCAACGGCGGTGATAATGCGACGACATTGACTGGTAACGGTACGATCAACTCCAATACTGCTACGATTTTCCAATACGGCAAGATCGTTCTGGATGAAGGTGTGACGGTCAATGTTACCGATCAGTATGCTGCTGATCTGCGTTTCACCCTTACGGATATGACGGTCAACGGTGTGATCAACGGAATCGGAAACAACAACAAGTTGTCTGCATTGCAGTCTGCCAATGTCACTGTCAGCGGCGAAAATGCTGCGTTGACCCTTGACAGCTATTTGCTGGTCGGTTATAATACCTACAAAGGTAATAACGACACGACCAATGCCTATAAGAGTACGCTGACCATTGAAAACGGTGCGACTTTTGAGGCAACTGATGTTTACATCAACCTCGACAGCAAAGTCAGTGTCGATGATGCTTCCTCCTTCTCTGCTGCGAATGTTATCAACTATGGTAAATTCAACAGCGATGTGAATGGTCAGGCAGTGATCGGCAGTGAGATCAATGTTACCGGCAACTTTGCCACCAGCGATCTGGTCATCAATGCCGGTGGTTCACTGACCGCTGGCAGCATTACGGTCGACAACCTGACGCTTGCCATCGGCAGCAATCTGACGCTGACCGGCAGCGGTTCCAGCGTGAGTGCCGACTTTGTCACCGTCACCGGAACGATCTCCAGTGCCGAGTATGGTTTGGTGCTTCAGGGCTGGACCGGCGATCTGCTTGGCAAAGAGATCCGTTTTGATGCCAACGGCGACGGTACGATCAGTGCTAATGAGGTTTTCACCGTGCAGAGCGACATTACCGGTTTGAGCGGAGTGAACTTTGTTTCCATCGACGGCAATCT
>SUWK01000076.1 GCA_015061525.1 Lentisphaerota bacterium
TTTGCTCGCATGGCTTTGCTCGCAAAGTTCATTCGCATGCGGACTGCGCGCTCGCACCCTCGCGGTGCTCGCAGTGCGTGCGTTGAACGTTCCACGGAGGGCATCAACCAATATCGGGAACAGAGCCAAAAACTTTTACATTCCCTCCACAGCAATATATGGATACGGAGGTTTACAAAGAAAATATCAGGTCTCCGGCTTGTATTTGTCTTTTTTACGGAGTATATTTTCCCATTGGACTGTATAAGACCGGGAGTTGAAAAAAATGAGAGAAAAAATTCAGGTATGGAAAGACGGCACCAGGGTACTTATCCGCAGTAAATATTCTGAAACATACGACTTGGTAGTGGAATTATGGCACACTACTGATGAAAATGCCTGGCTGATAACTCCGGATATGCCGATCACCGATTTTGATAAAGGCAGACAGATCCATTTGGGGCCGGACGATTTTCCGGCGAGTTTTTTCGGTGAATACGGCACGTTGAGCGGCAACCATGCGTCCTGTTTTGCCGTACAGTTGATGATCTTTGATCACGGTATGAGCGAAAAAGATCTCGGAGCAATTTTCACCGATGAATATGGCAATGAGTTCTGTCTGATGCATATCATCGACAGTGATTTTCTGATCATCCATCCGGTCGCGTCCGGAACTTTGCGCGAACCGGGATTTGTCAGGTACAACGGCGGCAAACTTTTTTACAACGGCAGGCTGCTTTCGGTAATCGGCTCATCAAATCTTCAGCTTTACCCTTCCAACCGGTTCAATGTTTATTGTTTTCTTGCAGACGGCAAAACGCCGCTTGCCGACCGGGAGCTGACAGAATGTACTTATCTGGATCATGTGATGGAATACGATGTCGTTTCTCCGGTCGCGCTGGTGGAGATGATGAAAAATAATCCCGGCAAAAAGCATTTCCCCGGATTTTCCAACCGGCGCAAGATGGTCATGCCGGAGGATATGACCGGTACCGGCAGTGAACTTTACAAGGCTCTGCCCGCGTTGATCTCTTACAAGGTGACCATGCGTCATGAGGCTTCCGGAGCGTGTGTCATCTACCGTAACGTTACCACGAAACAGGAGCTTACCTGGCTTGAGGCTCTGGATGTGATGTATATATGGAGCGGTGAATGCTGTGAAATGCCGGTTCAGGAATTTTATATTCCCGGTATCAAGCCGGTCACTCTGACTGCCGCAGACGGCAGAACGTGTGAAATGGATTTTGCCGGAGTTGCCCGCTTTGACACCGGTTTTCCTGCGGATTGCAATCTTACGCAGGATGACTGTACTGATCCGGCACTTCAGCCACGCAGATTCATCCGTTTTGCCGGGGATAAAGCTGCGCGTCAGCTCGGTGTTGCCATCGGGTATTCTCATTGTCACGGTTTGACCGCTTCGCCGCTGTGGAGCAGTATCCGTCCGGAACTTTATCATTTCTTTGTCAGCTGGAAAATGTACCCGAGAGTTTACCATGTGGATCATCCGCCGGTAAATTGGAGCGTTGACACTGTTGCTTACCGGCAGTATTTCCACCCGGCAGATCCGGAACTGACCTCGGTCTATTACCACCATGAGTACGATGACCTGATCGTTTGGATCGACTGTCATAAAACTCTGAAAAATAAAACTGTATCCCTGCCGCAAGAGGTCGCCGGATGCCGTATGCAGATCGTGGAGAAGACCGCTTCATTTGTCATTGCGGAAAATGCCGCACCGCAAAGTTGTCAGCTCTCTTTTGACGTCAACGGCTCAAGCGGTTACGCGATTTTGCGGTTTTCCTGTCAGAAATAAGGATTTTTTATAAAAATCAGCTTGTATTACGGTTTTGAGAGGTTATATTTATTTTCAACAACCAATGTTAATATTAACATGAAAGAGTAATGTATTATGGACGGCAGATTTGATGTGGTGTTCGGTTTTGATATGGAAACCGATGTCGGCAGTTTTACAGATTATTACAATGGAGTACAGAAAGGTACTCCGCGTTTGCCGGAACTTTGAGCAATGAATACTGAGCAGCTTATCGACATCTGCCGCAAAAACGGCAGACGCCCCATTACCATATCCAGCGGCAATGCCGTCGTCACGGCGACGTTGGGTATGGAGGGAAGATTGTTTCTTTCCCACAACGGTGAATTGACCAGTTTGTTCCGCCCGGAGGCTGCTGAAAAGATCAGCACCTCCAAGACCGGGTATTTCAATCCGGGCGGCGACGGTTTCTGGCCGGCTCCGGAAGGAACCCGCTTCGGCTACGAGTACTCCAGCGGTTCGTGGCGCGTTCCGGCTGCTGTTGTTTCCGCCCAGTACGATATCGTATCGCTTTCATCGGATTCTTTTGAGATCGCTGCGGAAATCGATCTGATCAATAATCAGCAGTTGGGCATCCCCTGCCGTTTCACCCGGAAAGCATCCGTCAGAGAGGTTGATGGTGCCACCGTGGTTGAGCAGTATGATGCAATCGAATATATCGGCTGCTGTGAGCTTGCCGCCGGAACATTTTCCATTGCTCCGTGGTCGCTCTCTCAGTTTGTGGTCAACGGTCAGACGATCGCCCGTTTCGGTGATCCGGGTACTCCGGTACGCGACCTCTACATGCCCAGTAAAGAACTGCTGGCTTCGGATGGTAAAGTTGTCACTATGAAACACGACAACGTCAACCGTATCCAGCTTGCATTGCCGGAAAAAAGCGGATTTGTGGAACTGCTGCTGCCTGACCGCAATCTGCAGATCACCCGTACTTCCGCTCCGCTTGCCGATGGTCTTCTGCCGGTGGATATCGCTGACTTTCCGCCGGATGCCGATCCGGGGGAACCGGTGCGGTTCAGCATTTACAATGATCCTTCCGGATTTATGGAACTGGAAACGGTCGGCGGATGTACAGCCGACCTGCTGCCGGGAACGATTCTCGGCGTGAATATGACCAATGTTATCAAAGCCATCAACTAACCTAAAAAAAAGGAGATATAAATCATGGCTTATGTGATCCCCAAAAACGAATACTTTGAACGTATCGCCAAATTCCAGGCGAGAATCAAAGAAGCCGGTCTGGATGCGTGCCTCGTCCATGGTACTGAATCCGATTTCGCCAACGTCCGTTATCTTTCCGAGTACTGGCCGACCTTTGAACAGGCCGGTGTATTCGTTCCGGCGGAAGGCGATGCCGTCCTCCTCATCGGTCCTGAAAGCTACAAATACGCCGTCGGCAGAGCGGTTCTGCCCAAAATCGCCATGATGCTCAACTATCGTGAATCCGCTGAACCGGACTACCCCGGCATCGCGCTTTCCACCTATCCTGAAGTCGTCAAAATGGCTATGGGCGACCGTAAACTCAAAACTCTCGGTCTGGTTGGAACCGCTGTTATGACCAAACCGACCCTCGATGCCGTTGCCGCTCAGCTGCCCGGTGTCAAAGTTGTCGTCGCTGACGAAGTTTTCCGTCCCCTGCGCTGGTTCAAGAGCGAAAACGAACTCAACTGCCACCGCAAAGCCTTCAAGGTCGCGGAAAAAGCCGTTGCCGCCATGCTCAATGAACTCAAACCCGGCATGACCGAATTTCAGGCCATCGGTATCGCTCAACGCGAAATCTACGCCAACGGCGGTGAGTATGAAGGTCACAGCCTCTACTGCTTCGGCGGCGATCGTACCAGCAACGGTATCAGCCGTCCCACCGGTGCGAAACTCAAAAAGAATGAGATCATCCAGCTCAACATCGGTGCCCGCGTCGGCGGTTACTCCAGCAGTATCGGTATTCCGGTCTACTTCGGCAAACTTCCCAAGGATCAGATGAAACTGGTTGAGTTCGGTCTGCGCGCCCACAAGTTTACCTTTGAATTGATGAAAGCCGGCAAAGAAGCCTCCAGTATCGCCCAGGATTACTACGATTGGGGATGTGCCGAAGGCTGGAAAGATTACATGCTCTACGGTCCGGTTCACGGTCTGGGGCTGATGGAAACCGAATCCCCGTGGATCGAGTTGACCAGCAATTACAAACTGCAGGAAAATATGACCTACCAGATCGACACCTTCTTCACCGGTAACGGCTACGGTCTGCGTTGGGAACGCGGCTGTATCATCACCGCTGACGGCTGCGAACTGCTCTCCAAGAAGTTCATGAGCCTCAAAGACTGCAAACTTGACTGATTTTTCTTTTTACGGAAAAACAGCAGTTTGCAAAAGAAAACCTGGCAACCCCGGAGGAATACCTTCCACCGGGGTTTCTTTTGCAAAAAGCTCTGTTCCCGATATTGGTTGATGCCCTCTGTGGCATGTTCAACACACGGGTGCGAGGCGGTTGCCGCCGAGCGCGCAGTCCGCATGCGAATGTACTTTGCGAGCATTTCCATGCGAGCAAAGCCGACGCAACAAATGTTGCGAGGATGAGCGGAGGACGAGCAATAAGCCGCGAGCGACCGGAAAGAGTGCCAAAGGCACTCGCCCCGGGAGCGCAGGCGCAATAACTTAATGGAAGAACCCAGTGGCTTTGAGGAGTCACGGGAAGACCCTTGAGGGTGGGGAGTTTGAGGGGAGGGAAACGCAGTGTCCCGCCCCTCTCCGCTTTCTTTCGCGAGAAAGAAAGCTTGGCAAAGAAAGCGAACTGTCGCGCCGCTCCGCTGTCGCGGCTTGATCGACGCTTTTGAAAAAAGCTTTGCAAAACCTCAGTGGAGTAACACTCGCTGGGGTTTTCCTTTCGCGAGAAAGAAAGCTTGGCAAAGAAAGCGAACTGTCGCGCCGCTCCGCTGTCGCGGCTTGATCGACGCTTTTTTGGAAAAAAGCTTGCAAAAAAACTCAATAGAGTAACACCCTCCACAACTTGTGTGCGCAATATGTTGTCAACCAATATCGGGAACAGAGCTTTGCAAAAAATTGCATTCTTTCACGATAAATCTGACGTTCTGTCCGTCCGCCATCGCTTTGCACCGCGTTGAAAAGCCCGCTTACCGCTGCAGAAAGTTATTCTACAGGGCGGCCTCCGGCGTCGACGGCTTTACCGCCGACAGCGAAACTGGAGATATTTTCCCGTACTCTTTTTTGCAGAGCGTCATATTCCCACACCGGAGCGACAGCAAGGAGTTCTCCTGATAGATATTCTATCAACGCCTGACGCATATATTCTGCGGCCGGGTCATCATTATCCAAAGAGAAACCGCAAACCATCAATCTGCCCTCTCCGACAGAAAACTCGGCAAGCATCGCCTTGTGTTTCACCATTTTGAATGATGGTATCAGCTCAAAGACCGGTTTGAATTCCGGCATATCCCGGTCATAGATCAGTGACTTGCTGCCATCCATCAGTTTAAAGAACTGCCAGTTGAGAAAACCTGTATGCGGAAATTTTTCCCAGAGCGGATGAGGATTTATCAATGCCCCGGCGTGTCCCAGAGATCTGCCGGAAGTCTGGGAACGGAAAGACTCCGGATTCATGGTTCCGGGAAAGTTGCCGGTAAGCAGCACCCTGCCGCCTCCGGCGATGAAATCCAGCACATCTTCAGAAAGAGAGGAGACAATTTTGACATTGCTGCACGGGATTTCCCCGGAAGTTTGCGGGAAACTCCAGAACTCCCAGGAGTTTTCCACTTTCAAAGTATCAGTTGTCAATTCCGCATAAAGAGTATACGCCTCGGCCTTGCCGGTTTCCGGAAAAGTAAACTCGATCTTACCGGCAGACGCGATCTGACCGCAGACGATTTCCGGACAATGAAGTTCACCGTTAAAGACTGTTTTGCCGTTCTGAGCAGCCAGAGACCACCTCAATATTCCATGTTTCATACCGTCCGGGGTATAACAGACCGCTTCAATATCATGGGCAAAACGTTTGCCCTGGTGAAAATTCCGTCGGTTGCCGGCAGTACAGAGCAAGATGTTTTCATCGCAGTACTTTCTGACATCAGCAATTGTTTCCCCGAATTTTTCTTCATAGAACTCATTGAAAATACCGCATGGATAACCGATCAGATGCCAGTGCGTATCAATACCGCCGAGGTAATCAAAGCCTGCCATATTGCGGCAGCTGCGGAGGTTTTCGATCAACTGTTTGCGGCAGGCGGAGATAAATAGAGAATTTTTCTCGTAATATTTGCGTGCGTTCTGATACACGCCGTGCCGGGTCATGTGTTCCCGGGCAGCTTCAAACATATCCGTACCGATAAAAGTGCCTTTGTAACGCTCCTCTACGGAAAAATCCAGATAACCGCCGAGAATACCGGCTTCATGATTCAAGCATGGCCGCTGATAGACGGCGTTGCGTTGTTCAATAAACTCTCTGCCGGGAAAGTGATCGTGATTATAGCTGAATTCCCCGCCAAGCGTTCCGAAACAGTCGGCAAATTCTCTTATCCGGTTCAGCCGTTCAATATCATGCACCAGCGGTCCGGTGGAAATTTTTCTGCCGGGTGTCAACTCATACTCGACACCGCGCATTGCCTCCTGCGGATTGAAAAGCATCCCCGGAGCTTTATCATGCAGCATATCCGCAAGTTTCTGCAGACGGATTATGGCAGGCTCGTCAATGAGTTTTTCATTACCTTCGCAGAAAATCATTGCACAGCTGTGGCGGCGGATCTGCCGGATCACCGCCTCGGCTTCTTCAAAACTCCAAACCGAAGGTAATTCGGTCTGGACGATGAATCCGAGTTCATCGCACGCCAGATAGAACTCCTCCGGCGGACACCAGGTGTGACATCGGATAAAGTTGAATCCCGCCCGGCGCAACACACCAAGTTCCCGCAGGTATTTTTCTTTATCGCAGTGCGGATTGGCAGTATCGGCAAAGTAACAGTGTTCGGTCAATCCGCGCAGAAAAGTCGGAATACCGTTGAGTTCCAGAGTCATTTTATTGACACTCAATTTACCGGCACCCCAACGGAAAACGACTTTGTCGGTGATTTGATTTTTGCACTTCAAAGTCAATTCTATATCGTACAAAACCGGATCGCGGTCACTCCATAATACGGGGGGAACTGCAGAAGTAAACTCCAATTTCCGGTCGATCTCCGAAGTTCCGGAATCCACGGTTTTCCCCTGCCGGGAAATTTGCCACTCAAGCTGTGCTTTACCGCCGCGGGTTTCCAGATGCCATAAAGGGACACCGTCAGCAAAAGAGATGAAGTAATCAGTAAATTGCGCTCCGGAAGAGAGTTTCAGCGACACACCGTTATTGATACCGCCGCGCTCTGACTGGTAGCCCTGTGCCGCAAGTCCCCGGTGCTGCCCCGGACGGGTGCCGTAAGCGGTTCCGTCGTGGGATTTATCCAACCGGTGATAAGCTCCGCCGTCATCGTGATAATTGCAAACGGCAATGATAAGTTCATTCTCTTTGCCGGGGATCAGAAGTTCATCAAGGATATAAGTACTTGCCGTGGAATATCCGGTCGTTTTTCCGGAGAATTTGCCATTGCAGTACACACAGCACCCCCACATGGCAGGGCCCACAGTCAGTGTCGTGCAGGAGAATTTTTCCGGTACGGCAAAGCGTTTGCGGTAATACCCGGTACCGATGAGAAAACTGCTGGCGGCATGGGGCAGAAGAGTCCTGCCCATGGGAAAGTGCGGTTTACGGTAATCCGGATTGAACCGGGCAGTCAGACCGAAAAAATCCTCTTCATCAAAAAGTTCATAGTGATCGTCCCAATAACCGGGCGTAACCATTTTTCCGGTATACGACCGGGAATCCGGAAGGGATGAAGTTTCCGGATCAAATGGCTGCGGCGAATAGAAAAAATCCCATTCTCCGTCAAGAGAAAGATTGATGCAGTTGTAATCCATATCGTAAAAACAAAGCCTGTGTTTTATTTTTCCGGATACCATGCTCTATACAATAATACAGCCTCCCGGAAAATACAAGATTAAAAAATTTTTACAGCTCCTTTACCGTAACATTGCGAAACTCGATCACCCCGCCGGGAACCGCTTTGCCGGCATACCGGAAGATCACTGCGGCACTTTTCGTACCGTGCCACCACTGATCGCTTGCCGCGCCGCGCAGTGCCTCACCGCTGATGACTCCGGAAAGCGTCTGCCACTGACCGGTAAGTTCCGCACCTTTTCCGGCGGTGTAGATGTACATGGCATCGGCGGAGTGCAGCCGTACTGCGGTTCCTGCCGGATAAGCGGATTTCAGCGGCGCACTCAAAGTCACACTCAAAGTGCCGTCAGAACCCTTTTTTGCCGAACCTTTCTTTATTCTCGGAGAGAGGTCGAAGTTGGGCAGATCGCTCAAGTCACCTTTGGCGTTGAAAGCAACGCACATGTGAGCGGTATTGATCTGCCAGTCGGCATTTCTGACCGTCAGCTGTGTGTCACCGGCTTTGGCGTTTTTGGCAAGAAAATATATTCCGGTATCCATCGGGCGGATCATTTCCGGAGCGATCATCCGGTTGTTTTCCGCATACGGAGCAAAGCCGAAGTAGAAGTTTCCGAGTTTGTCACCCGGTACTCCGGTGACTCTGAACTCTCCGGTAAGGCGGTACTTTTTCCGGGTATTCACCATAAACCGTGTTCCGATCATTTCCCGCCCGGCAGCCGGAGTGCCGAAAATGCCGTTTTTCACAAAGGGGATTACCGACTGCCAGTTGTTCCGGTCATTGAATGAGAGTACACCGCTTTGGTCAAAGGTACTCACTCCGGAAAGTTTCGCTGCAATCAAAGCAAGTGTATTGAGTTTCACAGAGTAATCCAGCGGTTTGTCGACCTCAAGCAGATATGTGCGCGGTTTGCCTCCGGGCAAAGTGACAGTATCGCCGTACACGGTCAATACCTGATTGCTCCACAGATCGCGGACAAAACGTTTGCCGGGAAGCCGGACAACCGTACTCTGATTTTCTGCCAGCGGGATATTCAGATAGTGACTGTTGGCAGAAACATAAGTTTCACCGTCAGCCAGAGCCGGAATACCCAATGCGTCAAATATTTTCATCCAGCGTACCGAACCGGTGACTGCCGTGCCGGAGAAAATGGATATACCGCCATTGGGAAGCTGCTTGAGGACAAATGACGGACGCTGATCATCCAGCCATTTGCCCACGACAACTGCCGCCGGATCATCGGCATAGACCCGGATACCTTCGGAGAACGCTTCTCCGGAGTTGTAGTTGCGGTGCCAGTACCGCGTGGAACCGACCATCATTTCCATAGGATAACGTTTATCTGCCGGATAAAGTTTCAGCTTGATGCCGCAGCTTTCCAGCATGTTTTTCTCTGCGAAACCGTTTTCCGGCGAATTCAGTCCCGGCGCGTACACCCAGAATGCCGCCGTATCCGGACGGTCAAGTTTTTTCCGCAATGCCTGACGGGTGGCAGGATCAAGTGAAAATGTTTCCGCAAAAATGACCAGATTGTAGTTATGATCGCTTAAAAGAAAACTTTTCAAATCAAGAATATCAAAACTTCTGCCGGTATATGAGAGGGCGCGGTAAGTATCCCACACCCACGGTGCCGAAGATATTTCCGCTTCTTTTACCGTCGGCATACCGTTGAAACGGGTCTGCATATTGTGGATGACCGCGATCGGAGAACGGCGAACAGTCACCTGACGGTCAAACGCTTCTTTCCATATCTTTATTGCCGTGGCGATTGGTTCGATGCACTCAATGGGACTGTAACTGTAGGCAGGATATTCAAAGTGGTCGTTTACCGCGTAAAACTGGATACCGGCACCGTTGGTGATCATGTTGCCAAGATCCCGGGAAACGACGGCGCGGGTCTCTTCCGGGGAGCGGCACTGCCAGTTTTTGGAGGCAAAAACCAGATGCGTGCGGATATCCGCCTCAATAAAAGTCATCTTGCCGTAACGGTGAGCTGCCGCCTGAGCATGAGCGTGCAGACCGCTGCCGCCTGCCAGACGGGTTTTGCCGTCGTAGTTGTAGGGACGGGAAAGGAAATCCAGACCGCTTTCCTGCAAAATCCTTTCGGTATTGCCCGGCAGCGGCGGATAGGTTGGACTGCACACATAACCGTAATACGCTCCGGTGATCGTACCGGGGAAAGCAGCTTTGGCGGCAAGCACCATGTCGATCAGACAGGTATCTCTTTCATAGCACATGCACTGAACAAAGTCGATGATCTTGCGTTCCGGGGAGTCGTAATTTCTCAAATAATTACCGCTGCCGACTCTTTCGGTATGATCCGGCGGCAGGATATTATCCAAAGTAACCTTGGGATCGTGGTATGCTTTCTGCAAAGCACTGTCGGTTTTGTAAAGGCGTTTCAGATAAGCGCGGAACGCTTTGGTCATCGCTTTGCCGGTATCCGGCATATCATTTGCCATGCCGAAACAGCTCCACTCGGTATAAACTCCCCCGGTGATACGCACAGCCATTATCCGTTTGCGCCACAATTGGGTCTGAACATATTTCCCCAGATCCATAATACCCTCGCGGATCTTTTCACGGCGGATCTTTGATGCGAATGAGAGACGTTTGCACGCTTTGATATCATCATCAAAAAATTCAGTCGGATTGGAGGCAAAACCGACTGCTTCATCCGGATACTTTTCCAACAGCCGTTTCTGCCACTCGCCGCGGAACCACACACAAACCATGATATAGGCATCCGGTGCCAGATTCAGCACCCGCCGCACATAACGGTCAAGATCGCGGTAATCGTATTTGCCGGTTTCCGGATCGTAAGGCAGATCATCAAACTTCACCACCAGCTGAAACAAACGCACCCCGGCACCGTAAGCGCGCAGTATCATATCATCATAGGTGTCGGTACCGGCGGTTTTCATAATCAGCAGCACCGGCGGCAGGATCTTGTTTCCGGCAACCAGAATACCGGGCGTGCCGCCGTTGAAAACGACTTTCACATCAGCTTCGGGTTCAGAAGCCAGACTTTCCGGCAGTTTGAGGGATTTCTCCAATGCGGAATTGATTTTTGCATACTCTTTTTCAGTGGTCATGCACTCCACCACGAAACTTTGCAGATACTCCGGCGGTGAAAGCACATCGCCAAGACTTTTGGCATAACGCAGTTTGGAGTCATCAAAATCCAATGTATGCCAATTTTTCATATTTCTGCCGATTTTGAACATATCCGGCATAGAGTCCAACAGAACTTTTTTACCGGAAACCAGTTCGATTTCCCCGTGCATCATCAGCGGGCGGCAGTTGTTGAAAAGAGTTCCGTCCGGTCTGCCGGCAGCAATCAGGTTTCTGCCGGGTTTCAGAAATTTTGCGATATCATAAGAGTACACCGGAGTTACCCGGTATGGACGGGTATCCGGCAGACGGGGAACCATCTGACCGTTGATATAGAGGACACCTTTTTCAAAGATCATATTAAGTTTGGCACTTTTCACCGCCTCATCCAGAGTTATCCACGTACGCAGAAAATCATTGCGCGAACTGCCGCCTCTGCCGCGCATGGCGTACCATATCCACCGGGCGCGCGAGGCAGGACGGGGCATGATCTGCGCTTCCGGCAGCAATTCCGGGTACTTCATTCCGGGAACGACGACAGCATCCAGCATGGCAAACGCCGCTGATACACAGCAAAGTAACAGAAACTTTTTCATAATTCTTGACTGCAGTTGGTATCGGTTATTTTATTGACAGAGTTCAACTTTGATATTGCGGAATTCGATCACTCCGCCGGAAACCGCTTTGCCGGCATACCGGAAGATCACTGCGGCACTTTTCGTACCGTGCCACCACTGATCGCTTGCCGCGCCGCGCAGCGCCTCACCGCTGATTACTCCGGAAAGCGTCTGCCACTGATCCGTCAATACTGCGCCTTTTCCGGCAGAATAAATATGCATGGCATCGGCGGAGTGCAGCCGTACTGCGGTTCCTGCCGGATAAGCGGATTTCAGCGGCTCACTCAAAGTCACACTCAAAGTGCCGTCAGAACCCTTTTTTGCCGAACCTTTCTTTATTCTCGGAGAGAGGTCGAAGTTGGGCAGATCGCTCAAGTCACCTTTGGCGTTGAAAGCAACGCACATGTGAGCGGTATTGATCTGCCAGTCAGCGTTTCTGACCGTCAGCTGCGCGTCACCGGCTTTGGCGTTTTTGGCAAGAAAATATATTCCGGTATCCATCGGGCGGATCATTTCCGGAGCGATCGCAAAATTATTTGCGGCATACGGAACAAAACCGAAGTAGAAGTTTCCGAGTTTGTCACCCGGTACTCCGGTGACTCTGAACTCTCCGGTAAGGCGGTACTTTTTCTGCGGATCAACGGCAAACCGGGTGCTGATGATGCTTCTGCCGGTAGCCTGATTACCGAAAATACCGTCACGCTCCAGCGCGATATACGACTGCCATTTGTTCCGGGAGGCAAAATTGATCTCTCCGGTATGATCAAAGTGTTCAACTCCGGCAAGTTTTTCCACGATCACGTCAAACGCATTGAGTTTCACAGAGTAATCCAGCGGTTTGTCAATTTCAAGCAGATATGAACGCGGTTTGCCGCCGGGCAAAGTGACAGTATCGCCATACACGGTCAAAACCTGATTGCTCCACAGATCGCGGACAAAACGTTTGCCGGGAAGCCGGACAACGGTGCTTTGGTTCTCTGCCAGCGGAACATTCAAAAAACGGTTGTTCACGCTCACATAGGTTTCATTATCAGCGATTTCAGGAATACCCAGTGCATCAAAAATCTTGCGCCAGCGGTCGATGCCGGTGATGGAAGTTCCGCAGAAAATGGAAAGTCCGCCATTGGGCAGTTTTTTGAGAACGAATGAGGGCCTCTGATCATCCTGCCACATTCCGGAAACTGCCGCATCCGGATCATCAGCATAGACACGGACACCCTCATCCCAAGCCTTGCCGGGATTGTAGTTCCGGTTCCAGAAACGCATTGATCCTACGGTCATATCCAGAAAATAACGCCGGTTCTGCGGATAAAGTTTCAGTTTGATACCGGTAGTGTCAAACATATTCTGATCGGAGAACCCCGAGTCAGGCGAATTGATGCCCGGAGCATAGAGCCAGAGTGCCGCCGTATCCGGACGGTCAAGTTTTTTCCGCAATGCAGCACGTTCAGCAGCAGTCAGAGTGAATGCTTCAGGGAAGATCACCATATTGTAGTGATGTTTGCTCTCAATAAAACTTTGAAGGTCGATGATGTCAAAGGGACGCCCGGCGTATGAGAGCGGCACATAAATGTCGCGCTCCCAGACGGTCGATGCCACATCATTGTATTTAACTGCCGCAAAACCGTTTATTCTGCGGCGCAGATCGTAGACCAGAGCAACGGGGGATTTCTGGCTGACAGTATCTTTGCGGTTAAAGGCTTCGCGCCAGATTTTGATGGCGGTCGCGATAGTTTCGATACACTCCGGTGCGCTGTAGGGAAAAGCCGGATAACCGAAGTGATCATGCACCGCATAAAACTGGATACCGGTCCCGTGGGTGAGCATGTTGCCAAGATCCCGGGCAAATACGGCGCGGGTCTCCTCCGGTGAGCGGCACCGCCAGTTTTTGGAAGCAAAAACCAGATGAGTGCGGATATCCGCCTCGATAAAGGTCATTTTGCCGAATCTTTTGGCGTGGCTGTCCACATGGGCATGCAGACCGCTGCCTCCGGCAAGACGGGTTTTGGCATCGTAACTGTATGGACGCGAGAAAAAGTCGATATCACACTCCTGCAAAACCATATCCACATCGTAGGGATACGGCGGATAGATCGCCGTTACCAGATAACCGTAGTAAGCTCCGATAAGGGCGTTGGGGAAGCTCTTTTTTGCGGCATTGACCATGGAAACGAGCGTTTTATCCCGCTCGTAACCCATCGCGTAATGGTAGTCGATCAGTTTCCGGTCTTTGGAATTGACATTTTTCAGATAATTTTTAGTACTCAAGCGTTCTTCTTTAGTCGGCGTCTGAACTGTATCCAGCGTAACGGATGGATCGTGCCATGCTTTCTGCAAAGCACTGTCAGTTTTGTAGAGACGTTTCAAATAAGCGCGGAACGCTTTGGTCATCGCTTTGCCGGTGTCCGGCATATCGCCGTACATACCGAACCAGTGCCATTCAGTGTATACTCCGCTGTTGGTACGGACAAAACATATGCGTTTGCTCCACGGTTGAGCATGGATGTATTTGCCCAGATCTTCCAGAGCTTCGGCAACTTTCTGCCGCCGGACGTCTGAAGCAAACGAAAGCCGGTAACTGGCATTGATGTCATCATTGGAATATTTGGCAGGATTGGTCGCGTAACCGACTGCCTCATCAGGATACTTTTCCAGAACGCGCTTCTGCCACTGGTCACGGAAACCGACACTCAGCATGATATACGCTTCCGGCGCCAGATTAAGCAGCCGCCGCGCGTAGCGGTCGATGCAGTAGTAATCGTACTTGCCGGTTTCCGGATCGTAAGGCAAATCATCAAATTTGACAGAAAGCTGAAACAATCTCACTCCGGCATTGTAGGCGCGCAGTATCTGGTCATCATAAGTAT
>SUWK01000077.1 GCA_015061525.1 Lentisphaerota bacterium
AGCGCAGGCGCAATAACTTAATGGAAGAACCCAGTGGCTTTGAGGAGTCACGGGAAGACCCTTGAGGGTGGGGAGTTTGAGGGGAGGGAAACGCAGTGTCCCGCCCCTCAAGCAAACTGAACGCTGCGAACACCCTCCACAACTTATGTATGCAATATGTTATCAATCTGTATCGGGAACAGAGCTTTTCACAAAAAATCGTGAGTAATCACGGTAATACACAGTCAGAACCGCTTTGCACCTGAAAACAAAATCATTTCTGTTATTCGTAGCGCAAGGCCTCGATCGGATCAAGCTGGGAGGCTTTCCAAGCCGGATAGAATCCGAAAACCATACCGATACTGGCAGAAACTGCAAACGCAGCAATCACAGCCCCCGGACTGCTCTCTATCGGCCAATGCAGCGAGCTTTCAATAAAGAGCGATACTCCGTGCCCGGCCAGAATACCGATGATCCCGCCGACCAGACACATGACGATCGATTCGATGAGAAACTGTTTCAAGATGTCAACGCTTCTGGCACCGACAGCCATGCGCAAACCGATCTCCCGGGTACGCTCGGTAACAGATACCAGCATGATATTCATGATACCGACACCGCCGACCAACAGCGAAAGCAGTGCCACGCCCAGCAGCAAATTATTCATCAGGGAACTGGTTTTATCCATCATCTTCATAAAATCCGCCGCCGACCTGATGCGAAAATCATCTTCCTGTGCGGCAACCAGCTGGTGTCTTTCCCGCAGAACAGCAGTGATTTCAGCGATCGCCTGATTCATCTTTTCCGGTTCAACTGCGGAAAATGCGATTTGATCGACATAGGTGAATTTGGGGATCAAAAGTTTGTCACTGCGCAAAGATGCATCCTGCTCAGGATAGAGTGCCACCCCGGAAACCGGAAATACCGCCCCCGGATTGCTGGCAATACTGCTGGATGTACTTGACGCCGAACCGTTACGCTGACCGGTTATACGCATCCGCATCGTCGTCCACGGTATGAGGATGACATCATCCTCATCAGCTCCCATCATATTGGAACCTTTGCTTTTCAGCACTCCGATCACCTTGAACGTGGTGTTGTTGATACGCATTTCATTATCGACCGGCGAAGCTCCGCCGAAAAGTTCCTTGACCACTGTGGCTCCGACCAGGCAAACCCGCGCATTGCCGCCAACCTCTCTTTCCGTGAAAAAACGTCCTTCGGCAATCTGCCAGTCACGGATGGCAAAATAAGCCGGAGATACTCCGTACATCTGGGCAGGAATCCAGTTTTCCGCACCGAAGATCGCTTGCGCGGAACTGGAGCTGACCACCGGGGAAACCTGCGAAACATGCGGACACTCCTGTAAAATCGCCTCGGCATCCGACGGCAGCAGCCGTGTCCAGGTATTCACCCCGACTTTGATGCCTGCCACCCGCCGTACTCCGGGATAAACCACACCGGAACCGGCACCCATCTGTTCGATCGTGGAACGGATGCTCGCCGATGAACCGGCACCGATCTCCATCATGGTAATAACTGCTGCAATACCGATAATAATACCGAGCATGGTCAGCAACGTCCGGGTGGGATTGCGCAAAAGTGAACGCAATGCCATTAAAACCGTACCAAAAAATCTCATTGTGACACCCCTCCCTCAAAAAGTCCGGAAACGATCTGCCCGTCGCTCATACAGATGGTACGTTTGGCAAATTTGGCGATCGCCTGCGAATGAGTGACCAGGATAACGGTGATCCCTTCATCGTTGAGTTTCTTGAACATGTCCATAACCTCGACACTGGTCTTGGAATCCAGATTTCCGGTAGGTTCATCGGCAAAGATCACCGGAGGACGGTTGATCAGCGCACGCGCGATCGCCACACGCTGCTGCTGACCTCCGGAAAGCTGCGACGGATGATGTCCGGCGCGATCAGCAATACCGACCTCTTCCAATGCCGCCATGCCGCGCCGCTTCTTTTCCGCCCCGGAAAGGTTGGAAGTATACGCCAGCGGCATAATGACATTTTCCAATGCTGTGGTACGCGGCAGAAGGTTGAAACTCTGAAATACAAAACCGATCTGCCGGTTGCGGACTTTCGCGCGTTCATCACCGCTGGCACGCCCCAACTCTTTGCCGTCCAGAAAATAATCACCGGAAGTGGGACGGTCAAGGCAGCCGAGAATATTCATCAGCGTACTTTTGCCGGAGCCGGATGCCCCCATCAACGCCACATATTCCCCGCGGTCGATATTCATCGAAACCCCTTTAAGAACCGGAATGGTCAACTCTCCCAACGGGTATTCTTTGGTGATATTGTGCAATTCGATCAACGCCATAGCCGCACCTCATTTTCCCTGAGCGCGGGCACGGTTGGCAGCGGAACCGCCGCCGCGGACTTTACTGTTATCCGGTTTAGGCATGAAAGGACTGCTTTTGGCACCATCCGCTTTACCATTGGCAGCAGAGATCTCCGTAGCACCGTACACGACAGTATCGCCGGCTTTCAATTGCGAATCAATGATCTCCACCCTGCCGGCGGCATTAAGACCGGTCTTAACCTCCATCGGACGGAGAAATTCTCCTTCAGCCACATAAATGACACGGGTATTTTCCGGGAAAGTTTTGTCACGGTACTCCGGAGCGATCAATTCCGGAGCAGGTTTGAAACGGAGCGCGGCATTGGAAACCGTCAGCACCCCGTTGCGCCGTTCGCGGATAAACTTGACATTGGCAGTCAGATAGGGAATCAGTTTGCCGTCGGAGTTGTCAGTTGCTACTTCAACGATATAAGTGACCACATTCTGGGACATTGTGGCATTGAGCCGCACCTTTTTCACCGTACCGGCAAACGTGACTCCGGGGAAAGTGTCGATGGTGAACTCTGCCGCCATTCCAGGTTTGATGTTGCCGATATCTGCCTCATTGACGGAAACCCAAACCTCCATTTTTTTCAAATCTTTAGCAATCAGAAAAATACTGGAAGCACTCATATTTGACACCAGAGTCTGACCGATACTTACGCGGCGGTCGATGATGATCCCATCCACCGGAGCGGTAATGGCGCAGTAATCAAGGTTGCGCTGCGCTTTGATCAGCGCGGCATCGGCAATGGCAAGCTGAGCATTGGAACGCTCCAGACCGGCTTCGGCGGCGGCAACATCGGCCTGCGCAGAAATGAAATCCGCCTCGGCTGAATCATAATCGCTCTTTGACATCGCGGTTTTCGCCCAGAGATCACGGGCGCGTTTCCAGTTGATCTCTGCCAGATTGAGCCGGGCTTTTGCCTGTTTGACCGATGCGTTTGCCGAAGTGATAGCGGCATCTGCCTGAAGTTTCTGTGCTTTTGCCTCACGGAGCGCAGCAGCATACAGCACATCGTCGATCTGTGCCAGAAGCATTCCGGCTTTGACCTCTGAACCGTAATCCACCGGCTTGCCGTCACTGCCGGTTCCGAAAGACATGATCTTGCCGGAAACCTGCGCACCGACATTGATCAACTCTTCAGGTTCAACCGTGCCGGATGCACTTATAGCACTGGTAAGGTCTTCCTGCATAACTTTTTCGGTCTTGAAAGAGATAGTGGTTTTATCCTTGTAAAAGTGTTTGTACCCCCACCATGCTCCTCCGCCGATAATGATGACCACTGCCAGCGGCAGCAGCAATTTCAACGCATTTTTCATATTCTTCAACTCCCCTTTTATAAAAATTTTACTGTAGAATCGCTCTCTTTACACCATTTGTAACGTTTCGGAACATCTAATTATTTTACTGCGCGCAAATTTTCCGGTATTTTTCCCGCAGTGCCACAGCATGATTGCAGGTCATCGCATCAACTCCGGTACGGGCAAGGTGCAATCCCAATTCATCGTTGAACACCCCCCAACCGACCACGCGCAATCCGGCGGCACGCAGCTCATTGACAAAATCAGCATCCACAGCAAAAGAGGCTTTGAAACTGACCCCGCATTTAAGAGGAGCAAGCATTTCAACCACTTGAGCCGCCGTGGGGAATCTGCCGAACTCAGCTTCCAGATCTGTCAGCAGCAGCCGGGGCAAACCGGGAAAAGCTCCGGCGGCGGCAGCGATGGTCTCTCTTTCAAAAGAGCTTATTGCCAGATTGAAAACCCGGGAAGATCCGGCTATCACCTCCCGGCAGTAAGGCACGACCGCGGGATCACCTTTCAATTCAACTTGCAAATGCATATTTTCCGGCAGGATATCCAATAACTCAGCAAGCAGCGGAACCGGATGATGCCGCCGCAGATCCGCCAAATCCGCCTCTGCAACTTTCACCGGTACTCCGGCGACCCGCTGCAAATCTTCATCGTGACAGCAAACCACCTGTTTATCTGCGGTCAGCCGCACATCCAGCTCGATACCGTCAGACTCCCGGCTGATTGCCAACGCAAACGCCCGGAGAGTATTTTCCGGGGCATCATCTGATTCCCCCCGGTGAGAAAGAAAAAGAACTGACATTAGATCACCTCAAAAAAAATCACTCTGAAAAATCATCCCATCCTGATAATATGGCACAGCAAAGGATTTTATTCAAGTAAAACGGGATTGAAAATAACGTTTTTTTGTATTATATTATAAGAATGTCTTAATTTTAAACAAGGGAGACAATCATTGTGAACACACTACTTTTTCCGGCGTTACTGCTCTGTGCCGGAGCTGTCGCGGCATGGGGATCCCGCAGCAAGCCCCGTCTCGCAACACTTTGCGGCGCGGCAACCGCATGCGGCGGTGGAGCCGCCGGTCTGACCATGCTTATCATAGCGTTCTGCGCCGGAAACAACTTTTCCATCCATGAGCTTTTCGCCATTCCGGTTCTGATCCTGACTATAGCCGCCGCCATTCACTCCATCGGATATCTTGACGGTCACGGCAGTGAACGCAGCGGCAGCTACTGGTTTTTACTCAACCTCACTGCAAGTTCAATGATCTTTGTGGTCATGGCGGAAAGTCGCCTCGGATTTCTTTTTTCCTGGGAGATCATGGGGGCTGCCAGCAGCGGACTGGTGCTTTTCGACCGGCACAACCGCCGTTCAAGTTACGCAACATGGATATATATGATGGCGTGCCACGCCGGAGCGGCACTGCTGATACTGCTCTTTTTCTTCCCGCACACTCCGGTTTGGGTATTCATCCTCGCTCTGGCCGGATTCGGTTTGAAAATCGGTCTGCCGCTGCTCCACGTCTGGCTGCCGGAAGCGCACCCGGCGGCACCGGCACCGGTTTCTGCTCTGATGTCCGGAGCGATGATCGAACTGGGCATTTTCGGAGTTCTTTGTTTCGGTACTGTTTCTCAAAATCACTTCATGCTTTACGGCTGGGTATTGGCTGTGGCAGGTATCATCACCGCACCATTGGGGATCATCTTCGCCATTGCCCAGAGCAATCTGAAAAAACTTCTGGCGTATTCCAGTATTGAGAACATGGGTATCCTCTGCTGTGCCGCCGGTTTGGGTTTTCTCGGAGCGGCGTACGATATTCCGGAAATGATGTTCTGCGGTTTTGCCGGAGGTGCGCTGCATTTACTCAACCACGCCTTGCTCAAAGGCGGCCTTTTCCTTGCAGCCGGATCGGTTTACAAAGCCACCGGCACGCTGGATATGGATGAGATGGGCGGTCTGCTGCAGAAGATGCCTTTCACCGGAACCGCTTTTATACTTCATGCCTTCTCACTGTGCGGTCTGCCGCCATTTGCCGGATTTGCCGGGGAATTTCTCATTTATATGGCGGCATTTGCCGGTTTGAGTACACTCAACACCCCGCTGACTGCTCTGGCAGTGACGGTACTGGTTCTGCTCGCACTGACCGGCGGTCTGGCAGCGGCGGCATTCGCCAAAGCCATCGGCGGAGTTTTCTGTGGAGCACCGCGTTCTGCAAAAGCGGCAGATGCAGCAGAAGTTCCGTTCTTCATGAATATGCCCATCATGCTTTTGTGGGTGTTGAGCTGGCTGCTGTTATTCGGTTTCCCGTTTTTGTTTTTCTCGGTCTGCAGCGTGAAATTCCCGGATTCCTGCTTGGATATAATCATACCGCTTTGCATAAATCTGGCAATCGTGGCTCTCATCAGTTTTGCACTTACGGTATTGGCAGGGCTGCTGCTGATCGTGCGCAGGCTGCTGATTGCCAGAGCCGGCGAGCGGATTTCACTCACCTGGGACTGCGGTTACGCCGCACCGGATGCAAAAATGGAGTACACTGCGACCTCATTCAGCCAGAATCCGACAGACTTTTTCCGGTCGATACTCCGTCCGCTGCGCCGTATTTCCAAACCGTGCGGCATCTTTCCGAACCACGCAGAATTTGAGGAGGAGATTCCGGATGGCGGCATCCGCAGTTTCTGGCAGTATATTTTCAATGCCGCCGGGAAACTCGCTGACCGGATACACGTTCTGCAATCCGGTTATCTGCATTTTTATCTGCTGGTAATGGTATTGACCATCGCCGGAATGCTGCTCTGTGCAGTGCTTGGAGGAAATTGATCATGGAAAATTCACTTATCCGTTACAGCATATCTCTGGCAGCGGCACTGATCTTTGCACCGCTGCTGCCTGGTATCATCAACAAAGTCAAAGCATTCTTTGCCGGACGGCGCGGACCGCGGTTGACCCAGCTGTACAGCGATCTGGCAAAACTGCTGAAAAAAGAGGCGGTCATTTCCTCAAATTCGGGTGGGATCATCCGGATAGCTCCGTCTATCCAGCTGGCGTTCACCATCGGGGCAGCGGCGATGCTGCCGCTGGGTTTTTCCACTTCTCCGCTGGCATTTGCCGGTGATGCGCTGCTCTTTTTCTACCTGCTCGGCACCTGCCGTCTGCTGACGGTGCTGGCGGCACTGGATACCGGTTCCAGTTTTCAGGGAATGGGTGCCAGCAGAGAAGTCCACTTTTCCGCGTTGGCGGAAGCTGCTGTTTTTGCAGTTTTGGCGGCTCTGGCATTGTTTACAAACTCCTGCGACCTCGGAGGTATGCTCTGTCTGACCGGTATGGAGTCATGGTATGAATTCACGCCGGTCATGCTGCTGGCACTGGCAATGTTTCTGGTTCTGCTGGCGGAAAACTGCCGCGTTCCTTTTGATGACCCGGAAACCCATTTGGAACTGACCATGATCCATGAGGCGATGATCCTTGATTATTCAGGCATTGATTTGGCTGCAATACTCTATACCTCTGCGTTGAAATTATGGATATTTGCCAGTTTCATCACCACGCTGCTGATACCCGCAGGAGTGTTTTCTTTCTGGGGTGAAGCGGTGCTGAGTCTTGCCGGAGTGCTGATTTCGGCGGTGATCGTGGGTATTGTGGAATCATCCATGGCACGCTACCGCTTCCTCAAAGTGCCGCCGCTGTTGATCGCCGCACTGGTAATGCCGGTTCTGGCGGTGATTTTCCAATTGTTTTTCAATGGAGGTGTACGATGACCCAATTCAACGAACTGCTGTTGGCACTCTTTTTGTTGAGCTGTCTGATGCTGGCAGTTTCCAGCCGTCTGCTGCACTGCATACGTCTGGTGGCGATGCAGGGGATAATTCTGGGGATACTGCCGCTGACGTTGGCGGAATCTCTGCATTTGAATCATCTGCCGGCAGCTGCGATCAATCTGCTGCTCAAAGGTGTGGTTCTGCCGCTGCTGCTTATCCGGGCAATGAAAAAAGCCGGTGTCAAACGGGAACTTGAACCGATCGCCGGCTACTCAGTATCAGCCCTGACGGTACTGCTGTTGACCCTTTTCAGTTTCTTCGTCTCCGGGAAACTGCCTCTTCCGCAGGAAGCTCCGGAACTTGCCGGTCTGGCAATACCGGCTGCATTCACCACGGTACTGACCGGACTTTTCATCGTTATCGCCAGAAAAAAAGCTCTGACTCAAGTCATCGGTTTTCTGGTATTTGAAAACGGCATCACCCTCTTCGGTGCGGCGGCAATGCGTGAACACCCGCTTATCGTGGAACTGGGTATTCTGCTCGATATACTGGTATTGGTCTTCATCATGGGGATCACAGTGTTCCAGATCAGCCGGGAATTTTCCCATATCGATGCCAATTTACTCAATCAACTTGATGACATACCTGACCGCAAGGAGGTGAAATAATGCTTATATTGATTCTGCTGCTGTTCCCGCTGGCTGCCGCCGCAATAATAAGCTGCTGCCGCAATGACCGGTTCAGCCGTTTTATGCTGGTATTTACGGCGGTTGTCAATACCGTCATCTGCAGTATTCTCTGCGTCGGAAGATCCAATACATTGCAGCTGACAAAAAGTCTCTGTCTGAAGGCAGACTTCGATGGTCTGGTGATCGTCACGCTCACCGCTGTACTCTTTTTGTTCACCGCAGTGCATATCATCTTCTGGCTGCCGCATGACAGCAAATTTTCCGGCGGTCGCACCGGCATGAGCCAATCAAAGTTCACTGCATTTCTGCTGCTGTTTCTCTTCACAATGAATCTTACCGCGTTGGCACAGGATTTCGGTATGCTCTGGGTCGCAGTCGAAAGCACGACCATTGCCAGTGCGCCATTGATCAATTTCCACAAAAGCAAAAAATCTCTGGAAGCAATGTGGAAATACCTGCTCATCTGTTCCATCGGCATCGGTCTGGCACTTTTCGGAACCATGCTGATTGCAACATCGCTGAACGATCCGGAAACCGGACTGGCATTCAGTTCGATAAAAAATGCGCTTGCCGGCGGCAATTTCAATATCACATGGTTCAAAGCCGGATTCGTATTTTTCCTTGCAGGATACGGACTTAAAATGGGTCTTGCGCCATTCCACACCTGGCTGCCGGATGCTTACAGTGAGTCATCTTCACCGGTTTCAGCACTTCTTTCCGGAGCATTGATCAACTACTCACTGCTGGCGATCATGCGTCTGCTGGCGGTCATTCCGGAGCAGCTGTTGGATTTCAGTACCGGATACCTCAAGTTTTTCGGATTTTTCTCTCTGGCAGTATCGGCATTTTTCATCATCCGTCAAAAGGATTTCAAACGGATGCTGGCATATTCCAGTGTGGAACACATGGGCGTGATCACTTTGATGCTCGCTTACAAACTGGGATACGTTGCACTGTTTCATGCCGTTATCCATTCTCTGCTGAAAATGTCACTCTTTCTGGCTGCAGGCAATATTCTTTTAAGTTACCGCACCAGAGCGGTAGCAGCAGTAAAGGGACTTTTTGACCGGCTCCCGCACAATGCCGCTGCATGGGTATTCGGGATGCTGCTGATCTGCGGCACACCGCCGTCGCCGCTCTTTTTAACGGAATTGATTCTGGTATACAATGCCGGTATGATTCCGGGTATTGCGATCCTGCTGCTGCTGTTGATCATATTCTGTGCGATGTCACAGCGGATGTTGAGCATGACAGCCCCGGCAGAGGAGATCACCGCCGATACAGAGACGGACAAACTGGCAAAAGTTCCGGCATTCGTTCTGACTCTGATAACTATTGCCGGTGTAATAAGTATGCTGTTTACATTGTTGATGATAAAAGTCACAGAGACTTTTATCCAGACATGGGTCGCAGCATGGTGTCAGGTATTTAAAGATGCAGGGCTGTGGTGAGGTGAAACGATGAGCAATCAGAATTACATATTGTTGAAAAACGGCACCCATACCGATGTAAGAAATATCCCGGTATTGGATGAAGACGACTTCCGCAAAGCCTGTCTGGATGCACTCCTGATCGACAGCTGCAGAATAAGTTCCTTTTTCGTGCGTCCGGAGAGCGGGAAACAGTTCCTGACCGCAGTGCTTGCCGATCCGGCGCAGCAGGGATTCCGTGTATTGTCGATGGATGCCGGACACAGTTACCGGTCACTGACCGCAGAATACCCCGGCTTCAACCGCTTTGAACGGGATGTTTTTGAGTCCTGCGGCATCATGCCGACCGGACACCCGAACCTGAAACCGCTGCGTTTCCCCGCCGGTAATGTCGGTAAAATGAAATTCTTTTCCATGGCAGGCAAAGCAGTCCATGAGGTTGCGGTAGGTCCTGTACACGCAGGAGTTATCGAACCGGGTCATTTCCGCTTTGAATGTATGGGTGAAAAAGTCTATTCTCTGGAAATATCTCTGGGGTATCAGCATCGCGGAGTGGAAAAACTCCTCTGCAGCGGCCCGGATGCCAGAAGCAGTCACATTATCGAAACCGCAGCCGGTGACACTTCCATCGCCGCCGCATGGAACTACGCAAGAATAATCGAATCTCTCGGCGGGATCACCGTTGATCCCCAATACAACGACTTGCGTCAGATCGCTCTGGAGCTGGAACGCTGTGCCAATCACATCGGCGATCTCGGCGCACTTGCCGGTGATGTGGCGTTTCTGCCCACTGCCAGTTTCTGCGGCAGGATCCGTGGAGAATATCTGAATATGAGTGCCGACCTCTGCGGCAACCGCTTCGGCAGAAACTTTATCGTTCCGGGCGGATGCCGATTCGGAGCAGACAAACTCCTCGCCCAGAAAATTTCCGCAAAACTCCGCACCGTCATGCCGGAATTATGGAACGCACTGGAGCTGATGTTCAATTCTCCCACCGTTCTCGACCGTTTTGAAAATACCGGCACGGTCAGTTACGATGATGCCCGCGCCCTGGATCTGACCGGGCCGGCAGCCCGTGCCTGCGGTATGAATGTGGATATCCGTCACGAATTTCCGGGGAATTGGGAAATACCGCAAGCGGTCAAGCCGGTCAAATGCACCGGTGATGTGCTTTCCCGTGCCGCAGTACGTTACGCGGAGTTGAAAAACTCCCACACCTATTTGCTCTCTGCGTTGGAACGGATCTCCGGAAATATCTCTCCGGTAGAGTGGGCCCCGGTTCCGGCATTGCAGAAAAATGCCATCGCCATCAGTTCAGTGGAGGCATGGCGCGGAGAATTGTGCCACACCGCAGTCACCGGTGAAGACGGCAGATTCACTGTTTTCAAAATCACCGATCCGTCTTTGCGCAATTGGGAAGGTTTGGCAATGGCACTGCGGGATGAAGAAATTTCCCACTTCCCCATTTGCAATAAAAGTTTCAACCTCTCGTACTGCGGTCACGACCTTTAAGGAGAAGAAATCATGTGGAATTCACTTAAAGCCAGATTGTTTCAAGGTCATCGCACCGGCAAGTTTCCGGCTGTACCCCCGACTTTACCGGAGCGTTTTGCCGGTCGTCCGGAGATCGTACAGGAAGATTGCTGCCGCTGCGGCAAGTGTGTTGATGCCTGTCCGGTCCAGGCGGTGGAGTCAACCGGAAACGGTATTGTTATCGACACCGGCAAATGTATTTTCTGCGGTAAATGCGCCGCAGTCTGTGATCCCGGGGCTTTGATGCTGGGCAAAGAATACCGTCTTGCGGCAATGAGCCGGGAAAAACTGTTTTCAGACGGATCAACTTATCTGCCGGAACGTCCGACGGACCGGGAATTTCTGCGGTTCTGCGGCAAATCCCTGAAGATCCGTCAGGTTTCTGCCGGCGGATGTGCCGCCTGTGAACTGGATTTCAACGTGTTGAATACTCTGGCATGGGATATGGGCAGATTCGGAATTCAGGTGGTCGCCTCTCCCCGGCACGCTGATTGCATCCTTATCACCGGGCCGATCAGCGAAAATATGCTTCTGGCACTGAAAAAAAGTTACGATGCCGCCCCGCGTCCGGTCTGGGTCATCGCCTGCGGAGCATGTGCCATTTCCGGTGGCATATATGCCGGTAGTCCCGTCTGCCATGACGGAGTGGAAAAAATTATCAAACCGGATCTCTACGTTCCCGGTTGTCCGCCGCACCCGGCGACACTGCTGGAGGGAATGCTCCGGCTGATGGGTAAAAAAATCTGAAAGGAAATCTCTGTACCATGAAAAAAGAAGGTTTTTCCAGCAGGATCGGTTTCATTCTTGCTGCTGCCGGATCAGCGGTCGGTTTGGGCAACATCTGGCGTTTCCCCTACCTTACTGCGAAATATGGCGGCGGAATATTTCTGCTGACGTACTTTGTTTTGATGCTCACATTCGGTTATGCTCTGCTGCTGTCAGAAAACTGTATCGGCAGAATGACCGGCAGAAGCCCTATCGGTGCATTCCGCAAACTCTGCCGCAATAACGGCATTACCGGTAAAATAGTCGCCACCGGTGGTTGGATCAATGCCATAGTGCCGATGATAATCCTGCCGTACTACTGTGTTATCGGCGGCTGGGTGACACGTTATGTATTCGTCATGTTAAGCACTCCGGTTTCGGATTTCAACGCACCGGGCGTTCCAACGGATTGTTTTGTTGACTTTCTTTCGTCCCCGGTTCAGCCGGCAGTATTTTTTGCGGTATTTGTTGCAATCACCGCTCTGGTCGTCTGTCTTGGTGTGGAAAAAGGTATTGAACGCTTCAATAAGGTTCTGATGCCGATGCTGATATTGCTGATCATCGGGATATGTATTTACTGTATGTTCCTGCCCAATGCCAAAGCCGGATTCACTTATTATCTGAAACCGGATTGGAGCAAGTTTTCCTATATGACCGTTGTGGAAGCGATGGGACAGCTCTTCTTTTCACTTTCCATTGCCATGGGTATCATGATCACCTACGGTTCATATATGCGCCGTCAGGACAATCTGGTGGCGTGTGTCAACCATGTGGAACTTTTTGATACGGTGGTCTCATTTCTTGCCGGTCTGATGATCATTCCGGCGGTGGTGGCATTCGGCGGAGAAAGTGCCGCCAACAATGCCGGTCCGGGACTGATATTCATTGTCATGCCGCAGGTTTTTGCCAGTTTCTCCGGGGGGCAGATCGCCGGAGCGATCTTCTTTGTCCTGGTTCTGTTCGCCGCCGCGACATCGGCGGTGTCACTGCTGGAAACCAACGTCCACACACTCATGCAGGAGCTGCGGTTATCCCGTGAAAAAGCGATCATATGCTGTCTGGTCGAAGTCATGATCATCGGTATCGTGACGGTCTTCGGTTACAACCTGCTGAAAAATGTTCATCCGCTTGCATTTATTGAACAGTTCAAAAACAAGGACATTCTTGACACACTGGACTTTATCAGCAACAGTGTACTGATGCCGGTCGGTGCAATATTCACCACGGTTCTGACAATATGGATCGTTGGGTTGAAAAAGATTTGTGCCGAGATCCGTCCAGAAAACGGCAAATGGTACCGGGAATTGCTCTACCGTTTCTGTATGGTAGTGATCGTTATTCCCTGCCTGTTGATCGTGCTGCTCAATGCAACCGGATTGCTGAAGTGAGTGTATTATGGGATTCAAAGCAGCGATCTTTGATATGGATGGAACTCTGCTGGACAGCATGGGCATCTGGAGCAATTTGTGTGATGAGTTTCTCAAAAAACACGGCATCACCAAAAAAATTGATCTGGAAAACAAACTGGAAGTTCTCTCCATCCGCAATGCGTTGGCATACGTGCTGAAAGTTTATCCGCAACTTGAGATCGACCTGGATACCGCATGGGTACAAACTTGGCAGATCGTGGAGGAATTCTACTGCCGGCGAGCGGAGATCAAACCGGGTATTCCGGCGATTTTAACGCGTCTGAAAGAGCAGAACATACCGGCTGGGATCATCACCGCCACCGAAGAGGAACTGGTTTTGAAGGCTCTGGAACGGGTCGGACTGCGGGAGTATTTTGCCGGGAACATCATCAGCTGTGCCACGCGCAACACCTCAAAACGTACCCCGGAAGTTTTTCTCACTATGGCAGAAATGTTCGGTTCAACACCGGAAGAAACCATTGTTTTTGAAGATGCCCTCTACGCCGCAACTACCGCAAAAAATGCCGGTTTCGCCGTGGCTGCCGTCTTCGATCCGAGTGAAAAACATCCGCAGGAACTTGCCGCCGTTGCCGACTGGTACTGTCGAAGCTGGGAAGAACTTCCGCTGAATATTTTATAAAAAGCTCTGTTCCCGATATTGGTTGATGCCCTCTGTGGCATGTTCAACACACGGGTGCGAGGCGGTTGCCGCCGAGCGCGCAGTCCGCATGCGAATGTACTTTGCGAGCATTTACATGCGAGCAAAGCCGACGCAACAAATGTTGCGAGGATGAGCGGAGGACGAGCAATAAGCCGCGAGCGACCGGAAAGAGTGCCAAAGGCACTCGCCCCGGGAGCGCAGGCGCAATAACTTAATGGAAGAACCCAATGCCCCGCAACAGTCACGGGAAGCCCCTTGAGGTGATATGCACCCAAAAAGTTGGACACAACTAAAGGAGTGCATATTTTATGGAAAAAGAAACAGCAAATCCCCAAGAGTACAGTGCAAATTTTAAATTGCGAGTTATATTAGATGTGTTAAATAACG
>SUWK01000004.1 GCA_015061525.1 Lentisphaerota bacterium
TCCATTAAGAATTTTTGCAAATTATTGATAATGCAAGTTTCCAATTGAGTTTCAAGATAGTCGCAGTCAGGAGACATTCCGAGAAATTCAGCGACAACGGGATTTTTTATAAATTCCAACTTGTCTGCTTGATAATCTGCGGTCAGAGTTTTCATTTCAGACTTGACCGCATCAGGAGTTGTGGTTTGTAGCAGACGATAATAATATTGGCTGGAGATATTGCGCTGCAAAGTTTTTACAGACCATGCCTCGGTTGCGGCTTCTGCTGCATACCACTTTCTCGCGGCTTCATCATTGACTTGCAACAGCACACGAAAGTGCGTCCAGGATAATCTTTCCAATTTTGGACTTGCCGAGTCCAAAATCTGCGGGAAGTATTTGTAAAATCGGACAAATTTGTATAACGTACTGTAATCAAATCCCTTGCCATATATTGCCGTAAGTTCGTCTGCAAGAGAAAATATAACTTTAGCACCATATTCGGCACGATTTTCATTTTGGAGTTCCTCTTCGGCGATTCGTTTGCCAAGCAGCCAGTTTCGTTTGACCAAAGCAAAATTCACTGCTTTGTAAGCATAATCTTGAGCCGTATCAATAATGATTTTTGCGTCCTGCAAAAGATTTTCAGATTTTATGTAGTTTATTTCATTCCCGCCTGGCTTTATTAATTTTGTCATAGTGACCTCCGTACAAACTCATATCTTCATGAGTAATATATCACGATTTTATTTTCTTTTCAAATGACAAATATCTTAAAAAATATTCTTATTCCTCACTGCTGACATACGAAAAAGAAGCCAGGCTGAATCCATGCGATCAAGCTGAATAACGCAACGACAATGCCGTTCCGCAAAGATATTTTTCTTTCCAGTTGCTCATTTTCCGGACTCCAATTTTTTCAAAACTTTCCGGGCTTTGGGGTAGCCGAGTTCGGCGGATTTGTGCAAGTATTTTAACGCAAGTTGACGGTTCTTGCGGACTCCGCGCCCATTGGTATAGCATTTATACAGGGCGTAGTACGCTGACGGATGTTCCTGCTTCGCAGATTTACGGAAAAGTTTAACAGCCATTTTTTCATCAGATTCGATACCGTCATATCCATTCAAATAGCGCAGGGCAAGATTGTATAATGCCATATCATCGTTCAAGTCAGCGGCTTTTTTCAGCCACATAATGCGCTCTGCATCCGAAATTTCAACGCCGTAATCAACTACGGCAAGTTGATTCATTGCCCATAAATCTCCAGCCACAGCTGCTTTCTTGTTCCAGAAAAATGCCTGTTGTAAATCGCGCTTGACACCTCTTCCGTAAAAATAGCAGTTGCCTAAATTATACATTGCATCAACGTAGGGTTCTTCTGACTCCGAAGCAAGCTTGAAATATTCAAAGGCTTTGCCCAAATCCCGCTTCACTCCTTTACCATCCTTGTAGCGGTTTCCCAATCGGTAATATGCTTTGCCATAACCAAGTTCAGCAGCTCGTAAGTAATATTTGATTGCCGTTTTGTGGCATTTTTTCACGCCATCGCCAAAAGTATAACATTCTGCCAAATTATACAATGCCACGGCATCGTCTTGTTCCGCAGAAAGTTTATACCACTTTACAGCTGCAGTATGATCCTGTTTTACCCCGGTTCCATCTGCATAACAGACGCCAAGATTGCATTGAGATTCGGCATCACCTTGCTCTGCTGCCAACATATAATACTTTGCAGCAAGACGCATATTTTTTCTGGTCCCGATTGCGTTGTCGTAACAACGGGCAAGATTGAATTGCGCACTCACTAATCCGGCAGCCGCAGCAATTTTATAGAAATCAACTGCCAGGGTCGGATTCTTTTCTGTTCCAATACCTTCTTCGCAGCAATGACCAAGGCGATTCACCGCAAGCGAGTTTCCCATATTCCCGGCTTTGCGGTACAATTCCACTGCCTTGACCGGATCTGTATCAACGCCAATTCCTTCTTCGTAAAAAATACCAAGTTGGCAAATGGCGTCTTGATCATCTTGTTCAGCGGATTTTTCATACCAGTAAAAAGCCTTGACATAATCAATTTCAGTACCACTTCCGCATTGGTAACACATAGCTAAATTGAATTGTCCGGTTGCATCGCCGGCTTCAGCAGAACGGGTGTACCAATAGAAGGCTTTTTCGTGGTCAACTTCCACACCTTCGCCTTCATCATAACTCCATGCCAAGTCGCATTGAGCATCCGCATCACCGGCTTCAGCGGCACGGATAAGTTCTGCAATATGTTTTTCAGTTTCCGGATCGTGATTCAGCATATCGCAACTCCTTGAAAGGTGTAGGTTTTTATGAAACGACACTGTTTTCGGCACCAATTTTTTCTGCGATCGCGGCGGCGGTCAAGCCGTATTTTTCGCGGAGTTTGCCGACTTCTCCATGACCGATTATCTCATCATCGGGCCAACCGAAACCGATAATGGGAGCGTGGGCGATTCCGGCACAGCTTTCTGTCAAAGCAGAATACAAGCCGCCGGAAATAGAATGGTTTTCGATCGTGTACTGGCGGAATTTTGCCAAACTGCGGGCAAGCGTTTTATCAAACGGTTTCAGGAAGCGGGCATCGATCACGGTCGCATGAATCCCGGATTTTTCCAGAATATCGGCAGTTTCCAGTGCGGTGACAAGTTCCGCTCCGAAACTCCAGATGACGACTGCGTTTTCATCATTGCTCTGCCGGACGATCGCCGCTTTGCCAAATTCAAGCTCCGGAAATTCCGGGAAATCATACGCTTTGACGCCTCCTCTCGGATAGCGGATGACGGCAGGATGTTTCAAGTTGAGAGCAAATTCAAGATATTTTTCAACTTCCATGCAAGTCGCCGGAGCCATAACCGTCAAACCGGGAATGCTCCGCAGAAAACTGCAATTGTATATGCCGTGATGAGTCGCACCATCTTCCACCGCCCCTGCCCGGTCGGCAGCGATCACCAGCGGAACTTTCGCCAGTACGCCGTCATGGTAGACACCATCCAGCGCCCGCTGTAAAAAGGTGTCATAAATGGCACAAACCGGACGTTTGCCGTTGGCGGCAAGTGAAGAAGCAAAAGTTACAGCGTGTTCTTCAGCGATCCCGGTATCGTAGGTGCGTTCCGGAAACTTTTCCGCAAAGTTTTTCAATCCGGTCCCCTCGAGCATCGCCGCTGAAACGGCAACTATTTCCGGATCAGCTTCACCGAGTTTCACCATCGCATTGCCGAAGGCTTTGGAAAATCCGGGCGAGGATTCCGGCAGAGTTCCCTTTTCCGGGTCGCATCCGGCAATGCCGTGGTAACGGGTGGGATCAGCTTCAGCGAAACTGCACCCTGCCCCCTTGGAAGTTACCGCATGAAGCACCACCGGTCCGCCGGATTCTTTGAGTTGGGAAAGAACCGAAATCAATTTCCTTAAATCATGCCCGTCCACCGGGCCGATATAACGCAACCCAAGTGTCTCAAAAAAGTTTCCCCCGGGCGGCATCAGCAATCTTTTGATGCGGTAAACGCTCCTGCGCACCAGCTGAAACAGTTTCGGACGGCGCACCAGACGGCTTTTGAAACGGTAACGGAACCGGTTGTAGAAACTGCCGGAAATAACGCGCCCCAGATAACGGGACAAAGCTCCGACATTGCGGGAGATCGACATCTGATTGTCATTGATTATCAAAATAAGCCGTTCTTTGCCCCGGGTCGTTGAAATATTGTTCAACGCTTCAAGGGTTCCCCCGCACCCGACACAGCCGTCACCGACAACGGCGATCACCCGCGCGCTGGAATCACTCTGCGCGGCGGCGGCACCGAGAGCCAGAGAAAGAGCCGTTCCGGCGTGTCCGGCCGGAGCCGGATCATAGGGGGATTCCTCCGGAGCAGGGAAACCGGAAATGCCGCCGATCTTCCGCAATGAAGCAAACTTTTCCCGCCGTCCGGTGAGGATTTTATGGGCATAAGATTGGTGCCCGACATCAAAAAATATCTTCTCTTCCGGAGTGTTGAATACCCGGTGCAGAGCTATCGTCAGTTCCACTGCGCCGCAGTTGGAAGCAAGATGTCCACCGTTTTCGGCAACGGTGGAAATGATCATCTGCCGCAGCTCATCAGCAACAGTAAACAGTTCTGCTTCCGGCAGCTGCCGCAAATCAGCAGGAGAATTTATCTGATCAAGGATCACAGCAAAATTACTTCTTTTTGGTCAATCCGCCAAAACGGCGGTCACGGGAGGCGAAGTTTTCCAGAGCCTTTGCCAGTTCCTCTTTGCCGAAGTCCGGCCAGTAGACCGGAGTAACGTAGAGTTCAGAGTAGGAAAGCTGCCACAAAAGGAAGTTGCTGATACGCATTTCTCCACTGGTACGGATCATCATATCCGGATCGGGAATGTCCGGGGCATAGAGGTAATTGCGGAACTCTTCTTCAGTCAGGGGTTCATCGCTTTTCCGCTCTTTGAGCATCTTATTCATCGCATCGATCATCTCGGCGCGGCCGCCGTAGCTCAACGCGATATTCAAAGTGAAACCGTCATTTTTTGCCGTGGCATCGATAGCTTTCTGTAAAGCGGTGCGGGAAATCAGCGGCAAATCGGAAGTACGGCCGATGGTGCGCAAACGAACATTGTTTTTCATCATTTCAGGGAGCATATCGGTAGTAAATTCCCGGATCAGCTCCATAAGCACGCGAACTTCGTCAGCCGGACGCTTCCAGTTTTCGGTACTGAAGGCGTAAACCGTCAGATACTTGATCCCGAATTCTCTGGCAGCCTCCACGACTTTTGCGATATTTTTCGCTCCGGCGCGATGCCCGTCGCTGCGGGTAAGCCCGCGTTCCTGTGCCCAGCGTCCGTTGCCATCCATAATAATTGCCAAATGTTGTACCGGCATGATTTTTCTCCATAGTTTTGATTATTGAAATAAATCTTCCGCGTAAAATACCACACAAATTTTAATTTGTCAAGGGAAAATATTGTCAACTGCTGCAGCTTTTGTCTTTATCGGCAGAAAAATCAGTTTTTTTGCTTCATCATACTTGCAAAAACAGCAATACAGTGTTATATTCTCCTGATGATAGAAATGTTCAACACCAAACTATACAGGTCAGATTATGGCAATTACACCGAAACTCACGGTTCTCTTTGAGAAGCTCCGCGGTCAGACATTTGAGCTGGACAAGGATACCCTCTCCATCGGCCGTAAAGATGAAATGGATATCACCCTTAAAGACGGCAGTGTCAGCGGACATCATGCCGATATTTTCCGCACAGAACAGGATGGAGAAGTCAAATACCTCCTCCGCGACAACGGCAGTACCAACGGAACCAAGGTCAACAACCAGCCGGTCACTGAACATGTACTCTGTAATTCCGACTTGATCACCTTCGGCAATGTCGAAGTCCTCTTTGACGGAGAACAGAATGCCGCAGACGGCACTTCGGAATTCACTCACCTGACTCATACCATCGACATCAGTTCACTGGAAAAAAACACTACTGCTCCGCAGGTACTGACCAACTTCAATCCGTTGAGTGTCAAAGAAGCGCAAAAAGAAGCCATGTTCAAGCGCAGTCTGCTGATCACTCTCGGACTGATTGCGATCGGTCTGTTTTCTCTGGTAGTTCTGGTGCTGGTGAAGATCCTCTCCAAGTAAACAAAAGATTTTTCCGCACAAGTTTACTGCACTGGATAATTCCCGTACTGAATTTCATTTACTTTCAAACCATCTTCTGATATATGAAACAGGATCAATCCAATAGCAAAGATTTTCCGCAGCAGCAGCCCGGATCGAAAAAAACTCCGCCGCGCAGCAACGCTTATGTTGCCGTGTGGGTGGTGATCTTCATCATCCTCGGCATACTGTTGTTTTTTAAAGACCACAACAACATCCAGAGCCGGGAAATAACCCAGTCCCAGTTTGAAAAATTCGTTTTTGAAGACAATGCGGTTGCGACCGCCCGTCTCACTCCGGACGGCGACGGGATTTTCAAGGTCGAAGGTGAATTTAAAACCGGTCAGAAACCGGTCAACTCTCCGGAAGCCTACAGCTGCCGGATTTTGATGAACAACAATCTTGCCGAAAAACTGCCCGGATTCTGCAAAATGGAGATAAAAACCGACAATGCCGGTTTCTGGAACTTCATTCTTGCCAGCATCCTGCCGGTGATCCTCATTATCGTGGTCATCTACTTTATCTCCATGAGACAGATGCGGATGAACGGCAGAGGTGCGATGGATTTCGGCCGCAGTAAAGCGCGGATGATCCCGCCCAATGAACTCAATGTCCACTTTTCCGATGTCGCCGGAGCCGATGAAGCCAAAGAGGAGATTATGGAGATCGTTGAATATCTCCGCGATCCGCTGCGCTTCCAGTTGGTCGGCGGACGCATTCCCAAAGGCTGTCTTTTAGTCGGAAGTCCAGGTACCGGAAAAACTTTGATGGCAAAGGCGGTCGCCTGCGAAGCCGGTGTTCCATTCTTCTCCATCAGCGGTTCCGACTTCGTGGAGATGTTCGTCGGTGTCGGTGCCAGCCGAGTCCGCGATATGTTTGAACAGGCAAGAAAAAATATGCCCTGCCTGATTTTTATCGATGAAATCGATGCCGTTGGCCGTTCCCGCTTCTCCGGCTGGGGCGGCGGTCACGATGAAAGAGAACAGACCCTCAACGCCATGCTCGTTGAGATGGATGGACTGGAGAGCAGCAACGGAGTCATCGTTCTTGCCGCGACCAACCGTCCCGATGTCCTCGATCCGGCATTGCTGCGTCCCGGACGCTTCGACCGTCAGGTGGTAATGGATCTGCCTGACATCCGCGGCAGACGGCAGATACTTGATGTCCATGTCAAAAAAATCAAAACCGCTCCCGATGTCGATCTCGATGTGGTCGCCCGTGCCACCCCCGGATTCAGCGGCGCTGAACTGGCAAATCTGTGCAATGAAGCCGCCCTTCTTGCCGCACGGCGCGGCCACGAAGAGGTCATTCAAGCCGATATGGAAGAGGCCCGCGACAAGGTCAGTTACGGTACCGAACGCCGCAGCCGCAAAATCAATGACCGGGAACGCCGCGTTACCGCCTTCCACGAAGCCGGTCACACGCTGGTCGCATTGCACAATGAATACTGCGTACCGGTTCATAAAGTCACCATAATCCCGCGCGGACAGGCTGCTCTCGGTGCAACCTTTATGATACCCAAAGAAGACACCTATTTGCGCACCAGACGCGAACTTATGGCTGACATGGATATGAGCATCGGCGGCAGAGTCGCCGAAGAGATCATTTTTGATGATATTTCCACCGGAGCATCGGCGGACATCCAGCACATGACCGCCATTGCACGGCGCATGGTCTGTATGTTCGGCATGAGCGAAAAACTCGGCAATGTCAAGCTGGGCGATTTCACCAGTCACCCGCATTTGCGTATCGACGGTCCGCCGCCGGAAGGTATTTCCAACGAAACCGAACGCGAAATCGACCTCGAAGTACGCCGCCTCATCAATGAAGCGACCGACCGTACCCGGAATATCTTGAGTACACACCGCGATCAATTGGAAAAAATCGCTGAAGCTCTCTTGGAAAAAGAGACCCTTTCCATCGCCGAACTGTATGATCTGCTCGGCATGAAGCAGGAGGAATCTGTGGAAAACGCTGATAAAGCATCCGATGCTCCGGCATCCGATGCCCCTGAAACTTGTCAGGAGGAGTCAGCAGAGTTTTCCCAAGGTACAACTGAAACTGTCAGCGACAGTGATGGAAACAATTCCGATGCTTGAAAATTGCATCAGTGAAGTCGCTTGCGGTGTACGGATAAAACTTCACGTACACCCGGGCGCCAAGCGCAACGGAATATCCGGTTTCTTCGGAGATTCGATCAAGTTTGATCTGCAAACCCCGCCGGTTGACGGCAAGGCAAATGCGGCACTGCTTAAAATTCTGGCAAAAATGCTCAAATGCTCCAAAAGTTCGATCGATCTTGTCTCCGGAGAAAGCTCCCGTGATAAAATTTTGGAAATCAGAGGGTTCAATAAAGACTCCCTCATCAAAATATTGAATGATAACACATTATGAAAGAGAAACAGAAAGTTGTAATTTTTCTTGCCGACGGAATGGCGGATGATCCGCAGGAATCCCTCAATGGCAAAACGCCGCTCGAATTTGCAAACACCCCCGGCATGGATGAGATCGCCCGTACCGGCATCAACGGTTCATTTCGCACCCTGCCCCCCGGCTTGCCCACCTCATCGGATGTGGCGAACATGTCGGTTCTGGGGTTTCAGCCGGAACACAACTACCCCGGACGCGGTCCCATTGAAGCAGTAAGTCAGGGTATTGAACTTGCCCCCGGAGATGTGGCATGGCGGTGCAATCTGGTCTATGTTTCAGATGACGGGATTTTGAAAGATTATTCAGCCGGACACATCAGCGATGCCGATGCGGCAGAATTGATGGCAGCATTGAAAGCGGAATTTGATTCACCGCAAGTAACCTTTCACAGCGGAGTGAGCTACCGCAATCTTCTGGTGCTTCACGGCAGAGAATTTTCTGCTGATGTCGATTACTTCAAGCCGGATTCATCACAGGATCTGCCGCTTGCCGGGCTCCGTCTCTCCCCGGCAAAAGATACCGCTGAAGCCCGGCATACGGTGGATTTTCTGATCGATCTGGAAGAACGCGCTGCCAGATTTCTTGCCGGTCATCCGCTCAATGCCGGAAAATCCGCCCCCGCCAACCGGATCTGGCCGTGGAGCCCTGGATACCGTCCGGAAATCGCGGACTTTTCCAAACTTTACTGCGGCAGAACCGGAGCGGTCATCAGCGCAGTCGATGTGATCAAAGGCATCGGGATTTGCAGCAATATGGAAGTCATCGAAGTTCCCGGCGCGACCGGATTTCTTGACACCAATTATGCCGGCAAGGTCAATGCCGCATTGGAAGCATTGAAAAAACATGATCTGGTCTATCTCCACGTTGAAGCAATCGACGAATGTTCCCACATGGGCGATTTGAAGCTCAAACTTCAGGCGATCGAAGAATTCGATGCAAAAATAGTTATGCCGGTATTGGAAGCTCTCCGCGGAAAGAATGTGAATTTTGCCGTCCTGCCCGACCATCCGGTTCCGGTAAAACTGCGTCAGCACACCACCACGCCGGTGCCGCTGGCGATCTGCGGTCCGGAGTTCAAAGCGGACAATATCACTTCGTTCAGCGAACAATTGTCCCCCAAAGGTGAACTTGGACTGTTGAGCAGAGATGAACTTGTCCGCAAACTGCTGGGAATTTGAAAAATGGGGCAAATTCCGGTCTCCGCACTTGAAAAAGCGATGAAAATATTGGACCGCCGCGCCTGTTCGGCAGCGGAACTGCGTTCAAAACTGTTTCAGGCGGGATTTCCGGAAGATGAGGTCAGCTGCGCGGTGGAAGAGTGTAAACGCCGCCGCTTTATCGACGATACTCTGCTTGCAGAGGACTATACTACCTTACTTCGGATGCGCAACACCGGCAGCCGGGTGATAAGACAGAAGCTCGTCAGGCGGGGCTTGGCAGCGGAGATCATTGATTCAGCGTTGCCGGAGGAAAATTCCCCGGCGGCGGAACGCGAAGCTGCCCTCCGGGCATTGGATTACAAATGGCGGCTGCTGTCACGGGAAAGTGATTTGCGCAAAAAGCGGGAAAAAGCATTCCGTTACCTTGCCGGACGCGGTTTTCCCTCCGGTTTGATTTTTGATTTGCTCAATGAAAAATGCCGCAGCAATGAAGAATATTAAAAAAATTCTTGAACAGCAATCAAATTGGTGATATATTATATTATATTACAATTGTTTTTTAACAGGGGAAATGAAATATGAAATTGTTTTTGCTCGGTTTACTGATTCTGGTTTGCGGTTACTTTCTCTATGGGAAAATAATTGAAAAGATCTTCGGACCGGATGACCGGGAGGTCCCGGCAAAGAAAAATTATGACGGATTGGACTATCTGGTATTGCCGGATTGGAAAAATAAACTCATTCAACTGCTCAATATCGCCGGTGTAGGCCCGGTGATCGGGGTTATCATCGGCATAAAATTCGGAGAGATCGTCTTTCTGCTCATCCCGATCGGCTGTATCCTTGCCGGAGCTGTTCACGACTTCACTGCCGGAATGATGTCATTGCGCAATGAAGGAGCCAATCTCACCGGATTGATAAAACTCACCACCGGCAAAAAGGTCTATATCATATTTTCCCTGTTTCTGATCATCGCATTGCTGCTGGTCGTGGCAGTATTCATCACCACTCCGGCGCAGCTGCTTGCCGGTCTTTTGCAGTGTAAATACGGTCTTATCGGCAGTGTTATTGCCATATTCATCTACTATGTTGCGGCAACCTTGTTTCCGGTGGACAAGATCATCGGCAGAGTTTATCCGCTTTTCGGCGGCTTGCTGTTGCTTGGAACGGTGATACTTTTCGGCAAACTGATGTACGAAAGTTTTGCCGATTCCTCGCTGCTGGTCGAAAGCACCGGCTTCAAACAGGGCAAATTCACCAGTCCGGTCATACCGATGCTTTTTGTTACGATCGCCTGCGGAATACTTTCCGGATTCCATGCGACACAGGCGCCGATCGTGGCACGAACGATGTCCAGTGAACATCAGGCGCGCGGAGTCTTTTTCGGCATGATGACCCTCGAAGGCTTCATCGCCATGGTCTGGTCAGCAGGTGCGATGGCGGTCTATAACCGCGCGCCGGAATGGATGGGTAAAAATGCCACGATGGTACTGCACAAAATAACCTCTGACTTCCTCGGCAGCAATCTGGCACTCGTAGTTGTTTTGAGTGTGATAATCCTTGCCATTACCAGCGGAGATACGGCGATGCGCAGTTTGCGTCTCAGTCTGGCGGAAATGTTCAGACTCAATCAGAAACCGATCACCAACCGCCTTTTGATAACAGTCCCGCTGATTGTGGTTGTCTCCCTGCTTCTGGTGTGGAGCAACGTCAACAGCAAAAGTTTCAATATGCTGTGGAACTATTTTGCCTGGAGCAATCAGGTGATGGCGGTATTCACCTTTATCGCCGGAACGGTCTATCTTGCTTCGCGCAATAAACCAAGCATGGTTACAGCTTTGCCGGGAATGTTCATCACTTTTGTTGTGACCAGCTACATTTTGTGGATTTCTCCGGAACACGGAGGACCGGTCGGATTCGGACTGGAACTTCCCTATGCTTACATGGCAGCCGGTTTCGTCGCAATCGTAGTTTTTGTCTGGGCAATCATGCACGGCAAAGAGAATTCCGGAAAATTTGAAAAATAACAGTTGATACAATGAAAGAATCTGCCGCATCTGACAACAGCTCTCTCAGGAAGGCACTCCGCCGCCGCTGGTTTCCTTTATGGAAAATCGACGGTTATATTTTCCGTGAATTTATGATCAAATACACCATCCTGCTTCTGGTGTTCATCATCCTTTTTGTCTTGAATGACATCTACCGGGATATTTCCGACTTCTTTGATGCCAAAGCCGACTGGCGGGAGGTGGTGATGTATCTCATTTATAAAATGCCGGGCAATATCCGTTTCATATTGCCTATATCCATGCTGTTGGGATGTATGTGGACGATGGCGACTTTCGGCAAGAATCTGGAAGTGACAGCGATGCGGGCATCCGGATTGTCATTGTTCCGCTGCGGTTGGGCAATATTTTTCATGGGGTTGGTCGTCAGCGCTGTGAATATCTATTTCAATGAGACATTGGTTCCGGAGACCAGTGTCAAAGCTGAAAGACTGTTTGATGCCAGTGCGGACAAACGGCGTTATGTCCATTCGCTGTTGGCGTACCGCAGTGATGACGGAAAGCGCAGATGGCTCTTTCAGCTTTTCTCCGGCGGCAGAAAATATCAGAATGTCACCGTAAAAACCGTCTGGAACAACGCAATGATCGATGCGATACTCGGCACGTACGGCAGCGATAAATATGAAAAAACTTTGAAGTCCATGCTGGATGAAAAACGTTATCAGGAATTGGCATCCCTTGCACCGGAAGAACGTAAAGAGCGGATATTCAAACTTTTGAACGGCCGGAAACTTGACCTCACCATTCCGGAAGCGGAATACGATTATGAGACAAACTGCTGGCACTTTTACAAAGGCAGATTTTTAAGCTATGATACCAATGAAGAAACCATGTTCAAAGCCAGCAGCGGTACGACTGCCATGCACAAAGATATCGGATTTGAAAAATTGATATTCCCGAAAGCTGCCATTGATGAAAGCCCGCAGGATATAATCAATTCGGTAAAGGAAAAAGATGATCTCTCCACCCCGGTCATCTGGCAGGTACTCAAGCGCAACCCCAATATGCCGAAACAGGTGCGCTGTATTTATGAGACGGTATTCTTTTACCGGATAGCATTCCCGTGGGCAAGTTTTCTGGCGGTATTTCTCGGCATACCGCTTGCGGCAAAAAATGAACGTACCGGCAGTATGCTGGCAATAATTTCGGCAATAGTTCTGATTGTCGTTTATATCGTTGTTGCCCAACTGTTTCTGATGCTTGGCAAAAGCGGTGCCGTCAACCCGGTCTTTGCCGGATTGGCCCCGACCATCGCCTTTATCACCGCCGGAGCCTGGCGGCTGATTTCTGACCGGAATTGAATATGTTTAAGATCATCGACACCCACTTCCATCTGCCAAGTGCGGAAGAAAAAAGTTTTGAAGCGTTTGAAGAACAGTTTCAAAACGATGTCAGCCGTGCGGCAGAAGCGTTATCTTTGAATAAAGAAGATTTTTCCTTTGCATTCGTAGCCGCGGGGGGCGATCACACCGAAAGCTGCCGGGCAAAAGAGTACGCCGCATTGCATGACAATGTCCGTTACTCCTGCGGTGTCCATCCGCATCAGGCAGAGAACTATTTGGCAGATCCGCAGGATTTCAGCATATTCAAAAACGATCCGAAACTTTGTGCTATCGGTGAAATCGGTCTGGATTATTTTTATGAAAAATCTCCGGTTATTGAACAACGTCAGGTCTTTGAAGAGTTTCTCCAACTGGCACTGGATTGGGATCTGCCCGCGATGCTCCATATCCGGGATAAAGAGGGTGGATTTGAAGCCGGAAACGATGCGTTGGAGCGTTTGAGCAGATTTGCGGCAAAAGGCGGCAGATTTGTCATCCATTGCTGTACGATTCCGGAAGAAAAAATCGACAGTTTTCTGGATTTGGGGGCAATGATCGGAGTGACCGGCATGATCACATTCAAACGGGCGGAAAATGTCCGCAGTATGCTGAAAAAAGTCCCTGCGGAACGTCTGCTGCTGGAAACCGATTCTCCATATCTTGCTCCCATACCGTTCCGGGGCGGAGAAAATTCACCGGGCTTGCTTCCGCTGGCGGCACAGATGCTTGCCGTGGAACGCGATATGAGTCTGGCTGAATTATGTGAACTCACCACCGGCAATGCCGAAAAGTTTTATTTCAGTACCAAACAGGATTGACGATTTATGAGCGTGGAACGGTTTATTTTTGAAATGATTTCCGGGTCGGTAATATTTGCGGCTCTGGGTTGCGGATTTTTCCTTGCTTCAGAAAAAACGATTTCCCGATTGGAAAAACTCTGCCGTAACAAAGTTATCGGTCTTGTGATTGCACTGCCGGCACTTATATCATGTATCCCGCATGCACAGATCGTGGCGCCGGGTATATTGCAGAATCCGGCAGTATTATGGCTTCTGGCACTTGCAATACCGGTATTGAGTTATTTTTATATTGATTTTTATGCGGCACGTGCCATTGGCGGAGCGATCATAATTCTGGCATACGATCTCATCCACGTTGCCTATGAAGAGGCATTTGCCGGAGCCGCAGTGTTTACGATAGCAGCATGGATATTCGGCTTTGCCGGAATATGGATCTCGGGCAAACCGTGTGCCTTGCGCGACTGGTTCAGACTGGCGGCGCGCAAAAACAGTTTCAAAATCGCATCTGCGGCGGCAGCATTCTTCTGTGCGGTGCTTTTCCTTGCGGCACTTTTCATCGGATTCGGCAGACTGCAATGAGTGTATGTGAGCTTTGCCCGCGCCGGTGCGGGATCGACCGGAGCATGACCCCGGGTTACTGCGGCATGACCGATGAAATAAAAATCGCCCGTGCCGGACTGCACTTTTGGGAAGAACCGGTCATAAGCGGAGACAAAGGTTCGGGAACCGTATTTTTTTCCGGATGCAATCTGCGCTGTGTATTCTGTCAGAATTACAACATCAGCAGCGGCGGAAACGGTAAACCGGTCACAGTTGAACGGCTGAAAGAGATCTATCAGGAATTGGTTGCCAAAGGCGCGCACAATATCAATCTGGTAACGCCTGGGCATTATATTGAACCGATCATCAAATCATTGGAAAAATCCCCCGGAGTACCGGTAGTTTGGAACTCAAACGGATATGATTCCGTTGAAAGTTTGCGAAAACTGGAAGGCAAAGTGCAAATATTTTTGCCGGATTTGAAATATGCCGATAATAACGCGGCAAAGAAATACAGCGGAGCGGCAGACTATTTTGAAACTGCATGCGCGGCAATTGATGAAATGTACCGTCAGACCGGAGATTTTGAATTTGATGCTGACGGAATGTTGAAAAAAGGGGTGATAATCCGTCATCTGATTTTGCCGGGATCGATCGAAAACAGTTTAAAAGTAATCGACTATGTCAGCAAACGCTTTTCTCCGGGGCAGGTGCTTTTCGGATTGATGCGTCAGTATATTCCCTGCGGGATGGTTTCTGAAGAAAAATTTCCGGAAATCAACCGGAAAGTGACTGATGAAGAGTACCAGATCGTGGAAGATGCACTGTTTGCTTCCGGTATCGAAGACGGTTATGTACAGGATGAAAGCTCCGCAAGTGAAGCGTTTATCCCGGATTTTGATAATACGGGAGTGTAGAACGGCGGATAACGGGCGGCAAACGTGCCGCTGCGGGGTGTCGCGCCCTCCCGTTGGTCGTGCTTGATCGATTTAAGCCGCGACTGCGGCGTACAACTACCTCACGCCTGCCGGGCTTTCAGCCCGGCGACAGGCGCAAACTCCAGCAGCTCAAGGCGCGTTATCGCACAGCAGGGCGTGTTTTGTCAAGGCGGCGGCGAGGGCGTGGGCTCACGCCCTCAACCGAGCCGACGTCCGCAGACAAGGCGCGCTCCTGTCAAGCAAAATCAAACACTACCTCACGCCTGTCCGGCATCAGCCGGACGACAGGCGCAAACTCCAGCAGCTCAAGGCGCGTTATCGCACAGCAGGGCGTGTTTTGTCAAGGCGGCGGCGAGGGCGTGGGCTCACGCCCTCAACCGAGCCGACGTCCGCAGACAAGGCGCGCTCCTGCAAAGCGAGAACGCGCCGATCTTTTTACTTTTTACTTCCCGGGGCGCAGATGATCGAGATAACGGCCGATGCGGAAGGTACGGACGATAAAAGGATTCTGCCGGGTGATATCACGGATGGATTCGATGAATTTTTTCTGCTTGGCTTTGTAGTCGGCAGAGTCACGATCTTTGGCGAGATAAAGTTCGCGGTGCATCATGCCGAGGGTCATGCCATGCTGGAGAAATTCGACGCGGGCAAGCGATTCGGGATCATCTTTGACCAGAGCTTTGGCACGATCAAGACAATCCTGCAGCTCTTTGGCGCGGGCATCGGTGACCAGATCAAAGAGTTTGCCGCGTTTAATTGCCTGTTCATCGGAGATTTTTTCAAGCAGCAGATGATATTTTTTGATTTCGGGAGCGGCTTTGCCGAAACCGGATTTGCAGAAATCGTCGAAGATGGTTTCAAAATCGACCTTTTCATAGTTGAGCTGTGCTTTGGCGGCGGCGTAGTAGGTGAAGCCTTTGAATGCCCAGATACCTTCAAAGCAGTCGATATCGTTGCCGACGAGATTGTTGGCTTTCATAAGTTCGATATCGTTGAACATCTTGCGTCCGAAGTTCTGCGGCATCAGGTGGTTGCGATAGCCCCAGAACGCGTTGGGGCGCCACAGAAGCGGGTTGCCGAAACGGCTCCAGGCGGCGATGGTTTTCAAACCTTTCTGACGGCCGTCTTCATTGGTGTAGTTGCACGCCACACTGAAAAGGATAAGCGACGGATGCGGTTTCAGCTTGACCGGACGGTCGGCGTAAGCGGAATAAGCGTAGAAGCAGAATTGCTTGCCGGGAACCTCTTTGAGGATCTCTTCCACGACCTGATTGGTGAAGTGGAGGACACGGTCGCTCAAGGCGACATATTTGATCTTTTTGCGAACCGGGACGAAAACAGACATTTCGATCGGCATGGAGTTCACGGGATCAAGTTTGCGGCACTCTTCACACAGACAGAAACTGGTATAACCGCCGTCGTTGAAGCAGAGAGAAACGGCTTCTTTGTAAGGATATTTTTTGAAGATGGCGATTTTCTCTTTGGCGATGACCTTGGGCAGATCTTTATTGGAGTGGCACAAGCGGGGACGTTCGCCCTGTTTGCGGGAACCGTCCGGCTGAACGGCGAAGTATTCCGGATGCTTTTTCCCGTAATCTTTGTACAAATGACCGTAAGCGTGTCCCCAGTCCAGAATACGCTCTTCTTTGGGCGGTTTCCAACCGAGACGTTTTTCATCATCGTTGAAGCCGTGCCAGTGGAGATATTCGCGGTTGAATGGAGCATCTTTGCCGTATTTCTGCTCAAGAGCGAGCAATTCCTCCGCTGAAATACCGAAAATACCGCCGGTAGCAGCATAGTTGCCCTGCAAAAGGGTAAAAGAACGGGTGGAACGCGCCATGTAGAGCTTGGCGGTTTCATTGATATCGATTTCAGGAGCGATGATCACACTCTTTTTGGGAATGACCTTGCCGGAAACTCCCGGCCAGAGATAGCGGATGCCCATGGATTCAAGGAACAAACTCAAAGCGTGGGAAGCACCTTTGACCGGACCGCCGACAAAAAGGTGGTTGCCTTTGCGTTTGATAACTACCGTATCGCGGGAAGAGTGGGCAGGTTTGAGACCGAATTTTTCAGCGGCGGCACCATCACCGATGATGACCGCATTCTGTTTGGCATCGGGATATTTATCCACGATTTTAAAATCTTTACCGCTCATTTTATCGAGGTGATATTTGAGTTCCAATGCGAGATTTTTGATCTCCTGATTGTCAGTTGCCGGATAGATGACCGCCATGGTCTTGCTGTCACACAGAACCAAGCCCGGTTTGTACTTGGGGAAACCGGAACGCAAAGCCGGTTTGTTTTTAAAGGAGTCTTCCAGTTTGAGATTGCCTGGTGCGCCGAGCGGTTTATCGCCCCAACTGCTGAGTTTTGAATTGACTTCCACCTCTTTGACACTGTTCAAAGCCTTAAAATACAACTCTTTAAGGACTTCAACAGCGTTGCCTTCCGGGGTGAAGATAAAGTTGCCGACATCATCGGGATAACCGAGAGATTTTTTGTTTTTATTGAAATAGGATTTCAGACGCATCAGCGAGGGGGATATCCACCAGACCTGTCCTTTGCCGACGGAATAGCGTGTAGCGGCGGCAATTTTTTTACCATCCGGCATGACATACCATGCCAGAACTTCAGTTTTGGGATCGAGCTTGGAGGCACCGCCGCCCATGCCGAGCTGCCAATCCGGAAGAATATTGGTACTGCTGCCAACAGTCACACCTTTAGCTTTGTCGACATTGACAAATTCGCTGAATCCGAATATCTGCGAACCGGATTTGGAAAATTCTTTTTTCCCCATCATATCCAGCGGGATATAGCAGTTGACGATCAATGTGCCGCCGTCATTGAGATACGCCATCAATTGTTCGCGGCTTTCCGGCGTAATGAGCAGCGGTTTGATCTTCTCATATTTGATCAGATTTCCGATGTAGACGGCGCTGAAATTTTTATATTCAGCTATTGGAACCGTACCGACTTTGCACACCCACGGATTTTTGGAACAAACGTCAGCCAACATAACTTTGGTATCATACTTGTAACCGCCGACCGACAACGGGCGCGGAGCTGCAGCCAGAATCATTCCGGCAAATACAGCCATCAGCAAACTTGACCTTTTCATAAATCATTCTCCCTTTTAGTTAATTCACTGCCGGGTCATTCGCCCGCCAGAAATAATGAAATTTTTTCTTTGTCGCGTTATCTTTGGAATTACGGTCTTCCGCCACTGGAATATCCCGTACCCTGATCGTCCCGATATGTCCATCCAAATATGCTATATTTGCCGTTTTATTGTGACGGAATCCGACAGTTGTGGTAAATTCGCTGGTGTTGATTCGGGTGACAGTTCCTGATTTCGGGTTCGGAGAATCCAATCCGGCGGCTTCGGTTATCAGCGGCGCCTGGCTCGGCCGTTTGAATTTATTGGCTTTGTTGGCATCCGTCAGCGCCCCATAATAGTAAAAGAACCTTGACCATGCAATATGACTGTCGGATGATGTTCCAAACAGCCTGCCGGGGCAACCGGAAAAAACCAGATTGGTTTTGGAATAGTTGTAGTTGGAATAACGTGAAACCAACTGGTAATAGTATTTATACGGATAAGGCATGGAGTCTCTTTTTATCCACGGCAAATAGTCGTTGAAATCACTGATATAAAACAAATGCAGTTGAGTGAACTGTTTCATATTACTGCCGCAACTTGCCGCCCTGCCGCGGTTGCGGGCGTTCTGCAAAGCGGGAAGCAGAATTGCTGCCAGAATTGCGATGATGGCGATGACCACAAGCAGTTCAATAAGAGTAAAGCGGTACGCTTTACTCCCGCCATGGCGGGAGTAAAGCGGTACGCTTTACTCCCGCCATGGCGGGGAGTTTCAGAAATATTTTTCATATACGATCTTTTCCTTTCTATTCAGATGATTATCTCAAATACGGACTGTAAAAACCGATTTTTTCCGGATTGACTGCTGCCGGATCAGTGAGCGCATATTCCCGGATGATACGGATGAATTCTTTGCGTAAAGCGGGAAATTCCGGAGAATTGTTTTTCTTGGCGAAGTGAAGTTTACGGCAGACTTTGCCGACATTCAGACCTTTTTCCAGAAAGTTGATGCGGGTGATGACTTCATCATCGCCTTTGGCAAGATCACGTGCCTTATCCAGCAGTTTCCCGAGGGAAACAAGATCATTTTCAGAAACAAGTTCGATGTAATGGGTATTGGTTTCAGCGGCTTTGTTGAAAAGCGTCTCCAGTAAATTGAAATACTCTTTTACCGCAGGAGCGGCGGCATTGAAGCCTTTTTCGCAAAAATCATTGAAAATGGTATCGTAATCAACGCCCGCATAGTTCCATTGCGCCTTGCCGAATGCGTAATAAACCAGAGTCTTGCATGCCCACTGCATTTCAAAGTCATCGAGGTCGTCACCGATGATATTGTTGGCTTTAAAGAGTTCAAGGTCGTTGAAAAGTTTTCTGGCAAAGTTCTGCGGTATCACCACATCCCGGAAACCGGAGAGTGCATTGGGGCGCCACAGCATCGGATTGCCGAAGTGGGTCCAGGCGGCAACGGTTTTCAACGCTTTCTGCCGGTAGGCTTCGCTGGTGTATCTGCCGGCAACGCTGAAAAGAATAAGCGACGGATGCGGTTTGACTTTGACCGGCGGTTTTTCGTATTCAGCATAGGCATACAAGGTAAACTTTTTTCCGGGAACCTCTTTTAAAACGCCTTCAGCGATGCGGTTGCTGAAAGTCAGCACCCGGTCGGCAAATGAGACATATTCGATACGTTTGCGCACCGGGGCAAAAACCAGCATGGATGCCTTATGCGCATTGACCGGGTCAAGTTTGCGGCAGTTTGAACACATGCACATACTGGAGTGACCACCGTCATTCAGACAGAGCGAAACCGCCTTTTTTTCCGGATAAGCCTTGAACTGCGCCACCTTTTCAGCGACGATGAGTTTTACCAGTTCTTCATTGGAGTGGCACAGCCGGGGCCGGGCGGGCTGCTTGCGGCTGCCGTCGGGCTGCAGAGCAAAACATTGCGGATATTTTTTACCGTAAACTTTAAAGAGGTGGTTGAATGCATGTCCCCATTCATAGATTTTTTTGGTTTTATGATCATATCCGAAACGGCGGGGATCTTCATTGACACCGTGCCACTGGAAATAGCCCCGGTTGTATTTACCGTCACGGGAATATTTCGCCCATATCTTTTCCATTTCTTCGGAAGTGAAGCCGAACTTCTTGATCGATCCCGCCCAGCGGTCACGGAAACCGTTGTCACGAACCGAACGGACCATATAGAATTTGGCAACATGATTTATATCCATTTCCGGAGCAATGATCTCTTTTTTGCGGGGAATAACCTTGCCGCTCACCCCCGGCCAGAGGTAGCGGCAGCCGAGAACTTCGAGGAAAACGGTCACCGCCTGCGAAATACCGCAGCTGATGCCGCCGACAAAAAGGTGATTGCCTTTGCGGCGGATCATGATGGTGTCGCGGTCGGGAACAGAAATTTTAAAACCGAATTTTGCGGCGGCAGTTTCCGGACCGCCGAGGATGACCGCTTTCTGACTTGCATCGGGATACGCGGTGACGATCTTGAAATCTTTACCGCTCATTTTGTCCAGATGAAACTTCACTTCCCGTGCCAGAGCTCCGGTCTCCTTTCCGGCGGAATAAATGACCGCCTGACCTTTGCTGTCGCACAGCACAAGTCCCGGCTTGTACTCCGGGAAACCGGAACGCAGAATCGGTTTGTTTTCAAAAGTGTCGTTGAGTTTCATATTTCCCGGTGCGCCGAGCGGCTTGGTTCCCCAATCCTGTGCGCTTTTATTGACGGAGATACCGGAAGCACTGTTGAATGCCCGGTTGTAGATGCCTTCCAGAGACTCCACCGCTTCACCGGCGCGGGAGGCGATAAAGTTGCCCTGATCATCCGGCACCCCGAGACTGATTTTCCTTTTGCTGTAATATTCTTTGAGACGGTTCAACGGAACGCTGATCCACCAGAGCTGCCCTTTACCGAACTTTTTGCGAACGACCGCAGGAAGAGTTTTGCCGTTTTCCAGAACGAAAGATGCCAGGACTTCAGCTTCCGGAGCAAGCCGGTTTGCCGCGACAGAACCGCCGTGCTGCCAGTCATAAAGCTCTTTACCATCCCCAAGTTTCACTCCGGAGATCTTATCTTTGCAGGAAAAAGTCTCCTTGAAACCGAAAAGTTTCACCATCTCTTTGCGGTTCTTTTTATTCAGCAGACTGCGGGGCATGTCTCCGCTGGTGATGATGATACCGCCGTCATTGAGGTAATCCAGAACATTTTTACGGGCGGCAGGAGTATTCCACATGACTTCTTCCGGAGCTTTTTTAAGCTGTTCACCCAGAAAAACCGCGCTGTATTTCTTGTAATCACAGGTTTCCGGAGTTACCGATTCGCCGATCCAGCAGTTTTTGTTGACGATCTCCCCCATGATGCGGCGCGATTCATAGCGGTAACCGCCGACAGCGACCGGACGGGCGGCAAAGAGCACCGCCGCACAACAGCACAGAATAAATCCGGACAAACGTTTCATTTTCTTCCTCCATGTAAAAGTTGCAATAATAATGATGATGACAGAACTTCGGAACATCCATTAATATAAAGCAACTGTTTATTCTTCCATGTTCAAAATGCGCAATAATTTGCTTAAAATGCTCAAAACACATCATCTGCGCCGAAGTACACAGATATATCCATAATTTACCATCACATTCTGCTTTTGTCAAGCGACAATATTTTTCTGTACGGGACGCAGCGGTAAAAAAATAGATTTTTTTGAACAGCCCCTTGAAAAAATCTTCATGACATGTATATTATCGTCAGACCATTGAAAAGCAACCTTACAAAGAGAGTTTCATTATGAAAAAAGTAGCTTTTGTTGGCGCCAGTATGCGCGCCGCCGCCTTTGTCAATGTATTGAAAAAACATTTTTCCAACGATTACACGATTGCCGCAGTCATGGACATCGATCCGGGAAAAATGAAAGGTTTTCTCAAGATCCACTCCCTCGATGTCCCGACCTACACCGATTTCGATAAAATGTGCGCTGAAATCGCCCCCGATATGGTCATCGTTTCAACCATTGATGTCGCTCATGCCGATTATGTCATAAAATGCCTCGACCGCAAGATCGCCTGTGTCTCCGAAAAACCGCTTTGCATCAGCGCCGGACAGTGCAAGGCGATCAAAGCTGCACAGGAGCGCAACCCCGAAGTTTTCGCAGTGACCAGCCACAACGCCCGCTACACCCCGATAACTTTGAAAATGAAAGAGCTCATCACCAATGGAACCATCGGCAAGGTAATGCGCATGGAATATACCGAAATGCTTGACCGCTTCCATGGCAAAAGCTACTTCCAGCGCTGGAACTCCCGCCGTAAAAACTCCAACGGTCTGCAGCTTCACAAGAGCTGCCACCACTTTGACAAGATGAACTTCCTGCTGGATTCTTACGCCACCGAAGTCACTTCAAGCGGAACATTGACCGCTTACGGCAAAGATGCCCCGCACAAGTTCCGGGGCGAAAACTGCCACACCTGTCCCCATGCTTCAGAGTGTCCGGATTTCAAAAAATACAATGCCGAACTTTTTGATTCCGAGATGTACACTCCTGACATGTGTATCTATTCCCCGGAGATCGACATCGAAGACAACTACTGCGCCGGAATAAAATTCGCCAACGGCGTATTCTGTACCTATTCACTCTGCGCCCACGCCCAGTACGAGGGCGAAATCATCATCGTCGAAGGCGAAACCGGCCGTCTCGAAGCCCGCCGGGTCTACTTCCGTGAACGGGTTATAAATGAAAGCAATGTCCATGATGACAAACTCCTCTGGGATACCAGTTTGAAACTTTACCGCTACCGTCAGTCCGAATGCGAAGAGATCGAAGTATTTGAAGGCGAAGGCGGTCACGGAGGAGCTGATCTTGGTATCTTCAAAGAGATTTTCAGCATCCCCCCCTCCCCCACCGTGCCAAAACTGGAAGAAGGTATTCAGGCAGTTCTCACCGGATGTGCGCTGGTCGAAAGCATGCAGACCGGACGCAAATGCATGGTTCAGGAACAGATGGCAGAATAATTTGCCGAAACTGCAGAATATAAAAACTGCTTGCTCAACGATCCGGAAAAATCAGAAAACGATGTTTTTTCAGAATTTTCCGGATATTTGTGTTTTTTGTTATTGTCCCAAATTTTGTGAAACTTTTATGTTAATTTGTAATGATAATCGTTATTGTACAAAAAATATACTGCAAAAACAGTAATTTGTCAAACAATAAAACGGTTTGATTGCAGTCGGCGGATGCAGTGTGATGCAAGGTCGATGGTAAATCAAGGCGATGGTGAGGGAGTGTACTCAGGTACTCGACCGAACCGGAGTCCGAAGATTTGCCAAGAGATTGCGCGCAATGCGCCGCCGCAGGTTATATTTTTCGCAAAAAATGAGACAAAACCTATTTTTTCAGAAAAAACAATTTGCCAAATTGCAATTATGGAATTATATTTATAAAAAGTATTGTTGTATTGCAAGTATTTGAGGAGTTTTGCAACTATGTTGAGCGGTTCGTTTTGGCCCAGTATCTGTGCATTTGCCGGTGTCCTGTTCGCGGCGATCGCGATAATAGACTTCACAACATACGTAGCAGCACGTTACCGCGAACGTTATCTGGAAGAGGCCCGCACCGAACTTGATGACATCCTGATCCAGATCCCGGCCTCGCGGGTATTGGATATCAGTATCGCCTTCAGTGCCGTGGGCGTGGTCGTTTCCACGCTGGTGATGACCTTGTCCGCCGAAAAGATATCGGTTCAAACGCTGATAGTCGTTGCGCTCACTTCGGCTTGCGTACTCTTTCCGGTGCCCCGTTTCATTTTGCGGTATTTGAAAATACGCCGGCTGAATAAGTTCAGCACCCAGCTCGAAGATGCACTCAATATGATCTCCGGCGCTCTCAAAGCCGGATTCAGTATCAATCAGGCTCTGGAGGAGGTCGCCGATCAGGACATCCATCCGCTTTCCGTGGAGTTCCGTTTGCTCACCCAGGAGATCCGTTTGGGAGTTTCCCTCGAACAGGCGCTGGACAACATGTCCCGCCGTCTGGAATCAGAAGACTTTGAGCTTGTCGCAGTTGCCATTTCAACTGCCCGCAAGACCGGCGGTGAATTGACCAGCACCCTCTCCCGGGTCGCAGGATTGATCCGGGAACGGGTCCGCATCGCCCAGAAAGTTCGTGCGCTTACCGCGATGGGGCGGCTTCAGGCAATAATGATCGGTCTGATGCCATATTTGCTGCTGCTCGGTATGTATCATGTCAGTCCGACACTGATAAATTCATTTTTCTCAACTCCGGCAGGTATCATCGGTCTGATCCTGGTGACCATCATGGATGTGGCAGGATTTCTGTGGATCAGAAAGATCACCAAAATCGAGGTGTAAAATCATGAGCAGTACATTGAGTCTTATAACCGCATTGCTGTGGGGCGGATGCATTGGCATATCAAGCTGGATATTTCTGTACACATTCAGCAAGATAAGATTGGAAAAAAACCGGGAAATGTTCAAACCGGTCCCGTTGTTGTTCCGCTTGTTCATGCCTTTTTTGCCGATTGTGCGTCCGCTGGTCAATGAAAAACTTTTCGGAACAGTCATGCTCAGCGATGAAAACCGTTTACAGATGGCCGGATACGATGAAGTCATACCGCCTGGGGATTTTGTCGGTTTGCGGATAATTTTTTTCATACTCGGGATCGTTTTCCTTTTCATCGGTGCCGGTGCCGGAAATATGATGATGTGCGTAATCATCGCAGTTCTTTTTGTCTTTTTCCCGACCATGTGGCTCTCCGGTGTCATCAAAAAACGGCACACTTCGATCATGAAAGCTCTGCCGAACGTACTTGATTTGCTCACATTATCGGTCGAATCCGGACGCGATCTGCTCTCCTCTCTGCGGGATATTCTGGAACGGCGCAAGATGGACCCGCTCGGTGAAGAGTTGATGCGGACATTTCAGGAGATCCAGCTCGGCAGAAAACGTACCGAAGCTCTGCGCGCTTTGAGCAAACGGGTCAAACAGGTGGATCTTTCCGCAACGATAAATGCCATCGTACAGGCAGAGGAATACGGTGTTAGTATCGGACAATTGCTCCGGATCCAGGGGGATATGCAGCGCAACAAACGTTTTGCCATGGCTGAAAAACTGGCAAACGAATCCAGCGTAAAAATCATCATTCCGGTGGTTATTTGTATTCTTCCGGCAGTATTTGTCATCCTGATGGGACCGCTGGCAATGAATGCGATACGGATGTTCCAGTGATGTTCAAAAAACTGTCAAGGAAAAGTGATGGAGCTGTTCTGGCAGAAAATGCTTTTTTTGCCGGGACATGGTTCGACCGTCTCCGCGGCATGATCGGACGGAAGTTTGCCGCTGCGCCTTTTGATGCCATGGTGTTTGAACGCTGCAATGCCATCCATTGCTGCTGGATGCAGGAAGCGATAGATGTATTGTTTGTAACACCGGAACTGGAGGTCATAAAAGTTTGTCACGGCGTGAAACCGTGGCGTTTCGCCCGGACTTCCGGGAAGAATGCCGATACGATCGAACTGCCGGCAGGAACACTGCAGCAGTTTGCCGTAAAAGCCGGTGACCATCTGGAATGGAAGTGAATATGGGGTGACCGTACTGCGGAAAACTCCTTTTAAAAGAGGAATATGAAAGGATTTTTTTAACAAAATGAAAATACAATTTATCAACGGTGAACGTGCCGGCGAGACAGTGGATTTTCAGGAAACCGAAATCTCGATCGGACGTGAAGATGGCAATACCATCCAGCTGCTTACCGGCGGCGTGTCACGCTATCATGCCCAAATCAGCAAAAAGGAGGACGGCAACTGGATAGTTTGCGATCTTGACAGTACCAACGGAGTGAAGCTCGATGGTATAAATGTTGTCGGTGAACAGATTTTGATCCCGGGCTCAATGCTGGTCATAGGAGAGCAGCAGTTGCTTATCCTTGAAACTGGTCCAATGAGTAAGGTCAATTTTTTCTCCGCCGGTCAATCATTTGATACCGTTTGTGATACCCAACTGGACGAACCGGCAAAACCGGTTCCGCCTCAAACTTCCGGAAAAAATCGCGTTCCTTCCATATCCAGCGAAAAACTGCTTGCCGATCTGAAATCTGCCGGCAACGGTCTGTTCGGCCGCAATGACAAAACTTCACAAACGCCCGTATCGCAAAAAAACAGTGATTTGCCGGAAGGAGCACCCAAACGTTCAAAAATGCTTTTCAACGTCATATTTTATGCGGCGTTGATCATCTGTGTCGCCTGTGTTGCCAAAATGTTTCTGGACAAAAAAAGTGTTATAACTCCCGATCGCAATCCTTCAGATACCTACGCAGCAGAGGATGCCGTGGTCTACTTTGAACGCATCAACTACGATCCCGTTGCCAAGTCCGCATTCCGGTTTGAAATGAAAATTGAAAACGGCAAAATGACCTGCCTCCTTGATGACATCGCCGGATACCGGCACTTCAAACGGGAAATCGACCTTGCCGGAAATTATGAAACGGAACTCGAAGTTTTGCTTCAGAAATTGAAAAAAAGCGGAATTTTACAAATCAAGCCCAAAAACGTTTCCACCGTCAATCCGGAACGGGACCGCATCCATTTGATACTGGTCAGCGGTACCCAGCTCGCCGATTACAAATGTACCAGCAGCGAAAGCGGAGTTGAATTTGACAAATGCGATCAGGCGATCCGGGACTTTCTCAACGGGTTCGGTCTGATAACCATCGCCCAGAACAGGGAAGAACTGGAAACTGAAGCAAAAAATCACCTCCGCAACGCCAAAGATAAACAGGCAAACTACATCAGTGATTTGAGTCTGCTGCGCGAAGCCGCCCGGGAATATGAAGCGGCAATAAGCTGTTATGAGCAGTTCACCCCGGCGCCTCCGGAATTGAAAGAAGCCAGAACCGGTTTCAATGCTGTAAATGCATTGCGCACCATGAAACTCAAAGAATGCAACAACGAATTCAAACGCTGTCACCGCCGTATGGATTATTCCGGCATGGCCAGAGCCTGTCAGGATATTATGAAAATAGCCGGTGAAAAATCCAAAGCATACCGGGAGGCAGCAGAGATGCTGCGCAGCGTAAAACGTGCCATGGATAAGAGAAGGTGATTTGATATGAAAAATACAGTTTCACACATAATATGCACCCTTTTGGCAGCCTCTATACTGCTTTCGATGACGGGATGCAATAAAAAGCAAAGTTCAAATTCGGTCAAAATAACTTTTTCCGGCCCCCAAGGTATGACTATGAGTTACCGCGGCAAAGAGATGAATGGGCTCACCCGGAAAGTAGTTCCCGGCACCTACATCTTTAAATTTTCCGCTCCGGGTCACAAAACCATTTGGAAGAGCTGTACGATCAGTTCTGCCGACAACAATTCAACGCTGCCGGTATCTCTCGAACCGGAACGTTCCGTGATCCTTGTAACATGTTCGACCGATGATTCCGGACGGGATTCAAACGTTTCATTGTCGCTCAACGGGATCGAACAGGGTGCAACGCCGTGCCTTATCACCGGGTTGCCCATAGGAGAACACCTTCTGGAATTCTCCCACCCCGGTCATGCGACAAAAAATCTCCGGATAAAGATCGACAGCGCCCGCCCGCAGCCGGTGATAAAAGAGCGGCTCACATCAAACAGCGGCACCATGCAGGTCGTCGGTACCCCATCCGGTTCAATGCTTTATGTCAATGAAAAACCGGCAGGTCCGATCCCGTATCAGGCGAAATACGCTGCCGGAACCTATCTGCTGGAACTCCGCGCCCCCGGATACATCGCTCAAACCAAAGAGCTCACCGTCAATGCAAATAAAACAGTAAAGACCTCATTTGCGTTACAGCCGGAACCCAGTTCGATCTTCATTGAAACCGAACCATCCAACGCCGTCTGTGTGGTTCGCGGAGAAAAGCGCGGTACGACTCCTATAAAAATCAACAATCTTCAGCCCGGCAACTACAAGATCGAAGTCAGTCTGCCCGGTTATGAAACCATTGAAGAGATGGTCGAGGTAAAAGCCGGCAGCCATGAAAAACTCAAAATAACTCTGGAAAGCGGTCTCGGTCAGGCCCGCCTCAACATCCGCCCCGCCGGAGTCGATGTACTGGTCAACGGCAAGGTGATCGGCCGGACAGAAAAAGGCACCAGTACCTTGAACGATGTAAAACCGATATTGCTGTCAAATCTGGAACCCGGGAACTACACCTGCATCATTTCCCATCCCTTTGCCAAGCCGCGCAAGCAGAAAAAATTTGTCTTCAGAGTAAGCAAAAACAAAACTACCGAATGCCCGGTCGTCGAACTCTGGGTCCCGGATCATGAACTGACGTACAGAAACGGGGTTCAGGATATGGTAAAAATGATCCGGATATCAGAAAACGAAGTTGAATTTGAACTTATGCCGGGAATGATCGTTACCGAAAGACGCAGCAATGTCAGTATCCGCAAACTCGCGCCGAGATGATCAACTCCCCGAAGCTTTGTTGATCGAAAACCGGACAAACCAGTTTCAGAGCATAGTTTGGCCGTTGGCGTTTTTTATCCTGTTTTTCGCCTTTTGGATCGGGGGCAGAGAGCTTTTCCGTCAGGAAGGGTTGTATGCCTGTTGCGCCCGGGAATTCATCCCGGGGACTCCGCTCACGGCACACGGGATCGTACAAAAAGATGTGCCGCCATTGTATCCGGTATTGGTTCATCTGCTGAATAAAACCGGAATATCCATGGAGTGTGCATTGCGCCTGCTTTCCATAACCATGCTCGGAGCGTGGAGTATTCTGGCGGCGGCAGTTGCCGCCAGACGCCGTAATCTCCGTGCCGGAGTGGTAACATTTCTCTGCTGTTGCGGGACAATATTCGCCATGGGAAAAGGAATAGACGGCACGCCGGCAACCATGTCCGCATTCTTTTTGCTGGCAGGACAATTATGTTTTTTCCATTTCGGCAACCGTCTGGCAAGCTGGAACAAAGCATGGCTGAGCGCTTCACTGCTGTGGATACTGGCATTGCTCTCCGGAGGACCGATCGTTCTTTTATATTGTTTTGTTCCGATACTGTTTCTCCGCCGTCCGCTTTCAGTAAGCAGTAAATTCAATACGCCGGGATTTTTTGTTGCCTGTGCATTGTTTGTACTGACAGCAATTCTGTGGATAGTTGGAACGGGGAACAATAACCTTGATCTTTTACCGGATGAATTTTCCAGTTGGGATAATTTCAAACGTCTGCTGACCTTCCCGCTTCTTCTGCCGGTCAGGTTTTTCCCCTGGTCATTATTGATGTGGATGCCGTTTTGCGCCGCGCTGCAGGCGGTTGATCAAACGCCGGTATTCAGCAGATATTTGCGGACTTTATTTGCAGTATCAATAGTACTGATGTGGATACTGCCGCTGCGTCCTGCCAGTGAACTGTTTTTCGTGACCGGGCCGTTGGCAATCATGACCGGATTGAATTATGAGCTGGGAATACGCCGTTACCGCAAGTGGTTTATCAACGCACTCTGGGGATTTGAAATACTCATCTTTGCGGCGGCATTGATAATGGCACTGCTTTTGCTCCCCAATAAATGGTTGACCGTATTGCCATTTGTCGATCCCGGGAAACTGATTTACCGGGCAGAATATGCTATTGTCATTTTTGCGACACTGATTTTGCTGACAATTCATGCAATATTCTTTCACATACACCGCCGCCGGTATCCGATCTGGCACATGATTTTCAAAATGACGGTATGTTGTGCGGTATTCTGCAATATACTCATACTGCCGGATTATATCACCGAACGCCGCTGGCGTACCTTGGGGCAGGATATTTCTGCAGCCCTGCCAGCTGAAGCAAAAACTGAAACCTTGTATAAATTCGACATCAACGGTATGTATTGCGGACTCTTTTACGCCGGAGTTCCGGTGCAGAAAATAAAGACTCTGGAAGAACTTCCTGCCGGAAAAACGGTCTATCTGCTCGCCTCCGGATTCCCCCGGCACTTCGGCTGGCGGTGGTCTCCGCTGCTGCCGCCGGACTACCGGTTTGAAGGAGAACACCTCACCATGTGGCGCGGAGTTCCCGTCCCGCCGGATGAAGAAGAGGATATCGAACAGTGAGCAAGCGTGTGTTGGTCGCCATGTCAGGCGGAGTTGATTCCACCGTTGCCGCCTATTTAATGAAACTGCAGAATTGCGATATTACAGCGGTAAATTTGCAAATGCATCCCGATACGCCGGTCGATGAAACATTGATCGAAAGCTGCCGGATGCTGAATATCCCGCTGATCATAAGAAATTGCCAACAGGAATTTTTTGAAAAAGTCCTGCTGCCGGGGGCAAAGGAATATGCTTCGGGACGAACCCCGAACCCCTGCTGCGAATGCAATGCCGCCTTGAAGTTCCACGAGCTGTTTGCCGCCGCAAATGAACTGGGAATAGATACCGTGGTCACCGGACATTACGCGGCACTTGTTTATGATAACGGCATCGTAAAACTCGGCAGTGCCAAAGACCGCAGCAAAGACCAGAGTTACTTCCTCTACCGCCTGACACAAGCGGAACTGGCGCGCTGCTGTTTCCCGCTGGGGCAAATGACCAAAACTGAAGTCAGAGGATTTGCCGCCGAAGCAAAATTGATTTGCGCTTCACGTCCGGACAGTCAGGATGCCTGTTTCCAGATACCCGGCGAATGCTGCGGCGACACCTTGAGCCGCTTGTGCCGTATCCGCGGCAAACAGGGCCGTTTCATCTATCAGGGCAAAACAGTCGGCAGACACACCGGTATCCACCGCTACACTATCGGGCAGCGGCAGGGACTGGGCGTGGCATTGGGAGTTCCCGCATATATAAAGAGCATCAACGCCCGGAAAGGCGACATAGAGTTATGTACAAATCCGGCGGAATTGGAGTGTTCCATTTTCCGCATCACCAGAGCCAACTGGCAGCACATCCCCTCTGCCCCGGATCAACGCATGGAAGTAAAAGTGCGCTACCGCACCAAAAGTGCCGGCGGCTTCTATCAAGCCGAAACGGAAACCTCCGGCATCGTTACTCTTGAAGCTCCGCAACGCGCCGTAACCCCCGGTCAGGCGGCAGTATTTTACGATTCAGATGGTTTCCTCTGCGGCGGCGGAGTGATCGAACTTCTGTCTTCAGAAGCAGTTTTAGAAAACTCACAGCCGCAGTAATTCTGCCGGTAGAATTCCAGTTCGGCGGCGAGCCGGGTCCCGGCAAGATAACCGTTTTTCTTTTTGAAATCAAGCGGAATAAAATGGTTCCACATTTTGCCGCAATCAAAAATCTTTTTACTGGATTTGCGGGGACTTACGGTCAATGTGGTGGCAAAGCTGCAATCGTGTTTCTCTGCCGCCACTGCCGCCCGGGAAAGCGAATACGCAAAACACCTTTCGCATCGGGAACCGCCTTCGGGCTGATCTTCAAATCCGCGGACAGCGTTCAGCCATGCACCGTGGTCATAGGGATCGGCTTCGACCGGGATATTGAAATATTCTCCGAGTTTCAAGACACACTCCAACCGGCGGAGGTATTCGGCTTCACTGTCCAGATTGCTGTTGGAAAAATAGAGAATTTCCGGCGTCAAATCCGCTTCAATTACAAACGGATGGCGCACACATCCTCCGGCGCACGGCGCACAGCAGCAATGAAGAAGCAAATTTTTCATATTATTTTCCCTGAATTGATCTTTTGTCATCCGTTTAAAATAACCTTTTTTTCACTTTTGTCAAAGAATATCGCCATGTTTATTTGAAAAATATTCATTCAGAGTATATTTTATTAAGAAAACATAATTATAAGGGAGGGGAACCAGAAAAATGAACGACTCAAAAAATCAGGAATTCCGGAGCGATCTCATCAGTGTCGGTGAACGTCTCCGCGACATCTGCGCCGCCAGAGTTCCGGCAAATCTCGGCCGTTACACCGGCAGCCAGCTGCGGATGATCAACCGGATCTATGAATTGACCCGTCAGTGCCCGGAAGGTATCCAGTTGAAAAAACTTGCTCAAGTGCTCAAAATCACCCCAGCCGCCACGTCGGAAATGGTCGAGACACTCGTAAAACGCGGCGCACTGGAGCGGCGGGTTTCCCCCAGCGACCGGCGGGCAATGGCGTTGCGGCTGGCTCCGGAACTGGAAGATTTGTTCCAGATGTCAGTCAACCATCTCGACAGTCATTTGCAACGTTTTTTCGCCGGACTGACTGACGGAGAAGCCGCCGTGGCAAGTTCAGTAATACATAAACTCAATATCTTTTTAAGTGCAGCCGTACAGCAGGAGAAAGAGCAATGATCATCTTTTCAGTATCCGCATTGGAAAAAGCTCCGGTGACATTGCGCGGCACCGAGAGCATCGAATTTTTTGAACTGGACGAAAACGATTCACTGACCGTTTCAAAAGAACTCCAATATGAACTTACCGGCAGTAAAGTTTCCGGCGGCATATTGATCCATGGCAAATGCACAACCGCCGTCTCCGGCATCTGCGGCCGCTGCCTTGAGGAAATCGAAAAGCCCGTCGACGCTGTCATCGACCTCTTCTTTGACCCGGAAGAGATCCCCGAAGAACTGGATGTTTCTGAAGATGTCCGCGAAGAAGTCCTTCTGGCTTTCCCGATGAACCTCCTCTGCTCAAACGATTGCGAAGGACTCTGCCGTAACTGCGGCGGCAACCTCAACCGCAACGAATGTACCTGCAACGGCAACTCCTCCTCCGGTGACTTCCGCTGGAGCGCTCTTGACTCGCTCAAGCTGTGAGTCTTTGGGGGAGGGAAAAACCTCTCTTTTCCCGGGAAAAGAGAGGTTTTTCCCTCCCCCAAGCCCCCACCCTTTTCCAGAGAAAAGCGAGGTATGTTGCCGCTCCGTTGTCGCGGCAGCAAGTACAGCCCAGAGAGCGATAAAGAACGGATTGTCGTTTTACACTATAAAACTTATCACATCCGAACTCGCGCAAGCGAGCACTTCATGTTTGCCGAATGGCAAACGCTTCACATTGCGAAGCAATGCTTCACGCAGGATTTATCCTGCTCTTCACGTTGATTTGCATTCCGCAAATCAACACCTACGCCGCTCCGTTGTCGCGGCAGCAAGTACAGCCCAGAGAGCGATAAAGAACGGATTGTCGTTTTACACTATAAAACTTATCACATCCGAACTCGCGAAGCGAGCACTTCATGTTTGCCGAATGGCAAACGCTTCACATTGCGAAGCAATGCTTCACGCAGGATTTATCCTGCTCTTCACGTTGATTTGCGGCAACGCAAATCAACACCAAGCCCCCACCCTTTTCCAGAGAAAAGCGGAGTATGTTTTGCTCCCGCCTTGTCCCGCCATAGCCCTGGGCGACGGCGGACGGTCGCAAAACTTATCACATCCGAACTCGCGAAGCGAGCACTTCATGTTTGCCGCAGGCTGAAAGCAGTTTTTTGAATTGCAGTTGATTTGAAAAATCAAAAAAATATATTACTTTGGTAATTGCAGATACAGAAAGGAGTTTGCTATGGCTGTATTAATTTATATTCTCATTGCGTTGGCAGTTTTTCTCATTGCCAGAGAGCTTTGGTGCTGGTATTGGAAAATAAATGCCGTACTGGAAAAACTTGACGAAATCTCACAAAAACTCGACAAAATAAAGTAACCGCCGTCAGGCGGCGGCAAACGTGCCGCTGCGAGGTGTCGCGCCCTTCCCGTTGGTCGGGCTTGATCGATGAACAAAAAAATACGCCGCGACAGCGGCGCGACTCAAACACTACCTTGCCTGTCGCGCCGGAGGCACGACAAAAGGCACAACAGCCAGCGGGCATCGCTCAGGGGCGTTATCGCACAGCCGGGCGGGTTTTGCAAGCGAGAAGCGAGGGGAGTGAACTTGCGTTCTCGACCCGAGCGGCGAGCGCAGCAAGGCGCGCTCCGGCAAAGCGAGAACGCCCCGTGTCACTCCGGGAAATCCGGGGGGATCAGGAGGATGCGCAAAACGCGTTCAAGAGTCTGCTTGAAAATCGGAGCAGAAACCGTCCCGCCGCCGAGATTTTTTCCTCTGGGCTGATCGACCGTCACCACCATTACCAGTTCCGGATTGCGTGCCGGAACGAAACCGGCAAAACTGGTGAAATATGCGCCGGGGACATAGCCGCGTTTGGGGATATGTTTACGGGCGGTTCCGGTTTTTCCGGCGACTTCATAACCGGGGATGGCGGCGCGTTTACCTGTACCGTCTTTGGCGGTGACGGTACAGAGCATATCGACGAGCTGTTTGTGGGCTTCGGAGTTTTCAAAGACCGGAACCGGAACGGCGCGGGGATGGATGATATCTTTGCCGTTTTCGGTATCGCGGTAACGGTCGATGATGTTGAGTTTGGGCAGCTTGCCGGTAGCGATGGCACAGTAACCGCGCAATAATTGAAGCATGGTAATATTGGTCGTATAGCCGATCGGGACACGGGTTGAATCGACTTTAGCGCGCGGCAGCTGCGGTACATATCCGCGTGATTCGCGAACAAAAGGTAATCCGGTACGCTGACCGAAACCGAAGATCCGCCGCACCTCATTGAGCCGGAGATCGCCCAGTTTCAGTCCGACCTTGGCGGCGCCGACATTACTGGATTTTTTCAATATTTCCCCGGTAGTGAGCATACCGTAGCGGCCGACGTCTCTCAATACTTTTCCGGCATACAGCCAGCTGCCGTTTTCGCAATCGAATTGTTCGGATGGGGTAACAACTCCCCAGTCCAGAGCTTTGCCGACGAAAAATGGTTTGAATACGGAACCGGGTTCATAGGTTTCGGTGGCGAAGCGGGTTCCGGTCTGATTTTTCACAAAGGTCGAACGGTCGGACGGGTTCCAGGTCGGCCGCTGGGCAAGCGCGAGGATATCGCCGGTACGCGGATCGGCGATGGCGGCATAGATATTATCGGGGTTCCATTTGGCAAAAGCGGCATCGAGTTCTTCTTCCAGTATCGCCTGAATATTTTCTCTTATGGTGAGGTAGACATCCTTGCCGTCACTGGCTTCACTCAAAGATTGTTCGCCGTATGAAAGCACACCGCCGCGGCGGGCGCGTTCAAAGCGGTGCATACCATCGGTGCTTTGCATACTCTTATTGAGAGCGCGTTCGATGCCGCCTTTAGCCTGTTCTTTATCGTTGACCACATCGGTATAGCCGAGCAGATCGGCGGCAAGAGTTCCTTTGGGATGGTTGCGGACATAAATGTTTTTGAAACTGAAGGTCGGCAATATCCGGGAAAGTTTTGCTTCTGCAAGTTTTGCTTTGAGCAAATCGGCGGTCTTTTTCTCTGCTTCGCGTTCCAGAAGGATGTATTGATTGCGCTTCTGCCTGACCGTACCATCTTTGGCAATGACAGTATGAAACGGTTCAAGCGCCCGGTAGTATTCCATGAACGGCTTGTGGAAAACCTGTGAAAATATCAAAGCAAGTTTCCGCCGCCGCTGTTCGCGCAGAGCCGGAGCTTTGGCACGGACTTCGGGTTTATTGGACTTATCATACTTATCAAAAGCATCGTGGATGGCAGCATGAGGAGAAAAAGCGATGGAGATCCGCGGCATATTGGCGACGAGCAAATTTCCGTCTGCATCAAAAATTTCACCGCGCTTACCGATGATTTTAACTTTGGCGAGATATTTTATCCGCGCTTTTTCTTTCAACTCCTTATGCCGGGTGATCTGCAGATGGTATGCCCGCCAGACAAAACAGCAAAAAACCGGCACCCAGAGCGATGCCAATACGATCATACGGAAGCGGACATTTTTCAGCAATGGAGCCAAGATCTACTCTCCTGCGGCAAAAATTCACTGCATTCAGAAATGGCGGAAACTGTTCACACGGGGAAGATTTCCGGCAACAGAAACCGGTGCCGGAGCAGGAAATTTGACCAGAGAAGCCTGAAGCGGAGTGAGTATCTCCATATTGATCTGCCGCACCTGCCGGTGTTCGACAATGACCAGCGGCAAACGGAACTGACGGACTTTCTGCGTGATATGAGCATAGCTGGAGAGACGGGAATTTTCGTTGCTCAACATTTTCAGACTCCGGTGAGTTTCGGCAATTTCCTGTCTGGTAAGTTCGATCTGCCGGGAAGTGTTGCGGATGTCACGAACCAGAGACATATAGTAGAGGAAAATTCCGACGGTAAGAGCGACCAGAGTACCCACACAGCAAATGGCGTTGAGAAAGCAGATAAAACTTCTGCCTGCGGCGGCGGCCTCAACAGCAGAATTCCGGCGTGTTTTGTTTTTTGTCATTGTTCCACGGTAAACTTTCATAATATTCCCTCCCTGCAGTATATCAAAAAAATCAAATATTTTACACTCTTTCAGCCACCCGCAGTTTGGCGCACGCGGCACGCGGGTTTTCTTTCAATTCATCATTTGCGGCACACACCGCTTTTTTAGTCACACACTTCAAAGTTGCCTTATGATTGCAGCAGCAGACCGGCAGCCTGGGCGGACAGATACATTCAGTGCTTTCTTCACGGAAGAAGTTTTTAACGATACGGTCTTCCAGTGAATGAAAACTTATCACGGCGATCCTGCCGCCGATATTCAGCAATCCGGGCGATGATTCCAGAGCGGTCTCCAACTGGCGCAACTCATCGTTGACGGCGATGCGTACCGCCTGAAACAGCAAGGTCGGATGCGGCAGTTTTCCCGGACGCGAACGCCCCATTACCTGATCGGCTATCGCCACCAGATCGGCGGTACGGGCAAACGGTTCACTTTCCCGTCTGGCGATAACAGCGGCGGCAAGTTTTCCGGCGCAGGTCAATTCACCATAGTTGCGGAAAGCATGGATAAGCTCATTTTCGCTTGCTTTATTCAACCAGCGGCCGGCAGTAAGAGCACTGCGGCGATCCATACGCATATCCAGCGGTCCATCCTGCCGCCATGAAAATCCGCGTTCGGCGCAGTCAAGCTGCGGTGAGGAAACACCTATATCAAGCAAAATACCATCCACATCATCCCAACCGTGTTCAACAGCGATCGCGGCAAGTTCAGCATAATTGCCGCGCACCAGAGTCACCCGGCCGGAAGCAAATTCCAGTTTTTTCTTTGCCGCTGCCAGAGCCAGATCATCACGGTCGATACCGAGCAGTTCCAGTTTGGGATAGCGTTCAAGCAGCAGACTGCTGTGCCCTCCCCCGCCGATGGTGCCGTCGATCAGACGCATCCGGCGATCCGGATCAAAGGTAAGATGTTCCACGACCTCGCGGTACAGCACCGGGAGGTGATGAAATCGGACATTATTTTCCATACTCATTTACCCAGCACCCCCTGAAGCAGTCCGGCGAAGTCATCTCCGGCTTCGCAGACCTGTTGGATTTCATTGAGGTAGTCGTCCGGATTTTCCGGCAGCAGCCAGTTTTCCGGGGCGCAAATACGGATATGAGTGACCGCACCGATAAGTTTCAGCTTGCGGTCGACACCGATGGAGATCAGTTTCTCCTTGTCAAGAGCGATCCGTCCCTGCTTATCACAACGGCAGCGGCGGGATTCCGAACCGAGATAAGCGAGGGCCATCTGCATTTTAGGATTGGCGATGGCGAGTTTGGCAGCCTTGCTGCAAAACTCCATAAAGGTTTGAACGGGAAGCAGAAGCAGGGCTTTACTGCGGGCGGGGATCATCACCAGTTCGGTCTCGCGGTCTTTGTCGCGCCAGTCACTGGGCAGGCAGACGCGCCCCTGCGCATCAAGCGCATGGTCGTAATTCCCGACAAAGAGGCCGGGGAAGAAATTTTCTGCCGTATTCAAGGTAGCTACTCCTTTTTATCCCTTTTTTACCCTACATCTACCTAATGTATCCATTTTTTTCAAAATGTCAACCTTTTTTCTAAAAAAAATGCAAATTTTTCCAAAAATTTTCAAAAAACGGGATTTGTAAAGATTTCCGAATGGTGCTATTTTACAACGGAAAACAAAAACAGAGGAGCTGTTATGAAATTGAAAAAATTGATTCTGTCCGGCGGGATCGCCACGGTTTTATGCATGGCATCCGGCGGCTGCAGCGGAGCTGGAAGCAACGATCAGAAATCCTTGCCGGCAGGAGCAGTGCTGATCGATGTCCGGAGTGTGGAGGAGTTCAATGCCGGACACCTTGCCGGAGCGGTGAATATTCCGCACACGGAAATTGCAGAAAAGATTTCCGGTGTCGCAAAAGAGAAGTCAACACCGCTTTATCTTTACTGCCGCAGCGGCCGCCGGGTGGGAATTGCCATGGAAGAATTGAGCAAACTCGGCTACACAAAAATGGTCAACCTCGGCGGAGCAGAAGAAGCCTCACAAAAACTGAACCGCCCGCTCGTAACCGGGTAAAGATCTCGCCACATCATAATTCGCTCCAGCGACGGCGGTATTCGATGGGGGAGATATTAAAATGTTTGCGGAAAGTTTGACAGAAGTGATTGGAACTGCGGAATCCGCACGCCGGAGCCAATTCTTCCAGCGGCATAGTCGTATTGATCAACTTTACCACCGCCTTTTGCAAACGGTATCGCAATAAATATTGGTACGGAGATATTCCGGTGGCTTTCAAAAAAATCACCCGGAACTGGACGTCGTGCAAGTTCACAGCTGCGGCAATTTCAGGTACACCGATATTTTCAGAAAAGTGCATCCGCAAAAAGTGCAGAGCCGCCCCGATCCTCGGATCGGCATTTTCAACCTTCTCCACTGCATCGATCTGCCCGGATGCTGCAAGTTCAATAAACATCTGCCGCAAAGTATCACGGGCATATCTCAACGCCTCTTCCTGGCGAAAATTGCACATCGCCACAGCACGCATCAATGCAGAAAAAAAGTAATCACTATGCTCAATAGAAAACATCGAACACGCACAGCTCCCCGGCAGATGATTTCCCTGAAAAAGCGGATAGAGCATATGGACAATAAACACCTTGCCGCTTGAGCATCCGTCAGCGAAACGAAACGCGTGCATCCTGCCCGCCGGCACAAACAGCAAATTACCCGGTTCCAACTGAAACTCACCGTCATCAGTACGGCAGACAAATCTGCCGGAATAGACCGCCCAGAGCATCGTATCGTCGATACGGCGTTCATCGACCTGCCACGGCAACCCGATCTGCCACAGAGAAACTTTCAAAATTGTCGGCATTGAAGATTCCAGTATCCCACTCATAACATTAGCTGTTTCAGCACTTATAAGATGCTTCAACCTATCCTTTTTCTCATTGCCGTATTTTGTAGCCATCGTCGTTTTTCGATATTTATCACTTTTTTTTACAATTGCTTTTTCATAATGTACGTGTTATAGTAGGTTTTGTCAAGAGCAACAACATATTTCATAAGGATTTACCATGTATTTACAAACACCGCTCATGATCTCATCACCGGACGAAACCTATGCTTTAAAGCACCGTTTATGGCAAGGGTGTCCGTCACTTTTAAGAACTCCGAAAGGACGGCTTTATGCAGCCTGGTACTCCGGCGGCGCCGGGGAACCGGACAAAGACAATTACAATCTTATCATACGCAGTGACGACGACGGATGGACCTGGAGTGAACCGCTGACGGTCTGGCCCGGCGAAAGCGAAAAGCACTATATTTCCATCGACATCCAGCTGTGGCTTGATCCGCAAAACCGGATGTGGGTATTCATCACCCAGAGATATCTGCTGGACAATATGCTCTTGACCGATCCGGGGCATCTGGCAACGTGGGCGTTTATCTGCGACGATCCCGATGCGGACGAATTGGTATTCAGTGAGCCGAAGTACATTGCAAATGGTTTCACCCGCACCCAGCCGACGGTACTTTCCAACGGTGATTGGCTGCTTTGCGCCTACGACTGGTGCAGTGAAAATTACCGTTACAGCCGTTCAAAAGATCATGGTGAAACGTGGGAACGATGTGAAGCCGGACGGAAATTCGGGATTGCCTTTGACGAAGGCATGATTCTTGAACGTAAAGATAAAACTCTTGCCTATTATGCCCGCACGGCGGAAAAACTTCTTGCATGGAGTGTCTCCGATGACTTGGAAGGCAGCCATTGGAAAGACGGCGAATATATCCCGATTTTAAGCGGCTGCAGCCGCTTTTTCATCAAACGTCTGCGTTCCGGCCGCGTGCTGCTCATCCACAACGATTCCCAGCTCCGCCGCACTGATCTGTGCGCCAAGCTCTCCGAAGATGACGGCAAAACCTGGCCATACTCTTTGCATTTGGACGAAGCACAGGACAAAGCGCACCATGTGACCTATCCGGATGCCGTCGAAACTGAAGACGGCTATATCCAGATGCTTTATGATTGCGGGCGCAGTACATTCAAAGAGATCCGCATGGCACAATTTACTGAAGAAGATATTATCGCCGGAGAATTGCTTGATCACGGCTCCTACTTGCGCCGCATCATCAGCAAAGCTCCCGGACGTACCGATAAAGATTATGCCGAAAAGAAACAGAATGAACGGGAAATTTGGAGCAAAGAGGTCTTTGCCAAAGTCATTCCGGAATATTTGAAATAAGTAATTGTAACCAATAAAGAAAGGCTCTGATCTATGAAAAGAAACACAAACAATACTCTTTTTACTCTGATTGAACTTTTGGTGAATACTTCTATCCCGCCAATGCGTTTTTTCAAATGCGGCGACCAACGGGAGCGGCGGAATACTTCGCTTTTCTTGAAAAAGGGTGAGGGTTTGGGAGAGGGGAAAAACCTCTTTTCCCGTGAAAAGAAGTTTTTCCCCTCTCCCATAAAACCTTTCACTTTAATCGAACTGCTGGTTACTGTTGCACAACAGAACTGTTTTTCAAAAATAAAAAAATACACATCCTTACGCCCGGCAGGGCGCACTTCACGCATTTTTTGCGGGAGCAAAAAATGCTCTTCACACCTTCACATCTTCACTCAATCAGCGTTCACGCTGATTGAACTATTGGTCGTTATCGCCATCATCGCCATTCTTGCTGCAATGCTCCTCCCGGCGCTGCAGAGCGCGCGCGCCCGTGCCATGACCACCAACTGCGTTTCCATGCGCAAACAGGTCGGTTCATGGCTTCAAATGTATACGGATACCTTTGACGGCTGGCTGGTTCCGGCAGACTGGGGCGACCAGGGTAAAAATGAACGCTGGTACAGCGCACTCTATCAGTCCAATATCACAAAGTGGAACCGCCTTGATCAATATTTCGGCTGTCCCGCCCGCCCCGGAACCGCCGGAACACCGACCGATGGCGCCTCCATCGCCTACAACCGCCGCCTCGGCGATATGCTCAACGGTATGTTTAAAATCTCCTCCTGCAAACGTCCTGCCAAAAAATTCACCATTGCCGACTCGCTGTCCGGCTATGTTTTTGACGAAGAGCGCCGCGTATCCCGATTATTCGACTCCACAAAACCCTCCAAAGAAGGCTTTGCCCCGAACCACAACCGCCGCAACGGCACGATGCTCTATCTTGACGGACACGCTGAAGCAATGGAACTGGTCAACCGCGATTTGCCCACTGCCGCCGGGTACTGGTTCCCGATGCGCGATGAACTTTAAAAAAACAGAGGATGAAGATGGGAAAAATATTTTACATTTTATTGACGGCATGGTTCTGTTGCGCGCTTTCAGCGACGGAGTACAAAAGCTGTGAACTGAATATTGAAACGGTCAAGGGACAGGAAAAAGCCGCATCCGAACTTTTGTATCACTGGCAAAAGATCGCCGGAAACAAAGTGGCTTCCGCACCGGAAGCATTGAAAGTGGTTATCGGCCGCCAACCACCGAAAAAACGCGCGCCCAAAAAAGGAGAATCCAACTGGTTTTTCACCAAAGGCACCCTCTACATCTGGGGAGACGACAACGGCAGCCGCAACGGTACTCTCTTTGCAGTGTACGATTTTCTGGAAAAGAAGCTTGGTGTCCGCTGGATATTCCCCGGCAAAGATGGAATTTACGCTCCAGTACAGAAAACCATCAAACTCGAAGAACGCGAAAGATCCAGCCGTCGTCCGGCATTTTTGTGGACAACTCTCCGCGGTTACTTCTGGAGAGCTCGCGCAAAGCAAAGCGGTATTGCGCTTCCCCCGGAGCTTATCCTGACGGAAAAAGAGCTTGCCCGCCGCAATAGCGACAACAAACTCTTTATGCTTCGTATGCGCCACGGCAGAGTCGCCAAAGTCCGTTACGGCCACGCCTTCGGGAAATGGGCGGAACGCTTCGGCGAAACTCATCCGGAGTACTTCGGTATGGATGCCTACGGCAAACACCGTCCGGCAGCCAAACGCCCTGACCGCTCCAAACTCTGCCTCACCAATCCCGCTGTTCAGGAGCAGATCATCGCCGATTGGAAAGCCGCCGGAATGCCGAAATACTGGAACGTCTGTCCCAACGACGGCAGTCTCGGTTTCTGCCGCTGTCCCAAGTGCATGGCGCTTGACACCAGAACTCCGGAAGAAAGCTTCTACGATCATCTCACCGACCGCTATCTCTGGTTCTGGAACCAGCTGATTGCCAAAATGCGCCCATTGCGGCAGGATGTGGTACTGGTCACCTACGTTTACAGTTACTACCGCTTTCCGCCGCGCCGTGAAAAGGTGGAATATCCCGACAACCTCCTGTGCGGTCTGGTTCCGTCCATACTGGAAGACAATGCCGAGCTGTTCTCTCAATGGCAGAAAGCAGGCTTGAAACACTGCTTCCTGCGTCCGAATGATTTGTGCAGTTATTCTGCGGCTATCCGCGGCTGGGAAAAGGTGATTTACGATAAATTTCAGCAAACGCGGACGTTCAACATCTCCGGCGTTGACTATGATTCAAGCTTCGGCAGAGCTGCACTTGATCTGGAAGGCTATGTGGTTGCCCGCATGATCACCGCGCCGGAAAAGAGCTTTGAGGAAATATATACCGAATACTGCGATGCTTTCGGTCCGGCATCTTCTGCCGTACGCAAGGTTTACGACAACATCCGCCAGGCCGGAGAAGCAGCGCTGAAACTGGAGATGAATCGCATAGAAAACAAACGTCTGCTCGACGATTCTCTGCTCAAGTTCAACACCCGGAAACTGTCCGGAGTCTACCGTTCCGCCCTTGCAATGCTTCAAAATCTTCCGGAGAAATCCATCACACTGGACAACCGCCCGAAGCTTGAACGGCTGAAACTCGCGCTGGAACACTCTATTCTGGCACATGAATTCACATCCGCCGCTTCCGGAAACGATCAGAATTTTTTGGAAAAATGCGCGGAAAAATTGCTGGCGTTCCGCATAAAAAACAGTCGTTCTCTCTATGATCTCTGGCGTTATGTATTCTACGGTACTGAACGTAAAATCTGGCAGCGCACCCGTTGCGGAACGGCGTTCTTGAAAAAAAATCCTCAAAAATCAGCCGATTTGGCAAGCTATTGGCGCAGTTCATTCGATACTCCGGCGCTGGACAACTGGAGTGCAAAAGAGGCATTTGACGGATTTTCAGATAAGGAAGCTTCCTTCGACCGCTTCAGCATCTCAGTCAAAAAAGGCAATAAAAAAGTAAGCTTGCTTTCCCGGGAAGTTCCGGTAACTCCCGGTGCAAAATACAGGATTTCATTCGATGCCAAGTCAAGCGGCAAAACAGCTTTTGAACTCAAAGTCACCGGCGATGGAAAAAATTTGGCAGAACTCAAACTTGAAGCAGGTTCAAAAAACTGGAAAAGCGCAAGTACCGAATTGACGGTCCCCGCAAACTGCAACTGTGTTTCAATGCAACTGCTGCGAGGAAAAACCACCGCACAAAGCTGGATCGACAATATCGAATTCACCCGGCTGTAAAACCGTACAAACAAAACGGCGGAAGGATATCTTCCGCCGTTTTGTTTTAAACGTTTAAAGGTGTTATTTTCCTTTTTTGTTCCGTATAACTTTGATGCTCACGCCGGAGGCGGAAGCAGCAGGTTTGTGATCTTTTTTCAATGGGTAATGTGCCAATAAGCCGGGGATTTTACCCGGTTGGTCATGGGTAAGCAGACGGTTCAGATCATCGGTCGTAAGCGCCCGGTCAAATACGGTGACATCTTCAATGGCGCACCGGATGTTGTGCCGTTTGCCCATGCCGCCGAAATTCATCACATATTCCGGAGCGGCGTAGCCCATAGGAAGAATAACCTTTTTATGCTGACTGGCGATATTGTTCCGGTTGATATATACGACAAAATCACCGTCACAGTAAATGAGTGTCACCCGGACAAACTCATCGACCGGCACCTGACTGTTTTCGGCACGCCAGAAAACATTGTAGCGGGCGATCTCCGGCTTGGCAACTCCCGGAACTTTGGCGGCAGCCTGAAATCCGGCATAGCCGCCGGTCGGGAACGATTTCATCTGAAAAAAAGCCTTTATCGAAGTCAGCCCTTCGGCGGGGTCAGGCTTGGCATCCAGAGTGAACAGCACCCTGCCGCGGTTCTTGACGTTTTCGGGGATGACCATATCCTTTTTTGCCATCTTCACTTTGAAACTCACCGTAAAAACCGGCCGCATCATCGTATTCTGCCACTTAAGCTGAATAAATTCCCGTTTGCCGCTCAATTCAACCGCGCCGAGAACAAACGCCGCCGCAAGCAAAGACAGACACAAAAAGTTTTTCATCATCATATTACCGTTTGACATAGACCGTTCCGAAAGCGGATTCATTGGCAAATGAGCCGTCAGACCAGCTGGAAACTTCTTTTTCATTGCTCACAGCATCAAAGACCGTCCGACCGACATTCATCCGCACCTTGAAATCTTTCACGGAATCAGAATATCCCAATTCCGCCAGCGGTATGGCGATAACCATCTGCCACCTGTTTCCGGACTTCTGTGCGGAAACGGCCGCATTGCAGCTCCACTTGACATCACTCAAGCGGCCGTCCCACAATTCGCCCTCCGGAGTGATGACCAATTGATAGTAACCGTCATTTGATTTCTGCGGTCCGGCACTGATAAAGAGTTCAAAAGAGGAGTTACCGCGCCAGTTGCGGTTGTCCCTGCCCCATTTGATGCCGGAAACTTTCACATTTTTCTGATCGGATTCGGCGGCGATGATCAGTTTATCTCCCTGCACGGCACAGTAGACCGAAGCCGGATATGCCGAAGGGATAACTTTATTTTCCTTGCGCAGACGGACATTCATGTTATTAAAAAATCCTTTGTTGGCAAGAGCGTGTTTTTTCACCTCTTCAAAGGAGATTTTTCCTTTGAATAAAGTTGCTGTCATCTCCCGTTTGGGAACGTTGTAACGGCGGGAATATTCGCCGTTGATCAACTCTGCTTCGCGGGCGATGCGTTCAATAAAAAGTTTATTTCCGGATTTGCGGACAGCGGCTCCGGCAAGGGCAAGCTGTTTTTTGATATATTCCATATCCCCCTGCTGAAAGAGCATCGCCGGGAAATTGGTATCGTATTTGTTCCAGATATACGGAGAAGGATCACTCTCCCAGCGTTGAGCGATACGGCGGTTGATGTTGCGCATGAATTCAGCAGCCGGTCCGTAATAAAAATTGTAGTAATCAGCTTCCAGAGTTTCCATATCAGCATGCGGGTCCCAGAGCAGACGGCCGAGGATATGAAACACCTTTTTCATACCGTGCCAGTAGGTGCGGCACATCTCTGAACCGTTTTTCTGCTTGTACTTTTTCAGCAGTTCCGGTGCAGTTCCCGGACGTGCGCCGTCAACGATACATTCGGTATGGTAGCCGTTGACTCCTATTGAAAGATAATACTGCAAATCCTGCTGAAGTATTTTCAACAGCGGCACATCAAAAGCCGGACTGCCGCCGAATTTGACATAATCGCGGATATAGAGCGGATTGCCGAACTTTTTCCATTCCAGAATGAGTTTGTTCCAGCGGGCGTTGACCGAAGACGCCGGATCATTTATCCGGTGTTTGTAATCTCTGCGATAGGTACACAAACTGATAAAGAGATTGGGGTGGAGCTTTTTGAGTTTCGGCGGTTCGACTGCAGTAAGATAGGCGTAGACGAAAATCTGCACATCGGGATAACGCTTGCAGAATTTTTCGGCAATAATGTTGCAGAAGCGGAAATAGCGGGTGGAATAGACTCCGCGTTTGTATTCATCGGGGTCATCCATGGCGCGCTCCTCCGGAGAATCCCCCCAGCCCATGCCGTCATTCATGCCCATGGCGATCATGGTGGTTTCAGGATATTTCTCCATATAGTCGAACATCCGCTTGACCACGAGATCCTGAAGCTCTTTATTACCGACGTTGATCATCCGTTTGGTGGAATAGTTCCACTTTTCAAACTTCTGCCGTTTGCCGTCGATGAGCGGGAAATATTCCGGATGCTGATCAAAATCTTTGTTGTTTATCCAGTAATAAAAGGCGTGTCCGGTATGCTTGATGTCATAACCGCGGCGGATGAGTTCGCTTCTCTGACCGTTTTCTTTCATGTGGAAAGGGCGGAAATTGTAACAGTTCATCATCTCCCAGTCCAAAAAATCCGCCTGTAACCCTTTGTAGGCAAAACCTGCGACTCCGCGCAAACTGTATGCCGGATTGCTCATCCATGCGCCGGGGGTCAGATCAACTTTTTTTCCCGGAGTACCGTTATCCAGCGGGCGCACCCGGCGGTAGAAACCGGCGCGTTTTTCCAGAAAATCACACGCGGCGTAGATCGCGGCGCGTTCCACATTGCCGATGAGATAAACTTTATTTGCTTCAATGACCACGGCAAAACCGTCATCTTTCAGCGTTTTACCGCTGAAAAATTTCTTAAAAACCGCGGACAGATTTTTGTCGGCGACGGTTCCGGCAATGACTTCGATCTTTTCAAAATTGTCCGGCAGAGCAGCTTCTCCCTCGGCAAGGACTTTTTTCAGAACTTCGACCACGCCCTGATACTGGAATTTTACCGGCTTAAAAACAAAAACATCTGCACCGCTCAAAGCGATGCAGAATGCGGACAACAACAGAAAAAAACAAATTCTTTTCACGATGACCTCAATAATTTAAAATATCAGCGGGTAATCGTCTTATAAGCATTTTTCTGACTGAAATATCCCATGTAAGTTGCTCCGCCGGCCTTATCGGCATAGCCTTCACCGCCGGTAAGTTTAACATGTTCAGTATACTTTGAATGCAGCAGATTTGCATCCAGACTCTCGACGTGTCCGTCAATAAAATGGGTGTTGTTGGTGTTATTGTGTTTGGTCCAGAAGTGACCGTCAGATTGGGTTCCGTTGCGGGGATCAAGGACTGACTTCTGATTGACAACACCACTGTCGCCCAAAGCACCGGTATCGCTGAAAATGATCGACTTATTGGGAAGTTTGCGCAAAAACAACGTACGACCCTGAAAATGTGTACCCTGGGTAAAATACCGTTTATACAACCGCATAATACCATAGGAATACCACTTACCGGGATTGGGATTACCCAGACCGGGACACGCTTTGATCTGCAGATATTTGTATTCTTCAGAGTTGTTGGTCTTGGCAAAATAGCCCTCTTTGATCAAAAGGAAATACCATGGGCTGTCTGAATCATTTCCGATAGTGTACATTCCATCCCAGTCATTGCCATAGAGCTGCACCATGGTACCGATCTGCTTCAAATTGGATGTACACTGGCTGGAAATTCCGCGCGCCCGGGCTTTCTGCAAAGTGGGCAGCAAAATCGCAGCAAGAATAGCGATGATCGCGATAACAACGAGAAGTTCAATAAGGGTAAAGCAGTCCTGCTTTACCCGCCTGCAGGCGAGACAAACATTTGACATAACAACATTCTCCATAAAAATTTTCAAAAAACCTCTGCTGTCTAATTTAGCATTGGGATGCATGTTTTACAAATTTAACATGTACGGAATCTTATCAAAGATGTATGGAATCTCATCACCACATAAATCTGATGCAAACACCTCATCCACTTTCTCCGGCATTGCATTACAGTTTGCAGATACCGTTTTTATGGCTTACCCGAAGTGAAAATGGATCTGAAACATCTGATTTACAAACGTTGTATCATTTCTTATGAAACAATAAAAACAAATGATGGCTGTATCAGTATTGTGACAGACTGTAACGATACTGAAAAATCCACCTCGTTTTCAAAAATTTTAACGCATTTTTTTGACAAATAAAAAAAATATGCTATCTTAAGTTCTAAATCATCTAAACAACCCAATAAAAAAGAAAGGCCCATCATGAAAAAACTTATATGTTTCGCAGCGTTGCTGTGCTGTGCGCTGGCTTTGCCCGGAGCTGAACTCAATCCGGTCGCTCTGGTCGGCTACAAGTGGGACATCAACGAACTGAACTCCTCGATCCTCTATTCCGCCCGGGTCGATACGGTACGCTTCGTCAACAAATGGCTGCCACCTGCCGAATATGGTAAATTTTCCGCTGTCTACATCGGAGAAAGATTGCGCGGTCTGGGCAAAAATGACAACTGGAACGATCCGCAGGCGATAAAAGATGTGCTTGCGTACCTCAATAACGGCGGTGTCATTATCACTTCCGGGATCACTCCGGCAGATCTGCTCGACTCCGGTAAATTCCCGAAAGAATTTGCATCGATTTTCGGTTTTGCCCGTTTGTTCAAGCCGGACAAAACCAAAGGCATGAAGGTCAAAGGTGAAAAAATGATCTTCCCGCTCAACCCGACCAGAGCTGCAGCCAAGCCTGCTGCAACGCTCCAAGTCATCGGAAGTCTGCTTGGAGATAACGGAAAAGAATATCCTGTTATCACCAGTTTTGCTGTCGGCAAAGGTAAAGTGATCTGGATCGCCCCCTGTTACGGCTTGTTTTTGCGGACATGCAAAAAAACCGGAGCAGTGATGGGATTTCCCGATGACAGAGGAGATTATATCTTGAGCGACGAGGGAAAAATCCGCGAAATGCTCATCAAGTTATACACCGATACCTTCCTCGCCATTCCCCAAGTCAAACTCCTGCCTCCGCTGGAAAAATGGGACAACAAACCGCTCGGTGCCCCCGGCAACCTCACCTATACCGGGAAGTTCAAAAATCAGGCAAATCTCAAAAACAAAGCTCCGGTTCTCAAGCCGGGCGTCCCGCTGTGCAAAGAGGGCAAACTTGCCGTAATTTATACTCCAGCCAAAGACAAACGTTTCGCCAGACTTGCCGGAGAATTGAAGTACCATCTGGATAAAATGACCGGAAAATCTTTTACCATCACCTCCAGACTTCCGGCAGCTTCTCAAAATGCCATCATCTTCGCCGATGAAACAGTCGCCGCCAAATACGGTATCGACATCAAAAAACTCGAACAGGACACCATGCTGCTTGCCAGAAAAGGCAATCATCAAATCGTAAGCGGTAAAGAGTGCGGTATCTCCCAGGCGTTGACCGTCCTGCTTGAATCCATCGGCTGCCGCTATCTGTGGCCGGGTGCTGACGGAAAGATCATCCCCAAAAAAGCTGAACTCATCCTGCCCGAACTCAACAAGTGCTACACCCCGAAACTGCGGGTCCGCAATATCCGTGAAAGACTTCATGTCAACAACCGGGTGCTGGCGCATTTGTTCACTTTTGGTGTATCCGATAAAGATTATCACGAACGCTATAAAGCTATTGAAATCGATGCCCCGGGCAACCGCAAATACTTTGAATGGCACGGCTTGAACGATTCAGCCAAAACCACCGGCTGGGTACAGGGACCGGAACAAACTTATGAATGGGGGCACTCATTCAACGACTTCCATCTTCGACACGGACGGAAGAATCCGGACTTCTTTGCCTTGCAGCCGGACGGCAAACGTTACGCAATGGAGCGTCCCCGCCTCTGCCACTCGAACCCGAAACTTCTGGATCAGATCGCCGCTGACCGCATTGCCAAATTCCGCAAATACCCCCACAAAGTCGCCCTTTCCCTATGTCTGAGCGACGGCGGTTACAGCAGCATGTGTCTGTGCGAAAACTGCCGCAAAATGGATCCGGTGAACGCCCCTCCCCGTGATCTGGGAATATTCAAACCGACTCGCGGTCGCGTTCCTTATGTTGAATTCACCGACCGCGTCCTTGCCTTCAGCAACGCCATCGTGGAAAAAGTCCACAAAGTTCTGCCGGGCAAAAAATTCGCAATATATGCTTACAGCCGTTATGTCAAACCTCCGGTCAGAGTCAAACCGCATCCGGATCTCATCATCCTGACCGTCGACGGTCTTTATGTCAGCGATGCCAGCCGGGCGGCAATGCACAAATCCATCGCATCCTGGGCGAGTTTCGGCAATCCGCTGCTCTGGCGGCCCAATGCGCTCCAGGGACACCGCTACATGACCCTGCCCCAAAACCACGCCCGCCGGATGTTCAACGATGTCGAACTGTATAAAGCCAACGGCCTGATCGGCACCGACTTTGACGGTCTGGAAAAAAGCTGGTCATGCAAAGCATGGATCTACTATGCCCTCAGCAAGGCGCACTGGAACTGCGACCAGCTCGATTACGATGTCATAATGAATGACTTCTGCGAAGCCGGTTTCGGCCCTGCCGCCCCCCATGTCAAAGCTTATCTGGACAAACTGGAAGCTCTTTCTGATGCCGCCGCCGCCCGTAACAAAACCCTCCGTCACAGTACAGACTACGCCTACGTTGTCGATGCAAAAGCCGTGGCTGAACTCAATGCATTTCTGGCAAAAGCCGCTGAAGCCGCTGAAAAAACTCCGGAATATCTCAAGCGGGTAAAATTCCTTCAGGAAGGAATGAAATACGCTGATCTCAACAACAAACTCACCGTCACCAAAGGTAAAGATCCCAAAGCGTATGCAAAATATCAGCAGGAGCTGATAGCTCTGGTCAAAGCTCACGTGCTGCTCGACCCGCGGATCATCGGTGCTCCTGACACCGGAGCATACAACTCCCACCTCCCCCGTCAGGCAAGAATAAACGGTAATCTGGCTGCGGAAAAATATATTCAGGAAAATAAACTTTTCCACTTGATCAGACGCTGAAAAAAAACAGTAAAACGCTTCCGGCGGTCAGTAAATCCACTGACCGCCGTTTTTTCTGCTTGAATAACAACCGGATAATGATTATATTAGTATCAAGACAGATCGTAACAACATTATTCAGGAACAATTATGAATAAAAAAATTCTTTTGTTTTTTATATTTTCCTTTACCGCAATAATGCTCAACGCCGGAAATAAAGAGTGCTCGACCTGTGGCAGATCCGGCAATCTCCGCATCTTTTTCGGGAAAGAATTTTTTTGTTCAAAAAAATGTATCCCGGAAAAATTCTATTGTTCGATCTGCGGTGAACTTCCTAAAGGCAAATACCATTATTTTACCGATCTCAACGGCAGAACACACCATTACTGTCACCCCTGCTTTCAAAACAATCCCCGCTGTTCCGCCTGCAACCGTCCGCATGAAAGCAATTCCGCAAACAGTATCTGCCAAGACTGTAAAAATGGAATGATAACCTACAATAAAGCGTGGAGCATAATGCAGAAACTGCGCCGGGAACTCGCAGCTGACTACGGTTATGATGCAAAGCACAAAATCTCGTTGAAACTGGTCGATAAAAACACAATGGTACGCACCAGCGGTTCAAAATCCGCAATCGGCTACACCCAATATAAGATCCGTTACAAAACTCACAAAAACAAGCGGGGTGCCACCCGGACAACCGATATCCGGCATGAATGCAATATCTTTTTACTCAAAACCCTCAATGAGAAAAAAGCTCACGCAGTTCTGGTTCACGAACTCACCCACGACTATCTGTTTCACCATCTGGGCAAACCTGTCAACAGCAAAGTCAATGAAGGTATCTGTGAAGCAATGGCAGGAGCATGGCTGATGAAACACGGAGAAACAGAGCTTTTTGAACAGATGAAAAAAAATCCCGACCCTACTTACGGGGCGGGATTCAGATCACTTTATCCGCAACTTCAGCGTTACGGATTCAAAAACATGCTTGAACGCAACAGAAATGCGTTCAAGCCGTTCATCAGAAAACGTTAGCAGCTCACCAATTTCTGGGTGGTCTTGGCGATCATCAGCTCTTCATCGGTCGGCATGACGATAGCTTTGATTTTGCTGTCGGCACTTGAAATAACACCGGCTTTGCCGCGGAAAGTGTTGTTGGCTTCTTCGTCGAGGTAAATACCCAACGGAGCAAGCTGTTCAACGACCATCTTGCGGATCTCATTGGAAAATTCACCGATACCGCCGGTGAAAACGACCGCCTGGACTTTACCGGCAACCATGAAATAGGAACCGATGTATTTCACGATGCGGCGGACGAACATCTTGACTGCCAATTTGGCGCGTTCATTGCCGGAATCAGCAGCCGCGAGCATATCGCGCATATCACCGGTACCGATACCGCCGACACCGAAAAGACCGGACTTCTTGTTGAGGATGGTATCGACTTCCGCCGGAGTGGAACCGAGGTCGATCATACGGACGACCGCTGCCGGATCGATGTCACCGGAACGGGTTCCCATCATCAGACCTTCAAGCGGGGTCAAGCCCATAGTGGTATCGACAACTTTACCGCCTTTGATCGCCGCCATGGAGCAGCCGTTGCCGAGGTGGCAGGTGATGATATCGGTGTTTTCGACATCCTGATTGAGGAACTTGGCAGCGGCAAGGGTCACATAGTGGTGGCTGGTGCCGTGGAAACCGTATTTACGGATGCCGTATTTTTCATAGTATTCATAAGGAATGGCGTAGAGGTAGGCTTCCGGAGCCATGGTCTGGTGGAACTGGGTATCGAAAACGCCGACATTGGGCACTCCGGGCATCGCCTTTTCGCAGGCTTCGATACCGGCGAGGTTGGCGGGGTTGTGGAGCGGTCCGAGGGGAAAGCATTCGCGGACGATGGCTTTGACCTTTTCATCGACGATAACGGGGGCGGTGATCTTTTCGCCGCCGTGAAGGACACGGTGACCGATGGCGCTGATTTCAGAAAGGGATTTGATGACACCGATTTCGGGATCGACCAGCTTTTTGCAGATTTCTGTAAACGCTTCGACGTGATCTTTGACCGGAATCTCCTGCTCGAACTTGAAGCCGTCCGGGCGCTTGAAAATAAGGTTGGGCCCGATGGTGCCGAGACGTTCAAAAACACCCTTGGCAAGAACGGTTTCGTTTTCCATCGAATAAAGCGTGAACTTCATCGAACTGCTACCGGCATTGATAACCAGAATCTTCATAATAACTCCTTTTTCTGTAAGACCATTTTTGTGTTCAGAAATAATCTTATAATATAACACAAAAACAACACTTTGTCAAGGTTATACTGCTTCAAAATTCCTGAATCGGATGGACTCCCGGAGTCAACTGATACTGACACCAGCCGGTCTTGATATATTCACCGGCCTCCATATCCCAATCGACCTGCCGGGTATGCTGCGCCAGAGCCAGCCGGTTGGAAAGAGTATCTTCCGGAAGTGTTTCCGGATTCCAGGCAGCAGCGGCGGCGGCGCAGTGAATGGCAGTTTCCCTGCGGTCATGGAAGATATGCCAGGTGGTTTCAAGCATACCGGCAAGTTTTCTTTCTGCCGCCATTTTCCCCTGTCTCACGATGCCCTGCCAGTTGAGCCACGGGCAGACCAGCACATCAAAATTTTCCTGTTTGAAAAATTTTGCCACCGGCCAGTCGGGATCGGCATCTTCCGGAAGTGTTTCCGGATCGCGGTACTGCCAGTCGGCAATTATGATGTCGCGGGGAAGTTCTCTGTACAACTCACCGAGCTGATGTTCCGGCAGACCGCAGGCGGTATAGCCTTTCCAGCGGGGATCACCTTTGGTAATAAGCATGTCGTGCCACATGATGAGCCGCGTATTGCGTTGGGCAAGGAGATCATGGAAATAACAGATGTGTTCTTTGACCAGAGATTTCAACTCTTTACGCCGGCAGTCCCGGCAGGTGGCGATATTGTCCGCCTCATCGCAACCGATATGGAAGAACGGCGGACCGTCGAAAAATTCACAGAGTTCCAACACCAGACCGGTCAAAACTTTGCGGGTTTCCGGATTGGTAAGGCACCAGCTCCACCCCTCCGGTTCAAAAAGCGGCTGAAGTTTCGGCTCATAACTCAACACCGCGTGTTTGCCGGTGATGGAACGGCTCGCTGAAGCATGTCCGAGCAAATTCAATTGCGGGACAAGGGTTATTCCCAGTTCTTTTCCCAGAGTGATCAGACGTTTCAAGGCGGCTTTGTCCAATTGTTTATCTTTCCAGACAAATTCCGGATGGCTTTCAAAGGGAAAAACGCCCCACGGCTCTATGACCGCATAATTGAATTTGTGATATGCGGCAATGCGGAGCTGTTTTTCAATATCCCAGAGCGGAGTTTCCGGAAAAATGCACAGATGGATACCCCGGAACGCGAGTGCCGGAAAATCATCGATATCACATTGGACAAGGAAATACCCGGAAACTCTCTCTGTTCCGCGCTGAACTTCCGCCAGCTGCCGGAGCGTTTTCATGGCATTGAGCAGTGCAGTCTTGCCGTTGGCAGAGATTTCCAGAATATTTTCTGAAATATTGATTTTATAACTTTCGTCACAATTCAGCGTTTCCGGGAGAGTTTCAAGGCGGATCTCCGGCACGCTCTGCCAGTATGCAGAAAAAAGTTTCCCGGCAAGAGCGGCACAATTTTCGGCATCGCGCGGCAGCTTGAGAGTAACCATGCAATTGTCGCAGATAAGAAATTCATTCCCGTCCCGGAATTCAATTTTCTGCGGCCGGGGGATCAGCCGGTCGGTAAGGATTTTTATTTCACGATCCGTCATAACGGCACCTCATATTTTTACAGTTGAACCGCTTTTGATACTTTCATAACAAGCATTCATGCAGGCGATGGTTTCGCGATGCCACTTCAAATTTATTTTCGGCTGCTTATGATTGCGGATGCAATCGACAAATTCATCAATGAGTCCGATCCATTCATCGAAGTAGGTATACTGAACGGTATAACGGTCATTGGGTGCGCCGTTGTGATAGACATTGGGACCGAAGCAATCGCACTGGATCATACCTTTTTCGCCGGTGATGGTGACATTGACCTCCATGCGTTTTGGGAAGCGTTCCCATCCGGGGCCCGGCACTTTGAGCCGCTCTTCAAGGCGTGACCATGAAGGGTCAAAAAGGAATGCGGTACCATCTTTCATCTTTCCGGCTGCGAGCACCATGTCTTCCACTTCCAGCTCTTTGCGGAGATTCGGGGCGGCCTGGGCGAAAACTGAATCAAAACTTGAACCGGTCAGCCAGCGGATCAAGTCAAAGATGTGCGGATGGTCACACAATGCCCCTCCCCGGAAACGGTGATCGTCACCAGACAATGGCACGCGCTTGCCGTAACTTGCCTCCGGACTGCCCTGCCACGGGAATGCCCAGACCGGAGAGAGAGTGATATTGGTCGCCTGGATCGAAAGCAGTTTGCCAAGCGCGCCTTCAGAAATCAGCTTCTGCAGCCGTTTCACCACCGGATTGTAGTGCATTTCAAGTTCGATCTGGCAGACGATACCGGCCTTATCGACCATATCGATCATGGCATCATACTCATCCATATCGAATGAGGGTATTTTCATGGAAAGAATATGGATACCGCGTTTGGCACAGAATTCCATATCCTTATAGTGCTGATCATTGGCAGAAGCGATGACGATGGCTTCTATGTCCGGGTGTTCGGCGATCATTTTCTCCGGATCGGGATAACATGGAACTCCGGTATTGTATAACTCATAAACCTTTTGAGCATCTTCATCCTGCGCGCAGGAGGCGACCCAATCCAGTTTCTGATTTTCGAGCAGAGTCTGATAATATTTTCTGGTATGCCCGTGGGTCATGCCCATCATGGCGATTTTTACCGGTTCCATCTTTAAAATCCTCCTTCCACATTGACAGGGAGATTGTTTGAAATACTTTCAAGCGCACAGTCAGCCAGTTTTACCGAACGGCGCGCCGCAGCGCTCCAGAGTTCCGGCAGCGAAGCATCTTTCAAAACTGCGTAAGCGGCACGGACGATCCAGATCGCATCGTCCGGCAAACCGAAAAGTTCGGTATCGACATCGGTGAAAGTGGTTTCTCCGTCCGTATTCCACAAATAAATGGAGTGCTGCGGAACTTGAGTATCCACTCCGCGGTCACATCCGACTCCGCGGCGGGCGATGATCTCGTGCCGGTCAACGTTTTTGGTATTGACCGGCAGATTAATTCCGCATTCGATACTGGCACTGATACCGTTGGCAAAACGGACGATACAGTTGCAGACCTTTTTACCGTCGCCGCCGGCGAAAATGCGGACGACCGGAGAATCAGCGAGATATTCGGCGAGATCAAGTTCGGCAGCCAGAAGTTTTTTCAGATCACCGCCGGCAGTGAATTTGGCAAAACGCAAAGTTGAAACCTCTTCCAAAGTTGCGGAATCGATCATCTTTTTAAGTTCGATGATACGCCGTTCCACGCGGTGCGGAAGCAAAGGGAATGTTCCGGAAGTTGTTTCAACACAGAAGTAATCGCTTCCGGCAACGACAGTTCCGGCGGGAAAACCGTATTTGTCCCGCAGAAACTCCAGAGATTCATTCATTCGGGTAATCATTTCAAAGACTCTTGATCAGGGGTTTATATTTCTTGAGATAAGCGGCATTCTTTTCGTCACCGCCGGGTGCGTTGGCACTGTTCCAGACCGGCGGAGTGATGCCGCGTTCGACACACTGACGGACCGTTTCTATTTCCAGCAAGTGGGCGATGGTGAAGTCCACCACATTGGAAACCGGTGCGATGGGAGTGTCAAATCCCGGCACATTGACTATGGCATCTCCGACCGGATTGTAATCGTCGATGCACACGTCGGCAAAGTCAAAAAGGTTTTTACCGGAAGAATGGCGGATGAAATGGTCGGCAGGCATCTCGTTCTGCCAGTAACTGCTGGCGACGGCGATGATTTTGCCGCCCCGTTTTTTGATTTCCATAGCGGCATCGATGGTGGCGGGATTGATGCCGATGTTGTGAAAGATTATGACCAGATCATCCGGTTTGATATCATAATATTTGATGATGGAGGCGCCGAAGTTTTCCGTGCGTTCCAGTTCCAAATATTTGAGAGCCTGATTGAAAACCGAAAGTGCAGTTTCCATCAGCGGATCGATATTGGCAAGACCTCCGGCGCGGAAGAACATCTCGCCCATTGCAAGCGTGGTATGTCCACCGCCGGCATAGATGTGGATAAGTTTATCTTCCGCGATGGCATCCGCCATAAGTTTGGCGGCACGTTGGATATTTTCCGCCTGATTGTCCAGTACCTGCTGAATATTGGCAAACGCTTTTGCCACATATCCGAAATCATTTAATTTTGCCATTTATCATTCTCCTTGTTTGAAGTTTTATTTATTATGCCGGGACATTTGAATCAAGTGCGTGTTTGCAGCAGTTTTGGGCAAATTTTGCCAAACGGTCAGCTGCGGCAGCACCGTCAAGCAATGCCGTATTATCATTAAAAAGCTGAATGATTTTTTGTTCAAGTTCGTATTGCAGATGGTAATCCTGTCTGCGCCTGGCAGTTTCCGCACCGGATGCCAGCACTGTATATTCGATCCAGAGCCGCAAACGGGCGATGTTTTTTTCCGGAAGCTGAAGATTCAACGCATCAAATTCATCAAGCAGTTTTTTTGAAAAATCCCGTACCCCATGGTCCAGATCTGAAGTGATCCGATCGATCAATCCGGCGGCAACTCCCAGCATCACAGCACTTTGGGCAGATATAAGCTGATTTATATCACATTCCGGATCCCACAGAACCCGGCTGTGAAAACTGTACAATCTGCCGTCGGGCCAAAAGGCAGGGTAGGGACAGGAACAGTCATAGTATACCTGCATACCGTCAGCGATAAAGCGGCGCAATTCGTCGGCAACCAGTTCCGGCGCCGGATAACGCAGATAGCGGCTGCGGTCGATGCCCTCTTTGTAATCTGTAAACAGCAGCTGATAATAAGCAAAAATATTGGCGGAACTGTTGCGGGATCTCATTGCTTTGATCCAATCATTCCACAGCGGACCGTATTCGCGGTCATCGACTGGACATACCGGGTCGGCTTCGGGATAATTTTTGCCCAGACCGTTTTTTACCGGTTCCAGACCGCTGTCGTAAAAGCGGTGATGATAGTGGCGCAGATAGGGACAGAAAATGGTGTAGGTGCGGGAAAGATCTGCCATTTCCTGCGGCAGAGTCAGAAGCGAACAGTATGCCAGAAGTTCCAGATAGACCGGACGCGGAGAAAGTTTCAGCACTGCATCCGCCAGTCTCCGAACCTGATCAAAGGGGGTGATTTTTTTACATTCCGGGCATTGGCACCAGTTGTTTACTCCGTCGTGCGGCCAGAGCGCAAAAACCTTGATTTCCGGATGTTTTCCGATGTATTCCGCAATATTTTTTGCGATATAGTTTACCGCTTCCGGGTTGGAGAAGCAGGGCTGCAGCGGACCTTGAGAAAATTTATTCGGCATATCAGGCATGGAAATTTTGCTGCTCAGCCGTCTTTCTCCGTAGCGCATACCGAAATATTCCGGATGGGTTTCAAACAGTGATTCTGCGATAAAGTTGTTCATCGCGTGGCCGCCGATATTGAGTTCAACGGCGCACAGATGTGCCAATTCGATCAATTCTTCGCAGTTTTCAGCTCCCTCCCACCGCCAGACGTGGATCATGGTGCAATTCCATTGATTGCGCGCCATCCAGCGGAGCATTTTGATAAAAAACGGTCTTTCGGTATCAGGGTAAAGTCCATTCATCCCGCGGAATGCGACCTTGGGCATTGAAGCGGCACTTTCCGGGACGATGGGACCGAAACTGATTTCATCATCGTTTACATTGTTCCATTGAACTCCGGTCGTTTGGCGCAGCCAGGAATAAAAACCGTAAAGCACCCCGGGGTAACCGCCGCCGGAAATAAGGATTTTACCATCACAGTTTTCAATGGTGTAACTTTGGGCTTTGCGGAAATCTTCGGCGTATTCGGCAAAACTCCGTTCATCCGGGAGCAGGGGTGATGACGCATTGCTGTGCAGGATCAAACCGGTTTCAATGAACTGTATATTATGTTTTGCTGCCGCTTGAAGCACCAGAGCGAGTTCAGCGTTTATAAAGTTTGTTTCTGCTGCGGTGAGGTTTGATTGTATGATTTTTACAATGCTCATTTTTTTGTCCTGATCTCATTGTTTGAATTGTGCGGTCAACTTATCAGCTGCTTCTGAAGCAAGCTTGTCATATTGAATAAACACTTCACTGATTTCTGCCAGAGCTTCCAGCGTTTCGGGAAGTTTTTGCTCATACGCGGCGTGGTCGATCACGGTGAGCGGGGTTTTGTAAAATTTATCCTGAACGGCGGTATGTTTCGCCTTGATGTCGGGGAGAGTTTTGAAGTCGATCGCAGTTCTGTCATCCGTTTCAAGGTGCATTACAAACGGAGCAAAAATAAAATAGAATTCATCGATACACAGCGGCATCAATTCATAGATATAACTGCGGCAATAGGCGTTTTCAGCATTGGCTTTGAGTGTTTTTTCAAAATCCGGGTTACATTCGTATTTGCTTTGCAGATCGCATAATGAATCATAAAGCGAATAGTCGCTGCTTACTCCCAGTACACGCTGCAGCTGTGTATAAAGTTCTCTTATCAGCTGGAGCGATTTTAAGACTTTTGCAGCAGCAACTTCTCCCCGGCACCACCGGTTGTAATCGACCGTAAAACGGCAGTATGCGCCGGTGTGCAGACGCCCCGCCGTTGAACGGATTATATCGAGCAGGTCGCGCCGGACAAAATTATCAGCTTTGCCGAAGTCAACTTTGGCGATTGTACGGAAAAGTTCCGGCATAGCGGCAAATTCAGAAACGTGATCATCAACAAACTTTTTTTGAACTTCCAGCTGATCTTCTGTTGTGTTGCCGAGAATGCCGCAATAAGCATATTCAAAGGGGCGCAAATGGATTTCGCCGCTCAAAGATTTGCGGGTGAAGCCGCGCATTTTGATCATCGGCTGGAATTTCTGCCAGATTTCCAGCATTGCCGGCAGATCTTTTTTGCCGTATCTGTCAGCGGCAAATTTGGGCAGAAAAGCGGCAAGTTCCCGGTTTTCTCTGACTGGATTCCAGGAGTTTGCGCCCAGATATTCCAGCATAAGCGTATCGGAGTGCGAACACTCCGGCCAGAGTATCATTCCCTGACACATTTTGTCATTGGCGGCAGTTTCCAAACGTTCGGCGATGATGTCATAAAAGCCGCGAATATCATTGCTCGGTTCATAGGCGTGAAAAATGCCGAATATCCACGGAAATTTACCGATAACGTCCCAGTTGGTAAAATTGTTTACTTCATCATCGGTTTCAGATGTGTAGTCAAGGATTATGGTGTTGCGCGGATCCAATTCTTTGAACAGCGAACGCACCTCTTCCGGTTTCCACAGCAGCCAGAAATCCCACGAAGCCAGCAGCAGCGGTGCATCGGGATATTTTTCCCTCAGTTTATTGATCAATCTCCGGTAGGTATAGAGTTTCAGCTGATGGTTGGCATCGCGGTCAGAGAAGCAGTTGCGTTCACCCAGCCCGATGGTGTGAAATATCTTTGCTTCGCCGTATTCCCGGATATGGGTTTCGGTCAGATGAAAATAGTTATCCAGATTTTTTTCCTGCCGTATATCCCAGACCAGTCCGGTAGGTTCACTGTAAGCTCTGGTCGCCTGCGGCAAAAAATCCGGCTTGACTGCTTCAAGAAAATCTTTTGGCGTCCGGCTGTACCAGTGAGTCATCGTACCGAAATCTTCAGGGTGGAGCAAACCGCGTTCTCTGCCGTAAGCAAGTATCGCTTTGCGCAGTTCGCCGCGGTGCTGCAGACTCCAGAAGAGATCGCGGTCATCGTAGGAACGTTCCCGGGATTCCGGGACTTTGTATTCGGGATATTTGGCAAATTCCGGAAATGCCTTTTGAAACAGATCATCCATCCCGATACGGAGCATATACAAATTGAACCGTTTTTTCAGGCACCAGTCCAGTTCCCGCTTCCACTCTTCCAAATTCCAGTGTTCCGCTTGAAAACGGTTCAAGCTGCGGTGGGCAAAGTAACGCAGACCGCGATAGTGAAAACGGGGCGTTTCAGCAATATTCCAGTCGGCAAGCGAAATCTCCTGTCCGGCGGGGATGCGGTCGCCGTCCCAGAAGTAGCGGCAGCCCTGCAGTTCAAAAAAATGGTATACCGCATAGAAATATGCCCGCTTGCAGCCGGCGGCAAAAAAGAGCAGATTTCTGCCGTTTCCCCGCACTGAAACGATTTTGTAACTATCGCTTCCGGTAACAATATTCAACTCCGGCAGGGTGCCGTCAAGAATTTTGTCGTGAGTATAGCTGTTAACTGCATCTGATCCCAGAATGACCATATCTTCGCCGGCTGCCGGGACGGCAGTGATAACTGCTTTGCTGCCGGTGATTTGTTCATAATATTTTTTGAACTCCTGCGCCGGCAGCTGAAAAAAGTCATTCGCGTCTGCAATCAGAATTCTCAACATATCTGAAGACCCTGCGGAATTTTACTTTTTGAGAACGCGTTTGTAATTTTCGCCGATGGTATCCCACAATTTCAAGGCATCAGGAGCACCGACAACGGTTCCGTAACCGCCGCGATAGGTCCAGGCGGCGATGCGGTCGACTCCGGCTTTTTCAGCGATATCCACCCATTTGCTGATCTGTTCCCATTCCTTGGGCTGCTTGTAGTATCCCATGAACCAGCGTTCCGCTTTTTTGCCGTATTTACGGGCGACGGCGACCGTGCGTTCGGTGATATCCCGGAAGAAATCCTCCGGCAGTGCCCAGTTGACGATGGTGGTCGAAAATACGTCAAAATATGGACAGCCTGCCACCATATCCCAGTTGTCGTAGCCGCGGTATTCGGAAACATAATATCCGTTCTGCGTAGCGTGAACACAACAGGTTATTTCCAGTTCCGGCTTCAGCTCTTTGAGAGCTTTGGAAGTTTCACTCAACACCACCAATGCTTCCCGCCAGCGGAAAAGTTTCACATCGTTGGTCATATAACGCGGCATGGGATAACCGTAGTAATCTTCAAAGCGCTTGCGGCAGACCGGGCAGTAACAGGTCCAATCATCCGCCACCCCGCCGGTGATTGAAGCAATGCCCTTGGGGAATGCGTAGTGCGGTTCATCCCAGAAGAAACCATCGGCATCGGTTTCCCGGGCCAGCGTGAGGCAGAAGTTTTTGAAGTAATCGCGGTAACTGTTGGTGTTGAAACAGGCGTAGGGAAGTTTTTCGCCGGTAAGTGCGGAAACCTGACGGTTCTCCACATTGTCCTGCAGAAACTTTGAAACTTGTTCACCGCCGAAGTATTTACCATTGCCCCAGGGATCAATGATGACTTTCAAACCGAGTTCGTGCGCTTTGTCCACGATTTTGGGAATATTGGGACGCCAGAAGTCAAAATCAAATTCTGTGACCGCCAGAATAACGGCACTGCAGCCGTGGGAGATCATCTCTTTGAAATCAGTTTCGGCATGTTCCACATAGTTCAAGCCGTAGTAACTGACCGCAGTTTGGGTAATAGCCATAGACATTTTCCTTTCTGTATTGATTGATCGAAGTTGCTTCCATGTTTTTAATATAAGACGTTTTTTAAACTTTGCCATGATGAAAATGAGCTAAAATTTGTTCAAAATGCTCAAAAAACGGATTATATTGAAAAAAAATACGTTTTTTTATGAATAAAGCAACTTGCAATATTTTCTCTGACCGTCTATATTAAAACCGTCAGGAGAACAAAAGCATGAATATCGATCAAATCCGCGAAAATGCAAAAAAGCTGAAGGAACCGGATAATCTTTACAAAGGATTGACATTGGCGGAAGATTTTGAACTTCCGGACAATATTCTGCTTTTTTATCACGACTTCTGCGCCGCCGCACCGAACGCCCACAACCGTTACACGATGGTCTTTCCACTGGCAAAAATGCACTATTTTGTGGACAATCAGGAATATGATATCGATTCCGGAGATTTACTTTTCATCCCGCCCTACTCCCTGCGTTTTCTGTCTGCTCAATCCAGTGGGTATCAACGTCTGTTCATTACATTTCAACTTAAAAGGCCGCAAAGTTACCTGCCGGAAAAATGTCTGAATAAACTCTCGGATGCCGCGATGGGCTTTCTGCAGAAAATATTTGACAACTTCAACTCCGGCAACGCTCCGGAACTGGCACTGAACCTCTGGGGTTTTCTGACCAATCTTGCTCCGGGCAGACAATCCGGTCAGGCTTCAACATTAAGCCCGGAGATCGCACGCGCGGTGGCTTTCATCATCGACAATCTGCATACTGCGCCGGATACTCCGTCAATTGCAGCCAAAGTCAATATGAGCGTCAGCAATCTCCGCCGCCGTTTTCATAAGGAAACCGGAGTGTCCATACATCATTATATTTCGCAGCAGCGTCTGGATTTTGCCCGCTGCTACCTGCAAAAAAGTTTTATGAGGATCGAAGAGATCGCCGGTAGATGCGGTTTTCTCTCCGCCTCAAGTTTCAGCCATTTTTTTATTACCAACACAGGGATGTCTCCTCTGAACTACCGGAAAAATTTTCAGATAAACCACAAAGATGATTCCGATTAATTGCAGCAATTGAAAACAAGCAGTGATATATTATAACCAAGCCAACATGAAATCAGGTGAAATATTATGAAAAAATTTTTGTTTACATTATCTCTTGTCTTCTGCGGATATCTTCTTTCAGCAGCTCCGATGTTTCAGAATCAACAATCGTCATGGCAGATCATAATACCGCAAAAAGCAGATTCAACTCTTAACTTTGCGGCGCAGGAATTGCAGGAGCATCTGTATAAGATCTCCGGAGCAAAACTTGCCATCAAACGTTCCAAAACTATTCCGGACTCCGGAGCGATCGTGATCGCAACACCGGAATATTTCAAACTTCCCGGCGATACCGGTAATTTTCCTTCCGGCAGAAACGGCAATGACTCCCTGCGGGTGAAAACAGCAAACGGCAATCTCTACCTCACCGGAAACGTCTCCCGCGGCGCGCTCTACGCCGTCTACACCTTTTTGAAAGATGTAATGGGCGTCCGCTGGAGCTTTGCCGGAGCAGACGGAGAATACATCCCCCGTAAATCCGATTTCACCCTCCCCGCGCTCGACATCCATGAAACAGCTCAATTCAAATACCGCGGATTTCACCTCTGCGGCAAACATTACGACAAAGATATGGAATTGTGGATGGCACGCAACAAAATAAATATCATGCGCAGCGATCCGGTAGGCAAACACAAATGGCGCAAAGCGTGGAACGACCACCGTATAGCTCAAGGGTTCCACATGATGTTTGCCACTCACAATGTTGCGATCCGCGACCGCAAAGTATTCGCGGAAAAACCTCATCTTTTTGCTGAACTCAAAGGAACCCGGATCATCGATCAGCTCTGCTGGAGCAATCCGGAAGTTGACAAAATAATGATCGACCGTTTCATCGCTCACTGCAAAGAGTATCCGCAAGTGGAAATATTGAATATATGTCCGGCGGATAACATGAACTACTGCCGCTGTGAAAAATGCGCTCAACATCCGGTTCATGAGTTGTGGTTCAAATTTTACAACCGGATCATTTCCGGGGTCAAAGCGGCGATCCCGCATCTCAAGTTTGCCACCCTCGCTTATCAGAGTTTCCGTCGAGTTCCGGAATGTTCTCTGGAGAATTCAGCATTTGTTGAATACTGCATGTACAACCGCTGCTACGTCCATCGTATCGACGAGTGCAAAATGAACGACAAACCGATGATGGAAGTTGCCCAGTGGCAGAAAAAGAATATTCCCATGCTGGTTTACGGTTATGAATTTGACATCTTCTCTCCGAGTGCCCAGATACCCTTCTACTCCATGATCTCCGACCAGATGAAAAAGTTCAAAGCGGCAAATATCGCCGGGGTCATCACCGAAGCATCTCCGCTCAATCACTATTCAAAAAATCCCGCCCGCAAAAATCTGCTGCCCAAAGGCAATCAGAATAAACTTTCTCTCTACGCCTATGCGGCGCTGCTGTGGAACCCCGACCGCCCGGTGGACGATATTATAAAGGAGTATTCCGAAGCGGTCTACGGTCCGGCAGGCGAAACTATGACCGGATATGCAAAGTTGATGGATAAGAGCTGGAGCAGTATGAAAATACACTACTCCTACTTCAGCAACTCTCCGGCATCCTGTGCTGAACATCTGCTTGATGACATAAAGATCGGTCAAATCGATGCTCTCTTCCGTAAAGCAGACGGGGAGATAAAAGCCGGAAACAAAGATGACAAAAACCGGCGTAATCTTGATGAGGAACGTAGAGTTTTCAATGTCTGGAAAAAACTTTTCCAAACCTTTCAGGCCTCAAAATCCAATATGAAAGTCCTGCTGCCCGTCACCGTCAAGCCGTTGAATTTTTCTCAAGCTGCAGTACTGAATAAATTCGGCAGCAGAGGAAAATTCCAGCCATGGCAGGTAAAAATAAATTATGACAGAGATGCTCTTTACTTCGATATCGACTGCGAAGAAAATGACATGAGCAAAATCCAGGCAAATTATTCAGCGCATGATTCCAAAATATACAATGATGACTGCATTGAATTGTTTATTGCCGTACCCAATGACACCCGGGGGATTTACCGTCATTTGATCGCCAACACCAACGGAGTCAAGTACGATTCGATCGCGCTGGGCGGATTTACCTTCAACAATGCCTGGGATCCGGACTGGACAGTAAAATCTTCAAAGTACAAAAAAGGCTGGCATCTGCAATTCATCATCCCGTTTGCTTCGCTCGACACAGTGATGCCGGAAGACGGCAGCGCATGGCAATTTTCGATCAAACGAACCAACGGCAACCGCAAGGATCAGTCAAACTCCGGATATCCGGATTCAAGTTACCACGATCAGAATGCTTTCGGAGTGATGCAATTCACCGGGACAGAGGGCATTATCCCCATCGCACTTGGAGCGCCTTTTGAAAGAGAAGTTCCGGTGACTGAATTGAAAAGTGTTCTGGAAGAAGCCGGATTCAAAGTCGAAGCCGGCAATACACTTTCCGATGTCTACAAATTTGCTACCGGCAAAGCGGCGTATGTATTCCGTCACACTCCCAGAACAAAATACGATGTAAGTTTCTTCCAGCAAAAAATCCTGCCGGAAGTGCAGAAAGGCGCTCTGGTCCTTTTTGCCGGTTACGGCAATATCCCGCTGGATAAATACTTCAATGATCCCGCTCTTAAAATCTCCTGGGTCGGCTGGAAAATCGCCACCCCGCGCAAGACAGCGGAAATCAAACCCGGCAACTGGCACAGAAAACCTTTTGATATGACAAGCAGACTCAAACGCGGGATTGCACCGTCGACCGGATTCATTCCGGCGGTACCGGGAATATGGAATGAGTTGTGCAAAACAAAGATGCGCGACGGCAACTTGTGCAGCTATCTCATGACCGCAAAATGCGGCAAAGGGATGATCGTTGTCTGCAGCGGCAACTTCGGATTTTCCGGAGGACTGGCTATATTCGGCAGCAACAAAGTCCAGGCGATGCAGCTGCTGAAAAATATGCTTGAACTGCACAAAAACGGCAACTGACCGGAATACAAGATCAGCAGTATCCGAAACAGCTGAACCGCAACCGGTTCAGCTGTTTTTGTCTTCATTGAATTTGTAGTTGCGCGGGGAAACGCCGTAACGCTTTTTGAACTCCGAAGAAAAATATGCTGCCGAAGAAAAATTCAATCTGCGCGCAACCTCTTTCACCCGCTGATTGGAACGCAGCATGCTTTTGGCTTCACTCATTTTGAGTTCAATATAGTAATTCACCGGAGAAGTATTGAGGTATTTGACAAACAGGCGGTGCAAGGTCGCCTGACTCACTCCGGAATAAGCAACCAGTTCATCCAGAAGAAGTTCACTGCGGATATGACTGCGGATGAATTCGATACCGCGCTGCAAAGGAGACGGAAACGTACCGCGTTCAGATTGTTCAGCAAGTTCGATCAGAAGTTCAAAGGCAAGAGTACAAAGTTTATGATGCAGTCCGGGAGTATCGGTTCCGGAGAGAGCGAAAATTTCATCAAAACAGCGGTCGATCTCATGCCGGTCAACGGCACGGATCACGGCAACATTTTCCAAGCCGCAAGAGCTTATCAACGGCTTAAGCAGCGGTCCTTCAATGCGGATCATCTTTTTGGAAGCATATTCGGTTTCACAGCACATGGAGCAGTCGGCATCCAGATGGACGATAAAAATATCCCCCTTTTCACAGCGGTGAGCAATGCCGTTATGAGTAAAAATAAAAATTCCGTCAACAACATATTCGATTGCAAAAACCCGGCTGTTATGCCGGTTGCGGATACACTTGTGATGCCATTGATCAAACCCTCCGGCACATACGTGCAGCGGGATAAATGCTTCCGGAGCAGTATTGTGCTTAAAGGAATGAAGCGGATAACGTCCGTAATTGTATCCCCATAACGGAGTTCCGGGAACGGCTCCGGCACGGCACGGTTTGCGAATATCCATACTTTGACTTTCTCCTGATAAAATATATTGTCTAAATGATAAAATATCACAACTTTTTCAAAAGTAAAGCGGTTGTATTGAAAAATGATTGAAGATATATTATTTTCGAGCAAAATAATTGTATCACAGGAAGGAAAATATTTTGAAACTTGGCAAGAATATTGCGGCATTGACCGCTGTACTGGTTCTTTGCGGCTGCAGCTCTGTTAAAACTTCAGGAGTAAAAGGAAATATGCTCTCCAAAGCGATCGTTCCGATGGGACAATATCACAACGTCGATGTCAAGAGCAGCGACCTGCTGGAAATTCATCAGAAATACGGCATTGAAAATTTCTTTATCTGCGGTCCCGGAGTCAGTGTCCGTGTGGTCGGTTACCCGGGAGTCGACGCCTATGAAACCATCGCCGCCAAAATCAACCGCCTGAAAAAAGAGCTTGCCGACACCCCGATCAAACTGCATTGGTGGAGCGCCCCATTTTTCAAACTCGGCTTCAACTCCAAACATCAGCATATCGTCGGCATCAACGGCAACGTCAGCCCCATCGGTATTTGCGCACTGGATGAAAATTTCCGCAAAGAATCGTGCCGCAACTTCGCCTTGATCGCCCAAAAGACCAGACTTCCTCTGATTCTTATTGAAGATGACTACTCTCTGCAAAATCATACCAACGCCGCTTTCGGCTGTTTCTGCCCCCTCCATCTGGAAGCGTTTGCCAAAAAAGCGGGGCGCTTCTATTCCAGAGAGGAGCTGCAAAAAATCTACAAAGAGGACAAAAACGAAACACTTGAACTGCGCCGTCTTTTTGCTGAGTGCGCCAAAGATTCACTGGTTTCGCTCGCTTCTGAACTCCGCGCCGCGGTGGACAAAGTTTCTCCCGAAACCCGCATCGGTCTGTGCGAAACTCTCAATACCGATGCCGACGGTTTCGCCGCCATCGACATCGCCCGCGCGCTGGCAGGGAAAAATACCCGCCCGCTGATGCGGCTTCGCTGTGCGTGGTACACCTCTTATGATGCGCCGCAGATGATGCCGGACTATCTGTCGCACACGCTCTACACGGCGGAACGGCTCTCTAAAGATATCGAATTCATCATTGAAGCCGACACCTATCCGCACACCACCTACTTCGGTTCTCCGGAACTCTTGAAAGCCAATATCGGCAATGCCCTTGCCATGGGAGCAGACAATGTTCTGCTTTATGCTGCTCAATATCTGGACGATCCGGCGGAAGATCCCGCTTATTTTGAAATGTTCAAGCGCAGCGACAAATTTTTTGATGCCGTAAGCGCACTTGGCAATTCCGGAAAAATGGAAGGGGTGAAAATCATCTATGACCCGTTGGCACATTCAGCGAAAAAACTATCCCGGGACGGACGCATCACCATCGTCCATACCAGCGCGGCACTCGCCCGCATGGGCATACCGTTTTCCACCGTCAATGGCAAGCCGGATATTCTTATCGGACAGAATGCCGCAGTGCTTTCCGATGCTGAAATCACCCGGATTTTGAGTGGCGGTGTTCTGCTCGATGCCGAAGCTGCTGAAATACTGGAAAAGCGCGGCTACGGTGAATTGATCGGCGTTTCTGTAAAACCGGTGGAAAAATATCTCTTTGTCGGAGAAAAAATCTGCGATCTGCCGATTTTTGAAGGCATCAAAGGTCGTTTCATCTACAATCTCGCCTTTGCCCCTGCCGGAAGCGAAAATGCGGTGCAGTACAAAAAACCTGTTCCGCGGAAGGGCGCAGAAGTGTTGAGTTACTTTATCGACCCGCAGGAAAATTTCATGCAGCCCGGGATGGTGCGTTTCACCAATAAACTTGGCGGCAGAGTTTGTATACTGGCTTCGACCATGACCTTCAACCGGACAGCGAACCTCTTTAATTTACGCAAAGTTGAAATGCTCCGGAGAGTGCTGGAGTGGCTGAAGCAGGGCGAACTTCCGGCCGCGGTATCGCGTACCCCCAACTGCTGGCTCAAGGTACGGAAGCTCGATGATGCGACCATCATTTTCATCACCAATTTGAGTACCGCGCCGCGCAAAGAGATCCCCATCCACCTGGCAAAAGAACTGCAGGGCAAACCGGTCAAAGAATTGTGCGGCAATGGCAGATGGAAAAAAGTTGAAGTTAAAAAAACTGCCGATGGTGCATACATCTTTAAAGGCGTTACCAAACCGGTGCAAATGAGAGTTTTCAAAGTAGAGGAGTAAAAGATCATGTTGAAACAATTCACTCTTATTGCCAATGCGATAACCGCATTTCTGGCACTGAATGGTGCCGAAACTGCAGAAAAAATGAAAACGTGTGCCGACGAAAAAATCATGTGCATCGACCCGTTTCTGCCATTTTCAACTGCCGGTAAAGAGGAATTGCTGGACATCTATCAGCGGTTCGGTATCCGGCGTTTTCTCTATTGTGCGCCATCTAAAAATCTGCGCCAGATCGGGTATCCCGCCATGAAACCGTACGAAGATGTTGCAAAGGTAATCAATGAATACAATAAATTCTTTGCCGATGCCAAAACCCCGGTAAAAGTGAGCTGGTGGAATGTACTCTCACTCAAATACGGTCACGATGCACCTTATCAGCATATCACCGGGATCGATGGCAAAGTAACCAAAATCGGACTTTGCCCGCTGGACGGAAATTTCATTGCCGACTCCGCCCGTAAAATGGCTTATGTCGCTGAAAAAACCCGAGCGGAACTCATCCTTATCGAGGATGATTACTCGCTTCAAAATCATACTAAAGATGTGAAATTCGGCTGTTTCTGTCCGCTTCATTTGCAGGCGTTTGCCGAAAAAGCCGGAAGATTTTATTCCCGGGAAGAGCTTTACACCATCTTTACTGAAGATAAACCAGAAACGCTTCCCTTGCGCAAATTGTGGGCAGAGTGCGCGAAAGATTCGCTGGTGAAGTTTGCTTCCGCCATGCGCGAAGCGGTCGACAAGGTTTCTCCCGAAACCCGCATCGGAGTTTGTGAAACCAATAACACCGATGCGGACGGTTATATTTCAATAGATGTCCCCCGTGCGCTGGCAGGAAAAAACACCCAACCGTTTATCCGGGTGCGCGGCGCGTGGTACACCTCGTACGATTCGCCGCAGCGCACACCGGATTACATGGCGCATACCCTCTACACCGCCGAACGGCTGCCGGAAGATTTTGAATTTGTCATCGAAAACGACACCTATCCCCACACCACATACTACTCTTCTCCGGAACAGCTCCGTCTGATGCTCGATAATGCCCTGGCGCTTGGCGCCGACAACTCCCTTTTGTACGCCGCACAATACACCCACGATCCCACGGAAGATCCGGCATTTCTCAATATGTACAAGCGCAACATCAAGCGTTTCGGGGCATTGAAATCTGCCTGCCGCACCGGACACATGGACGGTCTGCATATCGTCTATGATCCCATGTGTGAATCAGCCAAAATGATGGTTCCGCGGGCGGGAAGACTGACTCTTGTCCATTCAAGTGCGATGCTTGCCCGCATGGGCATACCGCACTCGACCAAACATGGCAGCGTCAAACTGCTCATTGGAGAAAATGCCGCTGTTTTAAGCGATGAAGCAGTAAGAGAAATCCTTTCCGGCGGCGTGATGATCGACGCTTCGGCCGCCGACATTCTCTGCAAGCGCGGATTTGCCGATCTGCTCGGCGTGGATGTAAAACCGATGACCGATTTCTCGTTTGTTACCGAAAAAATTTGCGATCTGCCGATCTTTTCCCATATCAAAAACCGGCACATGAGCAATACGGTCAACGCCGCCGGACTCAATACCAAAGTAAAATATGTCAATCTCATTCCCCGTCCCGGCACGCAGGAATTGACCACCTTTGACGATCACTTCGGGAAACGGGTCCAATCCGGCATGACCCTCTTCACCAACCGTCTCGGCGGCAGAGTGTGTGTACTTGCCGGAGTGCTGACTGATAATCTTACGAGCAATCTCTTCAATCTGCGCAAGCAGGAGATATTCTACCGGGTCTTCAACATCCTCGGCAAAGGTGAATTTCCGGCGGCAGTCAAACGCACTCCCAATATGTGGCTGCAAATGCGGCGCACGGAAAAAGACACTCTCTTTTTCATCTCCAATTTGTCCACTTCGCCGCGTGAAGATGTACCCGTTTATCTGGCAAAAGAGTTTCAGGGCAAATCGGTCAGCGAACTTCAGCTTGACGGCAGCTGGCAGCCGGTCAAAGTGGCAAAAGCTGATGATGAAAGTTTCATTTTCAAAGGCGTTTACAACCCCGTCCAAATGCGGGTTTTTAAAATAGCAAAATAATCCAAAATAAAGGAGAATGTTTTATGAAACAAAAAAATTTCACCTTGATCGAACTGTTGGTTAAAAGATCACATCTCTGCTGTAATCGTACAGATGACTCTGAAAATAGATATTCACCTGCCCACGGGCAGGTGAAGCTGTACAGCTTCACCTTAATAGAGCTTCTTGTCGTGATTGCTATAATCGCGATACTGGCGGCAATTTTGCTCCCGGCATTGCAGAAAGCCAGAGCGCGCGGTATGGGAAGCAACTGCAGCAACAACTTCAAGCAGATCGGTCTGATGCTGGCAAATTATCTTGCCAACAGTGACGATTGGTTCGTGAAACCGGGGTCGGAAAACTACGGCACTACCAACGCTGAAAAGAACGGTAATTTACGTATGCCGCAGGGCAAACTGCTCCAGGCCATGCCCGGACTGAGCTACAAATTTTTTGACGATCCGGCTTTCGGTAACCGCAGTATGCTGGCAGCCAAAACCAACACCACGGCAAATGATCTCTTTTTCGGTCTTTCCGGCGGCGGCTCCAACCGGCGGGGTTTGTGGAACACCACCTACGCTTACAACTGGTTGATGCTCGTCCACGGTTTGACCTCCAACACCCATAGCGGCGTCAACGGCGGCCCGCACCGCGGCGTCCCCCGCATGAGTCAGATCCGCCGCCCCTCCACGCTGCTGGTTTCCGCCGACGGCGACGAACCGACGCTCGCCGCCAATACCGTCACCCGCGCCCATTTGAGTTACCGCTGGATGGTCTCCGGCAGTACCAACTATTCCAAAATCAACGCCATTCACGGCAAAAGTGCCAATATCCTGTGGGCCGACGGCCACTGCAGCAGTATCGCCGGAAGCAGTTCCGCTGTCTATCATTCGATCCCGCACGGCGAAAATGACTGGAGCGATCCCAAAGATAATTACTGGAACTGGTGATAAACGATGAAAAAAATACTTTTGACCGCACTTGCGGCAGCCTCTCTGCCGCTTTTCGCGGCTGTTGATGCCGCAAAAAGTTACTTTACTGTATCCACCCATCAGCCGGGAGTGAATACTCCGGTTGAAATCAAAATATTCCTGCGCAATGCGGACAATCAGCCTTGCGATGCCAAGCTCCGCACCAAACCGGCAGGCAAAATCGCCAAAATCGGAACCGGTGTTTACACTTGTACGATGAGTTTCAGCCAGGTCGGAGAAAAAATCACGCCGCAAATTTTTGCGGATAAATTCCGCGTCCGGGAAAATCTCCTTCCCGATAAACCGCTGACCTCTTTTGCAAACGCGTACACCAATAATAAATTCATGACCGAACTTGCCCACGAAAACGGCAAGCTGCGCATTTTAAACTTTGGCGGGAAAAAGTGCAGTGCGGTGTGGACATTCGGTTCCATTGAAAAAGATTCCTATCTCAACGACCGCCATTATCTGCTGTCCGCTGATATTGAAAATTCTGATTTGGTTTCCGGCAAAGGTGCCGCCGCCGTAATGAGCGGCAGAAATGCACAAAACAAACCGCTTTCAGGACGCTATGGCGCCTATGTGAATAATGAATCCGTCCGCCGGAGTTCCCTGCTCGTTCCCCGGGGAGAAGTGGCAAGCGCGGCATTCGGCATCCACGCCTCCCACACCGAAAGCAAAACTCTTATTTCCGATGTTCAACTGGAAGTCGTCCCCACCTTTGTCATACAGAACACCCCGGGTAAACAGATCAAATTTACTCCGGCAACTGCCAAACAGCGGATTTACAAAAATTACAATTCAGCTCTTATCCCGGTAAAAAAACAGCTCGATGCGGCCGTTGAAAAAGCCGGCAGACAGGGCGTGAAAATATCCGGTCTTGAAGCGTTGAAAATTCCGAAACAGATTTCTGCAACGGCGGCATTTGAACTCAAAAAAGCGATGCTTGCCAAAATCAAAGAACTTGAAACATCGGAACTTGAAGCTCAAAAACAGATGCTCGCATCCGGCTTCATTGCCGCGCCGCCGCAGCTGCTCGCTCCGGAAGTCCGCGCCGCCATTGCTCCTAAAGGAAAACTTTCACCGTTTTACACCAACTTCCGTTTGATGGGCAATTACGGAAAGTTCAAAGAACTCAAACCCGGAATCGCATTCGGCTATGACAAAAATAATCTCTTTGTCACCGTAAACGTCCCCGGCAAACCGGAGATCGTCAAGGGCAAAGGCATCCACGACGACAAAACCATATGGGAACGCACTGGCGATAAGGTCGAACTCTTTATCAATATTCCCGGCACCCGCGGTTACTGCCAGCTGGCGGCAGCCCCCGGCGGACAGAAGTATGACGAAGCCGAAGGCGATGCCTTTGTCAACTTCAAATGGGATGTCAAAATCACCTTAAAGAAAAACAGCTTCCTTGCGGCATACACTATTCCATGGAGTGAGATTGGCATCGATCCGGATAAAGATAAAGAGTTCCGCATGAACTGCGTGGTCACCAAAGGCAGCACCAAAGGCAGAATGATTCACTGCTGGAGTTTTGCCAACACCGGCTACCGTGAATATGAGAGCATGGGCTTTATCGTACTGGATAAATACCCTGCCGGCATCACCGATTATATCGCTTATAAAAATGATTTGATCGCTGAAAATCACGCAGCCTCCACCGCCGCCGCAAGAAAAAATGTGAACAACATGCGAAAAAATACCGTCGATGCGGTGAGTTTCAACTGGAATAATGACGACAGCTTTGAAAAAGATCCGGTATTCCAGATCCGGATGATTTCCCAATATCTCGCCTCCCCTGCCCCGGCAAAGGCGGAGTTCAAAATCGCCGTCAACGAATTTGCCTACCGGACCTTTGCCATCGGAGCAATCAAAGCCGATTTTAATGCAAAAATCGTATTAAACGATCTGAAAAGCAATAACGGGAAACGCATTCCCAAAGAAAACCTTTCACTTACCCGCACCGTTTTTCTCGAACCCCGCGAAGATATCTGGCCCAAATGGCGACAAAAATGGAGCGGCAGGCCGTTGCCGGAACTGTTTGAAAAAGTTGAAAATTCCACTTTGATCAAACAATTTTCGCTTGCTCAGTTCCGTTTGTACATTGACAGCCGCAACTGCGTTCCGGGGAAATATTCCGGCAGTATCCAAGTCGGTTCAATCACGATCCCGGTCAGTTGCGAAATATTGGATGTAACCCTGCCGCGCTGTGAAGATAAGGTGATCAACTGCTATATTTTCACCCAGCTGCCATGGGGCGGCAAATCCGGCGAAGACTGGGCAAAACTTCTGCAGGAACACTATGTCGGCGATGTATCTTTTGAAACTCCCCGGGTCATGGTTGACGGCGTTCACGTCAACTGCGTGAAATCCTGCCGCTGTACCAATGGCGGCTCCCCCTCCCTGCCCGGATTGAAAAACGGTAAATACAAAGGTATCCCATGGACATGGAACGGCTACATCAAAGCAATGCAGGAATACAAAACTCCGAAAAATGCAAAAGTCATCATCGACGGCAAACGTTATGATTTCGATGACCGCGTCCGCATCTGCGCCAAATACAACTTGCGCATGGTCATGTCCAACCGTTCCGGAAACATCATGTCCGACCACATAAAATATCTGGTCGAACACCTCAAAAAACTGGGACTTCCCCCGGCGAACTTCACCTATAAACTCGGCGACGAAGACCCCGCGCCCATCTTTCTGCCGGTCGCCAGGCATCTGCGTTCCCTGAATCTCGGCATCAATATCAATATGATCCCCAGCGGTGCCAAATACTGGGATCTCAAACCGGTAATGGACGGCTTCACCTGTCTGGATTACTCCGCCGCCGCAATGACCATTGATGAACAGGGCAAAAAAGATATCCAGTATATGCGAAGCAAAGGTTTCCCCATCCGCCGTTACACCAACCGTACCAGCTGGGCAGAACGCAACCGGATCATGTCCGGCAGACGAGACATCTGGGATGTGGTCATCCAGGACAACCTCGACGGCATGGTCATCTGGACCGCCAGCCCCTCCTGCTGGCTCAACTACTCTCTGGGTTACGGTTCCAAACGGAATATCGACTGGAAAGGACTTCCCCCGGAAAACCAGCACGCCTGTCAGTTGGTCTACTGGAGAAAACAGGGGAATTACATCAAACCGATCTCCAGTCTGCGGTTGGAAGATATGCGCGACGGTATAACCGATGCCCTCTACTACAGAGAAGCAGTCAAACGCCTCACCGACCGCAACGATGAAGCCGGATTAAAAAAATTGCAGGAGATAGCTTACCGTTCAAAATACAAGTTCTCCGACTACGAAAAAGCCCGTGCCGAAGTACTTGCTTTAATTCTGCAAAAATAAAACCTCTCCTTTGGGGCTGTTACCAAAGCAACAGCCCCTTATTCGCTTAAACTCTCCTCAATAAACCTTTATGAGGAATGCAATACTGTTGGCATATTAATTTCATAATTTCCGTCTTGTGCGGCTTGAGCAATAAAAGCGTACGTTTTCTGCTGCAAAAAATGCCCGGCGCAGGAGGTGGACGTTTGTCCATACTTCCAAGAGAGGAAGGAGTTGGTCAGAATCAGCCAACAGAGCAGTATAAAAGGTTACAATGAGTTTTCAACTTTAAGTTCCGCCTCTGAAAAATAAGGCGGATTTACTTTGCATTTTCGGGAGGGGGCAGAACTTTTCCATTCCGGAAGCCTTCCGGTGTACAACCATATTTCTTTTTGAACAGCGAACAGAATCTGGAGGCATCCGCAAAACCGCAATTTTGAGCGATCCGCCGAACCGGTAATCGCGTCCGCTGCAGTTGTTTCACCGCTTTTTTCATCCGGATATCCATCAGATATTCCATCGGAGACAACCCGGATTCCTTTTTGAACATACGCCAGAACGAACTGCTGCTCATGTGGCATAGAGCACTTATCTCCTCAATGGAAATATTTTTAAAGTACTGTTCTTCCATGATTTGCCGTGCCTTTTTGAAATGATCATCCGCTTCCGGGATCTGCCGGGAAATTTCAAGCAGCAATTCGTAGGTCAGCATCGAATTCTGATACCACGAAGTCTCATCTTCCATAACTTTGCCAAGTTTCCTGAACATCTCCTCCAAGTGTCCGGGATCTTCAACTTTGATAAGATGATCTTCATCCATGCGCAATGTCGCGGCAATGGAACCGAGATTTCTGCCGTCGATCAGCGCCACCAGATGATGCATCGGGATATCTTCAAAGGTGGAAAAACTGACATTGCTTCCCGGGGAAATGATGTAAAGCATTCCGCTTTCTGCGATTTGCACATCTTTGTTGGAATGATATTTCATCTTCCCGTCCAGAACCAGTTCCAATGCAATATGAGGATATCTCACATGCTTGTACCAGCGGTAGCCATAGCGGATAGTTTCCATCATATTCTGGCAGAATATCGGCAGATTCCATGCATTTCCGCTGCATCGACTATTCAGCAGCGTTTGCACCCGGCTGCTGTCATCTTTGTAGAGATCATAAGCCCCCAGGGCAACATTCAAACTTTGTCGGTGAATTTTTTCAGGCATGACAGAAATTATACATCTTTTGAATTAATAAACATACGCTTCATCTATTGTTAAATCCTTGCAATTGTGGTATAATATATCATCACGAACAGTTAAAATCAAATTTCACCCAAAATGGGAATTTATGTTAAAACATGATTTACTGCAAATCTGCATGGCAGCAGTTCTGCTGCTGAACAGCGGTTGTGATATCTTGACAAATGAAAATATCAGGAAGAAGGGAAAAAATAAAGTGACATTATACAGTGCAGAAAACCGCTTTGAACGCGGCTGTCCCCGGCTTTATGTAGACGGCGTTGAAGTTCCGCCGATTTTTTACGCCTTGACCGACTTGCAGGAGGCAAGGTGCCGGACGGAACTTGCCCAACGGAATGTGAAAAACTTCAGCGAAGCGGGAATAGATCTCGTTCAATGCGACTGGAATTTGAGAGACGGCTGGACCAGAGAAAACACCTTTGATGCTGCGGATTTTCTGGACAACATCGCGCCGCTTACCCATCCGGGGTCCCAAACCCGTCTGGTGGTGCGTCTGCACATGAATCCTCCAAATTGGTGGATGGATGAACATCCTGATGAAATGACCGTTTTCGGCGTTCCGGGAGAGGTCGCAGAAGATGATCCCAACCGGATCATCACCGGAGATAATATGATTTCCCGCCGGGTGAGTCTGGCTTCCAAATCGTGGCTGCGCGATGCCGGAAAGGTGCTTGCTGACTTCTGTAAAAAATTGGAATCATCCCCGCATGGCGGTTTTGTGATCGGCATCCAGCCCGCCTGCGGAAAATTCGGTGAGTGGCACTGGTGGGCGGCGCAGTATGACCCGGATCACAGCCAAAGCCAGACGGAATATTTCCGCAACTATCTGAAAGAAAAATACCGGACCGTTGAAGCGTTGCAACGCGCGTGGCACGATTCACACGTCACCTTTGAAACGGCAGAAATACCCTCCTGTCAGCAGCGCAATTCGCCTTTTGAAAGCAACTACCGGGACCCCAAATTATATCAGGCAGTCATTGATTCCCATCATGCCCAAATGCGGGTTCCCGCCGAAGACATCATATATTTCTGCCGGATCATCAAGGAATCCACCTCCCGTCCGGTGCTTGCCGGAGCATTCTACACCTATTTCTTCAGTTCGGTCAAAACTGTCGGCGGACATCTGGCTGCCGATATAGTCTTGAAGTCCCCTTATGTTGACTACCTCGGCGCACCGTTTGCCTATGGTCTTGCCCGGGAACCGGGAAGTTCCTGCATCTCCCGCGGGCTGCTGGAATCCTGCCGTTTGAATAAAAAACTTTTCCTTACGGAAATGGATCAGCCGCCGGAAGGTGCGACCAATTCCGCTCCCGGAGGCGACCCCGCTTTTGATCATGTCACCATTGATTTGATGCGCCGCAACGTGTTTGAACCCTTTACGCGCGGACAGGGCTTCTGGTACTACGATCACCGGCTCAAGGGCCCGGAAGTCTGTAAAAACTTCGGCTGGTGGGATACTCCGGTGTTGATGAAAGAAGTTTCTGAACAGTGGAAAATATTCAGCAGTTATTTCAAAAAGCCTTATAAATCACAGGCGGAACTGCTCTGTGTCTGGGGTGTTGATGTCATGTATCACACCTCCGGAAACGGGGATGCTCCGCACGTCTGTTCCGATGAAGTTCCGGCGATCGAACAGATTTCCCGGTGCGGTGTGCCGCATGATCACGTCTATCTTGCCGATCTGCCGCTGGTGGATTTGAAGCAGTACAAGGTGGTATTGTTCCAATATACCGGAATGCTCTCTCCCAATGAGCGGGAGTATATCAAAAGCAAAGTTTTAGGTTCAGTTCCGGAGGTGATTTTTGTCAACAATGCCGGATATGCGGACGGTAAAACCCTTTCTGCTGAAAATATGCAAGCTCTTACCGGAATAAAAATGAGGGAAACCGGCAAACATTATTCATGCACCATCGGAAATGAAACGGTGCAAATCCCCAAAGCCTATGTCCCGCTGCTGCGCCCGGATGATCCGGATGCCGGAGTCGCCGCACTCTTTGCCGATGGCAAAGAGCCAGCCGGAGCAGTCAGGAAACAGGGCAATTCCAATATCTGGTACTTCGCATTTCCGGTAGTGCCCAGCGGATTTTTGCGCGATCTGCTGAAAAAAAACGGCAGTCACATCTACTGCGACAAAGATCTGGTCATCAAGGCCGGACGGGGGATCATCTGTATCCACGCTCCGGCAGATGGCAAGTATAAAATCGTCTTGAAAAACGGCAGAGAAATCGAAACTGTACTTCAACGCGGAGAAACGATGGTTTTTGATGCTGAAAGTGGAAAAAATCTTTATCAATAAGGAGATGAAATCATGAAACGTAATGAGAAAAATATAATCAAAAGTTTTACATTGATCGAACTGCTGGTAAATACTTCTATCTCATCTCTGCGTTTTTTCAAACGCAGAAACAAACTGGAGCTGCAAAATACTCCGCTTTTTTTGAGCGGCAAACGTGCCGCTTCGGAGGTGTCGCGCCCATCCCGTTGGTCGGGCTTGATCGAATCTCTTAAAAATACCCCGCTTTTCTTGAAAAGGGGAGAGGGTTT
>SUWK01000078.1 GCA_015061525.1 Lentisphaerota bacterium
CGGGAAAAGAGGTTTTTCCCCTCTCCCCAAACCCCACTCCCTTTTTCAAGAAAAGCGGACTTCTTTGTTGAGTTGCAACCGCACTTTTTTGTGCAAAAAAATGCCATGATGAGATAACAGTGCTTACGAGCAGTTCGATAAGCGTAAAACACGTGTGTTTTACTCCCGTACGGGAGCAGTTTGAAATTGATAATGATTTCATTGTCTTGTCCTTTCTGTTTGTTTGGTAATCAATTACTTAAAGAATTACAATGGAATGCCAGTATTTTATCGGTCTCATCCGGCTCAAGGCCGTGGGGATGATGTCCCCAGAAGTTGCGCCGGATCACCGTGATTTTTCCGCCGAGAGCCAAAAGACGCTCTTCAAAGATTTCAAAGTTGGTATGGATATTTACCGAAGTATCCTCCATACCGACCACCGCCATGATCGGGATGGCATGATCCACCAGTACTTTCACGCTGTTGAGCGGGTTGAGCGGAGAACTTTTCAACTCCTCAAAACTCATGCCGAAATTTTCACAGATCTCTTTTCTGCGGATCTCTGTGGAAATGCTTTCCCCCTCATCCGCCGCACTGCATACCGGAGCATCCAGATAAATGGACGCCACTTTTTCCGGGAAGGTCTGCGCGTAACGCAGTGAGAAAAATCCTCCCCAGCTCAAACCGACCAGACAGCACTTTGCCGCAAAACCGCAGGATACCAGAAAATCCTGAAATCTCCCCATGATCTCCATGCACCTGACACTGCCGCGCATCGGATGGGTGTTGATATGCACATGGTAGAAGCCGTGTTCCAGCAAATTTGTCACGCCGACCCGTTTCACATACGCTTCGGGCCAGACAGCGATCCATGACCATCTGCCGTCGCCGACGGGAATATGCGGCTCGGCGATCCACGCCTCGATCCCCTCAAAGTGAAAGTGATGCCGGGTAAATCCGTACCACTCTTCCACTCTTTCAGCGGGGGGTAAAATTATTTTTTTCATCGTTAAAACTCCTTACAGGTCACTCATAAACTCATTAAGCATGATCTTTTTGCCTCCGTCAGCTTTGGAGGCGATACCCGCCAGAACGATCTTATTCAATTTCAATGTTTTTTCCCACGGTGTCGGAGTCACTCCGGTACGGCACATAACGGCAAAGTCCTTCATCATTTCAGCGATACTGTAGAAATAAGCCTCAAGTGTATCATCCGTATAGGGCAGAGCCAACGGCTGTTCGCCTTTGCGGTGGATGGTCAATCCCAGCGGCAGCCCAACGCCGTTGAAAATCTCGCAGACAGCCGCCACGCCGTTGGCAAATTGCACCGTCACGATATCTCCGGCATCGTTGCCGGTATTCTGGACGCTGACAACATCATCACCGAAAATCTCAAAGAGCGTCCAGAGCAGATGCGGCGCGTAACGCACCCATATGCAGGAGGTCACGCCGTTGACAAAAAATACTTCACTTGCTTTCAAATCTTCTTTTGCCTGCTGAACCAGCGGCGACCACGGAAAACTGGAGGCGGTCATCAGGGGATAATCGGCGGGGACGGCTGCGGCGAATTTTCGCAGATCTTCCGGTGTGTGTGCCAGAACTTTATCCAGAAAAACCGGTTTGCCGCTTTTGAAAAGTTCTCCTGCCATCTCCCAGTGACGGTCGATATCATCCCGGGTAAAGAGAATGGCATCCACATTGTCGGTCAATTCTTCCAGAGATTTGGCGATATTTGGGATATTGGCGACCCGGGCGATCCTTTCGGCAGCACCCTCTTCCGGAGCGTAGACCCACGTCACTTTGGCATCGGCAATAAACTGCTGATGGCGGTGGTGATTGGGCAGATACTCTTTGATAAGAGCAAATTCACACTCTTTCTGCAGAGCATCATTATCAAAATCATTGAATATAGAGGAAAAACTGTAGGGATGTCCATTGCCCGGATTCATCCCGACTACGCCGATGGAGATCATAATTCAATCCTTCCGAAATTATTTATAGCGGGTGAAACCACCGTCGATAACCAGATTGTGACCGGTGATATACGCTGCGGCATCCGAAGCGAGAAAAGCCACTGCACCTTTGAGATCGTAACCGGCTCTGCCCATACGTTTGAGCATGGTCAAACCGGAGTAATCTTTGATGAAGTGTGCCGGCTGAGTACGTTCAAAGCCTCCGGGAGAAATGACATTGACCCGGATACCGTATTCGCCGAGATATGCCGCACAGTCGTAGGTCATGCCGATGACTCCGGCTTTGGCGGCGGAATAAGCGATCGGATTGGGGGTCATATCATCGCCGTAGATCTTGCGGTCGCGTCCGACCATACCCGCCATACTGGCGATATTGATGATCGAACCGCTTTTATGCGGCATCATCAATCTGGCGAACTCCCGGATCATCAGAAAAGTTCCGGTCATGTTCGGTTCGATAAATTCTCTCCAGCCTTCCAAAGACTCTTTTTCCAGCAGTCCGCAAGCTTTTTTGGAGTGTCCTCCGGCATTATTGACCAGAATATCCAGTCTGCCGAAACGTTCTTTTATCGCGGCATACAGGGCAAGCACCGAATTTTCATCTGTCAACTCCAATTCAAAGGGAATGAAATCATATCCGGTCTGCTCTTTGAGCTGCTTCACGCTGTCAGCTGCCCGCTGATAATCCCGGGCGGTAACGGCGACAGTCGCGCCCATTTCCGCCAGTCCGAGAGCGATCTCGGCACCGAAATTTTTGCAGCCGCCGGTAACCAGAGCCACTTTGCCGGCAAGTGACTGCAAATCGCAAAGACGGGAGCTGTCCTGTCTCTTTTTTTCCATAATCAAAACACCTTTATATATATAATAAGTACAAAAATAATGGCTTTTGATGAGAATATACATCCATAAAAATACAAATTCAATAGAATTTTATAGAAAATTACATTTTTTTTCAAAAAAATTTCTGCTTTTCGACAATATTCTATAGAATTACGGTTATTTTCGGGAATATCCTTGACAATCTGGCGCAGCGGCGGTATATTAAATCGTACAGAAAAAGGAGAATGAAGGCATGGCACCATCAAAAAAATCAACATCCATGGATATGGTTTACGAGAAGATCATTGAAAAGATCATCTCGGAACAGCTGCCGCCCGGAACTCCTTTGCGCGAAGAACGGCTTGCTGAAGAGTTCGGAGTCAGCTCCACCCCGGTGCGCGAAGCATTCCGCCGTCTGGAGTATGAGGGCTGGGTGCAGAGCCGTCCTTATCAGGGGTCTTTCACCCGGAAATTTTCCGCGCAGGATATAGATGAATTGTATCAGCTGCGTGAAGTGCTTGAGGGCATGGCGGCAGCTTCCGCCGCCCGAAATGCCACTGAAAAGGAGCTGGATAATATCCGGCAGGCTCTGGATCTGGAAAAACTCTATCTGACCAAAGCCGCCGAAAACACCTGTCCGGAAGATGTCGCACCGACATTCCGGGAAGACCTTGATTTTCATGCCGCCATCGCGGAAGCCAGTCATAATCAGCTGCTTCAGCAGCGGTTGGGGATGCTCAAGGCGCAGATTTCCTGTACTTTTATTCTGAACCGTTCTTTTTCCGATGGAACGTTGGAAGATCAGCAGCGGGTATTTGAAGAACACACGATGATTTGCAACGCGATCACCCGCCGTTGGGATGATATTGCTGAATTGCTTATACGCCGGCACATCTCTGATGCCCGGAAAAAATATGCCGCTATGATCGGGGACGGAATGCTTGCTGCCGGAGGGGGGCAAAAGTGCCGCAAGGCACTAAAACCGCCGGAGGCATAAAAAAGCCGCCGTCAGGCGGCAGTATCGCACCGGGTCGTACCCGGACGTGGTCAAGCGGCGGAACGCTTGCCGCCGGAGGCAAAAGTGCCGCAAGGCACTAAAACCGCCGGAGGCAAAGGTGCCGTAAGGCACTAAAAAAGCCGCCGTCAGGCGGCAGTATCGCATCGGGTCGTACCCGGACGTGATCCATCCGTCTTCGTCAAGGCTTCGCCGGGACAAGGCGGCGGAACGCCGGTCGCCGTCAGGCGGCAGTATCGCGCCGGGTCTGTTTACGGCATACGGGGTGTTATGGAGCATAATGTCAGTCAGTTCCGCCTTTGATCTGCTTTCTGAATTGCAGAGGCGAGATACCCCGGTGTTTCTTGTAAAAGCGGGAAAATGCATAGATGCTGCCGAATCCCAGGCGCGCTGCTATTTCGGTGATATTCAACTGCGAATGACTCAACAGTCTTTCCGCCCGGATGAGCAGTTCATTATACCTTGCGTAACTTGGCGTGCTGCCGGTGGCCTGCTTGAAAAGCCGCCTCAGATGTCCGGCAGAAATACCGTGTTCCCGGGCGATTTTGGAGAAGTTTTTCTTCATTCCGGTAGCTCCGACGAACTGCTGGCACAACTGCTTTATCAGAGAAGATTCCTCTTCTTCAGCAGCAATCACCGGAGTGACTGCCGCTATCGGACGCAGCGCGTTGAGCAGCAGTCCCAGCCGCAGCAGACACTCATCGGCAGTGACTTCGCGGTTTCCCTCATTGTCAGAGTGGTACTGGGCACAGCTTTCGCGCAGCTCATCGAGCAGTTTGCCGATCCTGCCTTCATAGCAGAATATCTGATTGCGCAGAAGCGTGAACCATGCCGGTTCATTTTCCAATGTGAAGCGTACCAGCAGCCATCGGACTTTTTCCCCGTTCAATGGTGTTCTGCCATGGATTTGTCCGGGGTAAAGCAGTATCGCCTCGCCGGAACCGAGGATATACGGTATATCATCTATCATCAAACACCCTCTGCCGGAAAGGCAGAACCATAAAATATGGTGATGGTGCAGATTACCGGCTTTAGTTGCATCAGGTTGAGGTTCACCGCGTAAAAACAAGTGACAGTTGAATGGCACGACCGGGTGACTTTCGATATTCAGAAACTGCCCGGCATCGTCGGTTTCGGCGTTTAAAAACAATTTTTTCTCGTCCATGTGCGTTCCGGTTAAAAAATAATCAGTTTTTGCCATTTTTTTTAATATATATTTGCCGTATATTTAAAGCAAACTTGAAAAACGATTTTTTATTATTTTTTATAAATCAAAGGGGTTTTGTAATGAAAATCCATCCGCCGTTCGTCATCTACCGTGACCACTCTTTTTACTCCACCTTTCCCGGAGTTACCGCTGTCAGTGCCACGGAGATCCTGGTTGCGTTCCGCCGCTGCCCGAGTTATTACGGCTGGCCGCAGGTCGATAAAGATTACTGCTGCCATTACAATCCGACCAGCCAGCTGATGCTCACCCGTTCCCATGACGGCGGCAAAAGCTGGAGCGCACCGGAGCTGCTCTTTTCCCCGCCTGAAGGAGCCAGTCAGGATGCAGGTATGTTCTTTGACGGCAAATATGTTTTCGTCAGCAGTTTCATTTGGGAACATATTCCGCCGCATATGGTGCGTATGCTTGATGAGAGCGGCAACGGTCACTATCTTTCCCGTTTTGATGTGAATAAAGAAGCCGTTGCCCTGCCGGGCGGAGTTTACATGCTCCGCAGTGATGACTTGGGAAAAAGTTTCCACGGCCCCTACCGTCCCGATCCGCTGCCGGGAACTCCGGAACTCTTCCCCGGACACCCGCGCCGGATGCACAACCGCGGCAATATCACCCGCGGCAATGATGGTTCACTGTTGTGGGTCGGAGACCGCTTTGAAAACGAGTTTTCACCGCAAATGTTTGCCGATGTGATGCTTTACCGTTCTGTTGATGACGGCAAATCGTGGCAATTCGTCGCCGTGGCGGTCGACTCCTGCGGAGATCCCAAGTACCTCTATGAAGAGCCATTTCTCACGATCACACCGTCAGGTAAATATGTTCTGCTGGTACGTTCCCAGATGCGCAAAGAGGACGGATCTCTCACCCGCGCCGATCTGGTGACCGCCGAATCAACGGATAATGGTCTTACCTGGAGCAAACCTGTACGTCACGATATCCATGCCGAACCCAGTGCCGCCTGCCGTCTGCCCGACGGCAGAACTATGATCGTTTACGGCTACCGTAAGTCACCCTGCGGCATCCGCGGCAGGATCGTTTCACCGGAGTTTGAGGATATCGACAGAGCAGAGGAATTCATCATCCGCGACGATTCACCTTTCCCTGACACCGGATATCCGGGGATCACGCTGCTGGACGATCATCATGTCATGGTCGTGTACTATATTGAAGATCCTGCTTTTCCCACGGCGAGGGGAATTGAGGGAAATATCATCGAATTCTGACAGAGGAGCCGGACGGTATGAAAAATCTTTTTTCACTTTCAGTATTGTTGTTTGCGGTAATAAATCTTTGGGCTGACGGAGGATTTCTCTGGCAGTGCAATGACGGCGGCAAACCGCGCATGATCAAATGTACCGGTATGCCGCAATTCGACGCCAGAATAAGCAATCAGAAAAAGGCTTCGTTCCAGAATGTTGACGGAAAAACGGTACTCCGTCTGGATGGAACTTCGGCGTACGTCGGACATGCTCCGGAACTGGATATGACCGGCGGCTTCATCCTTGAAGCAACATTCAAACCGGATTTCAAAGCTATACAGAATTGGAAGTGGATGGGAGTGATCTCAAAAGGAAAAAATTACAGTTCCGGTTACGCGCTGATGTTCAATCCGCAGGGAGCGATTTTGCTGACGCTCAAGACCGATGCCGGGATGCTCTGGTTCCAGACGAAAGCCGGAGCAGTCAAAGACGGTGTGGAGCAGACAATTGCAGTTGCAGTAAACAACGGATTGGCAAAAATTTATGTCAACGGTAAACTTTTTGCCCAGCGCAAATATAAAGGCAAACTTGCCGATGCCGGTCATCCGTTTTATATCGGTTCGGGGTATTACGGTTACTATGGTACGGTGCGGGATGTAAAGCTGAATAAATATTCTGCTGATGCCCTGCCGGAAAACCGTGAACTTGCTGCTGCCGGAAAGATCCATGAGTGGAAGTGCGACGACGGAACCGGCTCCCAAACAGTCAAATGTTCTTCGACAGCTCTGCTCAACGGCAAGATACTCTCCGCAAAAAAGTCCCGCTGGGCACAGGCGGATGAGCGGGGATTTTTTCTGCGTCTGGACGGTACTTCCGTAGAGATCCCCTGGCAGGAAAATCTTGATTACCCGGATGGTTTCATACTGGAAACAGAGTTTGCCGTTGATTTCAAGGCATCTCCGCAGTCCAAGTGGTTCGGGCTGCTCTCCACCGGCAAAAATTACAGCTCAGGTTACGCGGTGCTGATCAACCCCAATGGTTCACTGCTTTTCACCCTGCTTACCGAAAAGGACAACTGCTGGTTCCAGACGAAAGCCGGGTTCATCAAAAACAACCGCGATACCAAACTGCAGATATACGTCGGTGACGGCATGGCAAAAATATTTGTGGACGGCAAACTGATCTTTCAGCGTAAATACTATGGCAAACCGGTCAATAAAGCTCTGCCGCTCTATCTCGGTGCGACCTACTATCCGTTTTTCGGAAATATCTACAACTTGAAATTGCAGCCCTACGATAAAAAACTTGTTCCTGCCGGTGAGATAGCCAAAGAGAAACCCAAACCGGTATTTGTTCCCGAACCGGTGGTCGATCCGGCAGGTACGGTGACAGTGTCGGACTTCAGTGTACTTTCTCCGGCACCGGAAACAGGTTTTTCCAGCGATCCGCGTTTCTGGAGTTTCGGCAAGGCTTTCAAAACCGGTCCGGTTGGTACACTCTATCCGCCGGGTATCGACTCCGGAACGATCTCTTACAAATCCACGCTCAAGGGCAAATATGACTTTTACCTCTGCGGCAGATTGATTTCAGCAGCGACTTGTCTGCAGCTTACCATCGGCAACGATCCGGAAGCGTACTTTGTCAATGGTAAGGCGCAGGCAGAGTTCAATGCAGTTCACCGCAACTATGAGGTGTGTGTTGCCCGTGATTTGGATATGGACGGTCTTGAGATCAAGTTTTATCCCGGCGGTATCTACTATCTGGGCTACTTGAAATTTATTCCGGTTGCCAACCGCCGTCCGAAAGAAAACACCCCTGATCCCGATGTGACCGTTACCCGCGGCAAGGTGGAAAAGATCTCTCCGGATAAAGGGATAGCTGCAAATGCTCACTTATTCACTGAACGTAAATATGTGGATGAGCGTCCGGCACCGGCAGTATCGGAAATTTCGCAGAAACGCGGATTTCAGATATTCAATCATCCATGGATGAGTCTGCTTTTTCTCAACAGTAACGCCTCAAGCGATACCGGCAAAGCGGAGTTGAAAATCGCCGCAGCTCCCGGGGAGTATGAACCTGCCACATTGGGGATCCGTGGTTTGCGGAATGTTGGAAATGTTCAGCTTAAAATGACAAAACCTTTCGGTACAAGCAAGATATCCGCTGAAATCGCCGTGGTGGAATCCATCCCCAAACGTTCCACCAACTATCACGGCAAATCCGAATATATGCTCGGACCGCAGTATTTGGAAAAGAGCAGCAGTGTCACGGTACAAAAGGGGGTGACCAGGCAGTTCTGGATCACATTCCATATTCCGCAGGGAACGGAACCGGGTATTTATAAAGGTGAATTTGAACTTATCAGTGCTGCCGGCAAGGTCGCGGTTCCGGCGGAAGTGAAAGTTTATCCGTTCAATCTGGAAAGTCCCGGGGTGAGCTATGGGATGTGGGTTACGGAATTCAATGCCAAAAATGTGAGAGAAGATTTTGATGCCATGGGTAAACACGGTATCAACTGGGTCTGCATGCACTCGGATAAGGCGGTGAAATTCGATGATATGCATGTGGACACGATGAAAATAGATTTGGAGAACTCGCTCTTTTCAGTGGCGGCGGAAACGCTGCAGAAGTATGGACCGGTAACTTTGATAACGATGTACGATGATGTTCTCAAATTTGTTGCCCATTACAATAAAGGCAGGGAGTTTGAAGCGGTGCAGAAAGCGCAGCAGATCATCAGTGATTACTGCAAAAAGAGGAATTTTCCGGAAATATACTGGCTCGGCGATGATGAGATACTCTCTCATCCTGCCCGTATCGAAGCTTGTATTCCCCGGCTGGAGATGCACAAAAAAGCCGGAATGCGGGTCGGCACCAACCATCTCTGGAAAAAGACCGTCCGCCCCCAGCACGAGGCGGCGGAGAAATTGGAGAAGCTCTCTGACATCATCATCATCCGCTACAATACCCAGACGCTGTACTATGTGGACACGTGGAAAGAGATCCTCAGGGAGTGCCTTGCTGCGGGTAAGCCGCTGCTTTCCTACAACAACGACTGCTGTCTGGTCTTTGCCCAGCCTGCCGGGAAACGTTTTGCCCACGGGTGGTTTTTGCGGTCGATCGGCAAGGGCAGTGCCGGTATGGGGTGGTATATGTATCTGGGCATAAACGGTTCGCCCTACACGGATCTGGACGGAACGGCGGACTGGTGCTACACTTATCCTGCTGCCGAGGGGCGCAATGGCGGAGTATCCATAGACTTTGAGTCGCTGCGCGAGGGTACGGATGATATGCGTTACATCCGCACGTTGGAAAAGAGCATCGCAGATGCCAAAAAGCGGAATATCAGCACCCTTGAAGCGGAAAAACTGCTGAATGATCTGGAGAACTCCATAGATCAGGAGCTATTCAATAAAAACAGTTTATTCATCAACAGTGTCTGGGATAAAACTTTTGAAAGGGAGGAACAAAGATTTGCTTCCGGTGAATATCTGCCGCCTATTGGATGGAGGGTAGCCGACTATGAGAAAGCGCGGAAAAAGGTAGCGGAAGCGATTATCAAACTGCAGGAAAAAATGAGATAAAAACGGAAGGTGGAACATTGCTGAAAGGCAGTAAAAATAAGAACAACCAACCCCTGAAAAATAAAAAAGGAGTACAAATCATGAAAAAACATTTCACTTTGATCGAACTGCTGGTAGTTATCGCCATTATTGCAATTCTCGCCGCAATTCTGCTGCCGGCGCTCAACTCCGCGCGTGAACGCGGCAGATCAGCCAGCTGTGTATCCAATCTCAAACAGCTTGGCAACTACATATTCACCTATACAGATACGTATGAGGGGTACTATGCGAACCGCTCCAACTGGCCGTGGCAGTATATTGGCAATCAGCCCAAAGACGGTACAGCATACAATTTGCAGCAGTATTCCGGACAGGCAACGATACTGGTATGTCCGACATTGGAACCGATCCGCCTGAGTTCCGGAACCAACGACAAAGACTGGTACGCGGTCGCTACCGGTAATGCCGGTGACAAGCGTTTGATCAGTTACAATAATAACGGCAACGTTTATATCAATACGATCCCGCCCACCAAAGAAAAAGATATCCAGTCTCCCAGTGCGACGATGCTGCATGGAGATGCCAACCCGTACAACACGGCGACCGGAACTCTCAACCAGATCGTTACTTACGGAGTTACATTGGGCACCGACATGACCAATGCCAGTGCCAGAACCGGTTATGTCCACAATGGAAATGTCAACTATATCTGCGCTGACGGTCATGTGACAAGCACCACCAAACTGGAAGATAAAGACTTGGAACTTGTAAAATAATTAAGAAACCATCAAAATAAAGTTAGAAAAAATGCAGCGTAAATGTAAAATGGCGGTGATCGGCCTCGGTCAGCGCGGGTATGCTTATGCCCAAATGATATTGGCTGATCCGTCGGCGGAGTTGACCGCTATTTGTGAGATTTCCGATGACCGGGCGGAAAATTTTACCCGTGAACTTGGTATTGAAAGTGTTCCGAGATTCAAAACGGTGGATGAACTGGTTGCAAAAGGCGATTTTGAGGCGGCGATAGTCACGCTGCCGGACTGGCTGCACCGGGATTGTGCCATCGCCTGCTGCAATGCGGGCAAACACATCATGCTGGAAAAACCGATGGCACCGACAGCTGATGAGTGCCGGGATATCATCCGGGCGATCGAAAAGAATAAGTGCCAGGTACAGATCGGGTTTGTGCTGCGCCACCATCCGATGTTCCGCAAAGTGATCGAACTTGCGCATTCCGGAGTGATGGGGCAGATACTCAACATCACTTCAACTGAACACATCGGGGTGATGCACGGAGCGAGCTATATGCGCCGCTGGCACCGCAAAACCGCTAACTCCGGAGGTTTTGTTCTTGCCAAGTGCAGTCACGATATAGACATTATTTCTGCGGTTGCTGATTCACGGGCGGTTCGGGTGGCATCGTTTGGTTCGCTGAACTTTTTCACACCGGATAAAATGAAGTATCAATATTGTTCACAGTGTCCGGATCAGGCGTGCCGTTTCCGTTTCAAAGGCGAGATGGTGCGGATGAGCGAGAATGAAAAAAAGAATCCGTCAGCGGTGGAAAAACCTTTTGATCTTTGCGTTTACAATGATGATAAGGATGTGGTTGATCATCAGGTGGCAATTATTGATTTTGCCAACGGTATCAAGGCGAATTTTGCGTTGAACCTTTTTGCTCAGGTGGCGAAACGTACTATTTGCGTGGCGGGAACGGAGGCGATACTGTACGCGGATACAGCAGATGAATTTATCACCATGCATAATTCGGCAACCGGTGAAACGCAGAAGATAGACTGCAAAGCGGAGAATGATTCCGGGCATGGCGGCAGTGATGAAACATTTCTCAAAGACTTTATTGACTGCGTAGTGAAAAACCGTCCATCCGGAGTTGATTTCAAGGCGGGGTTGAGTTCTACGGTCATCGGCAATGCGATCGAGGAGGCGAGGCAGACCAACCGGGTTGTAGAGATACCGCAAGAAGCGTATCAGTGGTAATCAGGCGGCGGAACGCCGGTCGCCGTCAGGCGAAACACCGCCGGAGGCATAAAAAAGTTGCCGTAAGGCAACAGTATCGCACCGGGTCGTACCCGGACGTGATCCAGCGGCGGAACGCTGGTCGCCGAAGGCGAAACACCGCCGGAGGCAAAAGTGCCGCAAGGCACAAAAAAAACGCCGTCAGGCGAAAGTGCCGCAAGGCACAAAAACTGCCGGAGGCACAAAAAACCGCCGTCAGGCGGCAGTATCGCGCCGGGTCGTACCCGGACGCGGTCCATCCGTCTTCGTCAAGGCTTCGCCGGGACAAGGCGGCGGAACGCTGGTCGCCGAAGGCGAAAGTGCCGCAAGGCACAGAAAAGCCGCCGTCAGGCGGCAGTATCGCGCCGGGTCGTACCCGGTCGCCGTCAGGCGAAACACCGCCGGAGGCAAAAGTGCCGCAAGGCACAAAAAAGCCGTAAAATCAAAGGGATAATATGCTGAAAATTATTGATGCTCATAACCATCCGGATTGGCACGGTATGAATTTGCAAAAGTTTCTGGCGAATATGGATGAGTGTGGGATAGAAAAGACGTGGTTGTTGAGCTGGGAGTGTCCGAAAGAGGAAGTTGACGTGAGCAGTGTCAAGTTTTTCGGAGGGATGCTTTCCGGCGAAGCACCGGTACCGTTTGAACGGTGTTTGTCTTATATTGAGCGTGCGCCGGAGCGTTTTGTGTTGGGTTATGCGCCGGATCCGCGAACTCCGGATGCGTGCGGCAAATTGTTGGCGGCGCACGAGATATACGGGGCGAAGGTGTGCGGGGAGTGCAAGTGGCGGATGATGTATAATAATCCGGATTGTCTGCGGTTGTTCCGGACGGCGGGAAAATTGCAGATGCCGGTGGTTCTGCATTGGGGAGAAGATATCCAGTATACGATGGAAGATCCGCGCTGTGACTGGTCAGGTGGCGACATGGATACACTGGAGGATGTATTGAGGAAGTGTCCGGAAACGGTATTTTTGTCACATGCGCCGGGATTTTGGGAGTATTTCCGTGACGGGGAAGAACCGGGGAAAGCCGGCAGGGTGATCGAACTGCTGCGGAAGTATCCGAATTTGTACTGTGATCTGTCGGCAAATTCCGGATTGCGGGCGTTGTCGGAGGATGCGGAATATACGAAAAGTTTTCTGCTGGAGTTTGAAGAGCGGGTGGTTTACGGCAGGGATCTTTTCCACAATCAGCATCAGGAGTTTTTCAACGGTCTTGCCTTGCCGTCAGAAGTTCTGCAAAAGCTGTATCACCGCAACGCTGAAACCCTTACCGGCTGCACATCCCTGTAAAACTGCACTACTCTCAAACAAGTATTTTGAATTGTATTGATTTGATTATGTTTGAGCCCCCTATAAAACTGCACTACTCTCAAACGCGGTATTAGGTGTTGCATTATTCGGCTTGGTTTGAGCCCCCTATAAAACTGCACTACTCTCAAACCAGCAGAATTTGCCAAACGAAGTTCTTCAAGTTTGAGCCCCCTATAAAACTGCACTACTCTCAAACTTTGTCGGCAATATGACGGACATTTTCGGGGTTTGAGCCCCCTATAAAACTGCACTACTCTCAAACGGATGTTCCGCGTGCCGCATGCGTACTGCCGTTTGAGCCCCCTATAAAACTGCACTACTCTCAAACTTGCAGAAAACAAACTTGAAAATAACCCGGGTTTGAGCCCCCTATAAATGATGTGACCCCAAAAAATTGGACGGATTAATTACATGGAATGGGCTCGGAATTCAACCGGGCTCATTCCGTTTAGCCTTAAAGATACTCTTCCATTGTTGAAATAGCAAATATATTCTTCAAGTT
>SUWK01000079.1 GCA_015061525.1 Lentisphaerota bacterium
CGAGGATGAGCGGAGGACGAGCAATAAGCCGCGAGCGACCGGAAAGAGTGCCAAAGGCACTCGCCCCGGGAGCGCAGGCGCAATAACTTAATGGAAGAACCCAATGGCTTTGAGGAGTCACGGGAAGCCCCTTGAGGGTGGGGAGTTTGAGGGGAGGGAAACGCAGTGTCCCGCCCCTCAAGCAAACTGAACGCTGCGAACATCCTCCACAACTTATGTATGCAATATGTTATCAATCTGTACCGGGAACAGAGCTTTTATGTATTGTTTTCAGGAGAGGATATCGAATGTTCTTTGCGGAATTTCCCGGGGGAGGTTCCGTATTCAGCCTTGAAGACTCGGGACAGGTGATTGGAGTCATAAAAACCGCATTCGTAGGCGATTTCGCTCAAGGTTATGGAAGAGTTCATCAACAGCTCTTCGGCAGTAGAGAGCGATTTTTTCAGCGCGTAGCGGTACGGTGACATACCGGTGAATTCATGAAACTTGCGGAAAAAAACGCGGCGTGACATATTGGCACGATGGGCGAGCAGGTCAGTATCGGGGCGTTCCCGGTGGTGCAGATTCAAATACTGGATGGCTGCGGTAAGTGAAGTTTCATGCTCTTTTTTGACTTCACCGCCTCCGGCGCGGCAGATCAGGGTCAGGAGATTTATGAAAAATCCGAATGCGCGCAGATGCTTGCCGATAGCGTTTCCCTCCAGCTCTTTTTGCAGAGCCAATGCGGTGTTTTTCGCTTCGTTGAGTTCGGTTTTATTCAGTTTGAGCAGAGGTTTTTCCAAAGCTCTGCCGGTATCGGTGTGCGGCAGAATGATAAGTGGAAAGAGCCGCATGGTGCTGCCGTCAAGCGGAGGCAGGGGAAGTTTATCCGGACAGTAAAGAATGTTGAAAATTTCTAAAAAGCCGGCATTTTTATAACCGTGGATCTTGTCGGGGTGGATGAGCAGCACATCGCCGTTTTCCAGAGGATGACTTTTTCCTTCGGCGCAGTGGATGGCTCCGTTGGCAGAAACGACAATGGCAAGTTCGGAATAAATATGCCCGTGGAAACGGTTTGACATGTGGGTGCCGCTCGGCATGTATTTGGTGCCGATTTCCAAATGTTCCAGATGGAACATCTCGCGCCAGGTGAATTTTTCCATGATTTTCTCCTTTTGGCATAAATATACTGCAAAATGGCACAAATATCAAGGTGCAATAGTGAAAAAATTGCTATATTTTATAATGTGCAAAAACAGACTTAACAACTTTACAGTAAAAATAGAAGGGCAATATGAAAATGGAAAAATTGAAGATTGGCATTTGGGGTATCGGCAGAGCCGGTTGGGGAATGCACCGCAAAGAGATCGCGATGTTTCCGGAAATGTTGGAGATCACCGGTTGTTGTGATATTATTCCTGAACGGATGGAAAGATTGTGCGCGGAACTTCCGGGCTGCAAGGCATATGCCGATATTGATGAGATGATCGCCTCTGAAGATGTTGACGTGATCACCATTGCCACGCGTTCCCCGGATCATGTTTCCGGCGCAGTGCGCGCACTTGAAGGCGGCAAATATGTCTTTATTGAAAAACCCATCGGTTTGAATTATGAAGAGGTTAAGATCCTTGCTGCGGCATCTGCGGCTCATCCCGGCAAACTTTTCTGCCGCCAGAACCGCCGTTTCGAGGCGGCATTTCAGCATGTCAAAGAGATCATTGATTCCGGAGTTCTCGGTGAAGTCTATCACATCAAGCTCAACCGTCTCGGTTATACGCAGCGTTGGGATTGGCAGACTTTTACCGAATATGGCGGCGGTCAGCTCAATAACTGGGGACCGCATCTGATCGACCATGCGCTGCAGTTTATCAATGCTCCGGTCAAGTCGGTCTGGTCGGATATGCGCAAGATCGCGGCATCCGGCGATGCAGAAGACCATGTGAAAGCGATCATCCGCGGTGAAAACGATGTGACGGTGGATATTGAAATTTCCGGTGGAGCCGCTTTGCCCGGTCAGGTTTATGCGGTGTACGGTACCCGCGGAGCTTTGACCGCAATGGATGAAAAAACGCTGAAGGTTCGCTATCTTGATCTTGAGAAAACTCTTCCGGCTCCGGCGGCGGATCGTGAAACCCCGGATATGGAGAGCAGTTTCAGCAGCGGTAAAAATCTGGTCTGGATCGAAAAAGATATTCCGGTAGCTCCGGAGTCCGGTGCCACAGTCAACGACATTTATAAACACCTCTATCTGGCAATCAAAGAGGGGGTCGAGTTCCCGGTCAGGAACGAGGAGGCCTTTGAAGTGGCACGTGTTACGCAGATGATTCGTGACGCTGCCAATCGCTGAGTGTATTTCAGGAGGAAAGTGGCATGAAAAAATTACTGACAGTTATGGTATTTTTGCCGCTGCTGCTTTTTGCTTTGGAAGTGGATTTTACCAATGGCAGAGTGAAAAATTTCCGTACGGAACTGGTCAAATCTCCGGTTTATACTGTCGGAACCGGTTTGACCGGCAAAAGCGGCGGCAGAATCATCGGTACCGGTTTGGATCTGGATGCCGCTTTGACGGAGAAAGCGGAAGTTTATACCGGCGGAGAAAAGCTGAAATACGCCAAACTTTACTTTGATTCCGACGGAAAAAACTTCGCAGAGAACCGGATGGTACGCGGCAAGGTATCGGGTGACAAGGTAACTTTTTCATTTGCCGGAGTTCCGCGCCGGCAGGGAAAGATCGGCGCATTGCGTATTGATCTTGTTCCGGTTGACGGCGGTATCACCGTTAAAAAAATCGCGATCACGGAAAATCAGCCCGGAGTTCCGGGAACGGTGGATTTTACCACCGGTATCCGGGGAAAATGGGGCGTAGTCAACGCAGCCAAAGCCGTTTGCCGGAAACAGAGCGGATTGGAGGTTACCGCCAATGCCGTCGCGGTGCGTCTGATCTCTCCGGTGCTGGATATCGATGCCGGCAAATGCGATATTGTGGAAATGGATCTCCGCGGCACAGGGGACAGTTTCAAACTCTATTTTTCTGCTGACGGTAAAAGTTACTCTGAATCGGATATGGTGCGCGGCAGACGAGACGGAGATATCGTGATTTTTGAGTTGTCAGCCAACCGCCGCTGGCGCGGGAACATCCGTACTGTACGTATTGATGTATCCGGTAAAAAGGGCGGGGTGAATATTTTCCGCAAAATTTTTTTCCGCAAAGGTGACGGGAGCAGTTCATTGAAGTCCCCTTTCCGGTATCCGGTAACGTTGTCACCGGGCAGAAGCGTTACCGGGAAGTGTGAATCGCGTTTTCCCGCCCGGATATTTTTCCGCGTACAAAGTTCCGGAAAAGCTGACTTGAGGGCGACACTGAAAGATGTTTACGGTGAAACGTTAAGAGTGGTCGAACTGCCGCTTGTACCCGGCGGTGCCGCCGGAGAGTTCCCGGAAGAAGTGCGTTGTGCCGCTGTGGAACTGGCGTTGAGCAATCCGGGAAAAACTGCCGTTGAGGTCAAAGTTGAGCTGTTTCAGTTTCCTCCGGTAGCGGTTAAAGAGCCGGGCAAAAGTGTTCACCGGGTTTCGCTGACCGGTTTCCCGGAAAAGACGGACGAAAAAAGTGTGGTCACTCCGTATCTGGTGCTGCCGGATGATGTGAAAGAAGACAGCGAAGTCGTTTTGCGTATAAAAGGTGATAACGGTTTGAATATCATCGGAGCCGATCAGAAAGCCGGCAAAGAGCGTAAAATCACTTTGCCGCAGCTGTATTTCCGCTATCTGTCAAGTGGAAAATATCAGGTTTCTGTGGAAATCGACGGCGTGCCGTGCGACATGGAACGGACAACGTTCACCCATGAAAGAAAAACTCCCGTTTCCCCGGCATCAACGGTCATCGACCGCAGCACCAGCCGTCCGTTTTATGTTATCAATGGCAGTGAAAAGGCAGATGTGATGGAGTATCTTGCTTCAGATCCGCCGCTTTCCAGATGGGCGTTCCGCCAGATATTCAATGCTGTAGACCGGGGGATAAACGGTATCCGTCTGCGGCTGATTTTCCGTTTTGACGGAAATTCCGAGGTTGATTTCCGGGAGATCGACAGCGAGATCCAAACTGTTCTCATGCGCGCACCGCAGGTGAATATCATGCTGCATACTTCCGTGACCGATCCCGGACCAAGGTGGCGGGCGGCTCATCCGGAAGAGGGTATCCGGGATGAAAATGGCGAATACCGTATCTTGAACTACAGTCCGAAACCGGAAGCTACCAGCAGTATGGCATCGGAACGCTGGGTGGCGGATTCGCAGAAAATGCTGACGCTTCTGGTCAAACATCTGCAGAGTATTCCTGCCGGAGAAAGGATCATCGGAGTGCTGCCCTGTTCCGGGATGACCTGGGAGTGGCTGCACTGGGGATCCGGCAGAGGGGTGATGGTGGACTACAGCGAACACTATAAAAAATATTTTATTTCCTATCTGAAAAAGATTTACAATAATGATATCCGACAACTTAATTCCGCGTGGAAAAAGAGTTATGCGAATTTTGATTCAGTGGAAATGCCAACACCCCAACGGCGCAGGATGGCAGATATGACCGAATTTCGCACTCCGGAAAAATTCCGGGCGGAAAAAGATTATACCGACAGTTTGTCGTATCTTATTTCCGGGATCATCGGAAAACTCTGCCGGACTGTCAAAGAAAGTTCCGGCGGCAAACTGCTTTCCGGAACATATTACGGTTACACGATCTATCTCACCGGGGCGTTGCGGGCGCACAATACCGGACACTTTGCTCTGGATGAATTGCTCAAATCCCCGTATCTTGATATATTGATGGCACCGACGCGTTATGCCGGACGGCACGTTGGAGAAGCCAGCGGTTTCATGTTTCCGGAAGCGTCGGTAAATTTGCACGGCAAACTGATCATATCCGAGTGCGATGACCGTCCCATCAATGCCAGCAACGGAACCGGCAGAGCTGAAAGTGTTGCCGGGAGCAGGGCAGTTTTTGAACGTGCTTGCGGTATGCAGTACAGTGCCAAAGGTGCGGTTCGCTTTTTTGATTTCAGCAAGGGCTGGGTAATGGATGAGCCGCGTTTGCTGGATGTGGTGAAAAAACTTGCTGCATTTGACCGGGAGATACGCGAGGCAAATCCGGCGGAAATGCGCTCTTGTGATGCCGCTGCCGTATTTACCGGAGAGCGCAGTGCTGCGGTATTGAATCCGGATTCCCGGCTGTTCTTCCAGCTTCTTGAACACGGTTACCGGGAGTTTGCCGCCAGCGGTATGAGTTTTGACATGTTCAATATTGAAGACCTTGATAAGGTTTTCAGCGACCGCAAGCTGTTGTTTTTCATCAATTGTTTTCTTTTGAACGATGCAGAAAAAGCGGCAGTTGAAAAAGCGGTGAGAAGGCGCGATGTTTATATTACTTCCGGTATCGGAGTTTTTGATAAGGATGGAAAATTTGATCTTTCTTTTATGAAAGAACTTTTCGGTTGTGATTTCCAACACTCAATTCCGCGCAAAGAGCGCAGCTGTAAGGCGACAAATGAGATGAAAAAACTTTTCGGTATTCCTGCCGGAACGGTTTTCAGCTCCAATGAAGCTGTCGGCGATGTGCTTTATCCGGTCGGCAAAAACTTTATCCCGCTTGCCGTAAATCAGCAGGGTGATACGGTGATCGCCGCATTTGAGCGCGATGGCAAATATCTTATTTACAGCGCGTATCCGATATTGCCGAAACAATTACTTAAAGCATTGGCGGATAATTCCGCGTTACCGCGTATCGAGGCGGGTAATGCTGCGGTTTGGTTCGGCGGAGCATTCGGTATGGTGCATACTGCAAGGGCGGTAACTGCATCGGTGAAACTGCCCGCCGGATTCAAAGGTATCGTGGAATATCCTGATATGAAGTTTATTCCTGTAAAAAATGGCAAAGTTATCAAAAAACTTGAACCGGAATCAACATGGTTGTTTTACCTTAAAAAATAAAAAAAAGGAGAGTCCCAACAATGAAAAAGTCAAAATTCACCCTTATCGAACTTCTGGTAAGCACTGTTATCTCATCATGGCATTTCTTTACACACAAATCCACATGTGAGACAAAACAAAGAATTCCGCTTTTTTTGAAAGAGAAAGGGGGCGCGGGGGAAAGGGAAAACTTTTTTTCCCGTGAAAAAAAGTTTTCCTTGTCCCCCGCACACTCATTTACTTTAATAGAACTGCTGGTCGTGATCGCGATCATCGCCATTCTGGCGGCGATACTGCTGCCGGCATTGAACAGTGCGCGCAAACGCGGACAGACCGCCAGCTGTATAAACAATCTGAAACAGTGCGGTACAGCTATGCTGATGTATTCCAATGACAACGAAGATTTGGTCATTATGGCTGAACACCCGAAATCCTATACTCCATGGGGACATATGCTTTTCCGTGACGGTTATCTCGGCAGCGGGGCGAACTTTGCCGATCGTGCCAAGAATGCCTCTATTGATATTTTGCGCTGCCCGGGATTCCCTGAAGATAACGGCATCCGTGCCGATAGTTCAGCTTCGCAGGCATTCATTTACGGTATCGCGACTTATGTGCCGATGAACGATGGAACATATTCCGGGAACGGCACAAACCAATACAAAATCTTTCAGGTCAAAGACGCAGGCATAAATCCGATGTTGGCTGATTCACTCGGTATCAATTACGGAACCCAAGCCGGAAATCCCCATCACCAGTATCAGCGTTTCATACTTAAAGCCGACAGTGAAATAGGAAAGAGCCGCAACCGCATCCATGCACGCCACAGTTCCTCTGCAAATGTCATTGTATTTGACGGCAGCTGCCGGAGTTTTTCTGAAGGAGAACTTGAATCTGATTCTGCGCTTGTCAAGTCACATAACAATGTCAAAAATTGTTATTACGACAGCAATAATAAGGTTCATAACTACTGATTGAAAGGAACATTTGATGCTTCAAAAAAATATTTTTGCAGTATTGCCGATAGCGATGGCTGTTTCTGCATCTGCAGATGATGCCGTTTGGGCAGAACTGAATCAGAAAGCATTTGAAGAAACCCTTATCCCGGTCGCACTGCCATCCCGGGATAACATTCCTTTTTGGAACCGCAATGCCAAACGTTTCATTCATCCGCCGGCTTTTGAAATTTCTCCGGTCGCCGGAGTGGAAAAATACCGCTTTGAATTGACCGATGATGCCGGAAAAGTGCTGGCGGCATTTGAGGCAGCACATCCGCAGGAACCGCTGACTCCGGTGTGGAAAGATTTGCCGGTACAGCTGATGGTGCTGAATGTTTATCCTTTGAATCCGGATGGCAGCAGACAGGATAGCATTTTCAAAAAACGCTTCTATCGCAGTGCGTGGTTCAAAGGTCCTTACCCGGTGAAAAACCAGGATTATTCCGCCGCTGCGTACCGCTGTTTCAAATATATTTACGATTTGGAGCATGTACAGAATTGGGAAAAGGTGGATGACACAATATACCGGAAATATTGTTATCCGTCCAAAACACTGCCTGCGATCATTGATGCTTTGTTCATTCACGCAGAAAAAGACGGCAGAGCGGAAGTAAAAGCAAATGCGTTGAGAATCGCCTCAAAAATGGCAGATTGGCTCATTTCCAACAGTCAGGCTCCGGGAACTCCGCTGGAATATTTGCCGCCGACTTACTTCAAAGATGCCACTTATGAAGTGTGCCGCCGGCATATCGGTGAGATCATGATGATATATCCGATGGCTGCGGGAAACAGTTACCTTAAACTTTACGAATACACCGGGAAGCAGAAGTATCTGGATGCCGCAGTCAAAATAGCCCGCACCATGAAAAAGCTGGAACTTCCCGGCGGCGGCTGGTATCTGGTATACCGCGAAGCCGATGGCAAACCGATGTGCAGCAATGTGCTTGTTATCAACGAAAACATGTATGAATTCTGCACAAAACTCTCTGAAATTACCGGAGAGAGAGAGTATGCCGACATGCGCGACCGGGCATTTAGAATATTGATCGGCAAAAATCTGCGGGAATGGAACTGGGATGGACAATTTGAAGATACCAAACCGCTGCCGCAATATATCAATCTGACCAAAGACGGTGCCTTGTTCGTTGCAGCAAAAAAATTTGAAGAGGGCGATATTGAAACTGCCGAGAAGATCATTGCATGGGCGGAAGATCAATTTGTGGTCTGGAGCGATCCGTGTCCGGAGGCAAGATTTTCAGATACATGGATTTTGCCCGGAGCATTGGAACAGTATCAGTGTTATATGCCTATAGATGCTTCTTATGCCAGATTTATCAGCATCTTCAGCCGGGCATATGAAGTTACCGGAAAAAGACTTTATCTGGAAAAAGCCAAAGCTCTTGCAGACTGCATTATCCGTAATCAGCGTGAAAGCGGCGAAATCCCGACATTTTTCCAGGTTTCACACTACATGACATGGCTGAACTGCATGATATATACATCGAAAAGCCTTCTGGAGCTTGATGGCAGGATCAGAAAGAATTCAGCAGCCAAAAATTAAGCAGTACGGTCAAAAATTTTGAGGGAAGCTGATTTCATTGCTGTTTACTGAAATCGGAAAAACAGTTTCCCGATATGTATAAAATATTTGATTTTTGAAAAGGAAAAATTATGAAAAAAATTCTGTTTATTCTCGCTCTTATCGTTTCCGCAGCGGGGCAGGGGGGAGAACTGCTTAAAAATGCCGGATTTTCCAAAAATTTTGCCGGATGGGTCAGGCGCGGAGACAAAGGGTATGTGCTGCGTTATGAAAACGGTAAAGCGGTATTTTCCGGTGATAAACGCGGTTTTCTCATTCAGTACAAACTCCCGGCTGCAGCCGGACAATACCGGGGAAAATATACCGTTTCCGGTTCCGGACAATACCGGTTATACTGCGAAATGCACGGCAAAGTCGATGGCAAACGCTTTTACCGTACCAGCGGAGCAGGAATATTGGATGCTCCGGGCGACGGCAAAAGCGAAACCAGAAGTTTTGAGTTTGTGATCTCCGCCGGAGAGGTTGCCAAAATCCAGTCATTTGCGTTTGTCATCAGTTTCGTGAACGGCGAAAATTTGAGTGTATCAGCTCCGTCGCTTGTTTATGAAAAGAGTGCAGCTGCCGCACTCCCGGCTGCTGTTAATGTTACTTCCGGAATCGGCGGCAAATGGCATCTGGTCAACGGCAGTTCTGTTGCCGGCAGCGGCAAAGATCAGCAGCTTACCCAGATCGGACACGGTCAGATCGTCCGTTCCAAATTGAGCGGCATACCGGTCAAAGGCGGCAAAAGTTACCGTTTTTCCTGCCGGACTTACGGGGTGTCTACCAAAGATGCTGCCGGTTCCTGCGCGTTCCGCATGGTTCCGGTTTCCGGAAATAAAGAGCTGCTCACGCCGGTTTGGGATGATACATGGCAGGGCGAAAAACAGATCAAATATCTTGAGTTCACCATTCCGGAAAGCTCCAATACTCTTGAATTGCAGTTTGAGGTGCGTGCCTCAACCACGGTGCGTTTTTACGATTTCAAACTTGACGAGATCCCGCCGAAAGTCCTCTTGAGCAGTTTTGTTATGGATGAACCGGTCTACCGTGACACGGTTTTCTCAAGTGTGCCGGTAAAAAAATTATCCGGTACAGTTACCTTGCAGGGCAAGGCGGTCAAAGCGCGTGCTGTATTGGAAGCTGACGGCGTGAAAGCGGCTGCCGACGTGGATAAAAACGGCAGATTTTCTTTTGATTCTCCCGGAAAAAAGAGCCGGATAACGGTGGAGTTTTTCGATGCGGACGGGAAAAAAGTTTCCGAAGCGTTCCGGGAAATCAGATTTCCGGCAAAGTTCCATACCGAGGTCACTTTTGATAAAGATAACTTCATGCTCATCAACGGCAAAAGATTTTTTCCGGTCGTTTTCTGGGAACTTACTGCCGTCAAAGAACCTGACGGCTTGTATTACGCCGCCAAACGCGGAGTCAACTGCTTTATCCTGACTTCGCGGTATGTGAAAAACAGCGCGGAAAAACTGGCGTTGCTTGACCGGGCGCATAAATACGGGATCAAAGTGTTCCTGCAAGTTCCAGGCATTGACGATCTGACCGCTGATAAAATCGAAGAGTACAAAACTGCTTTCAATAAAATGAATCCGGCTGAATTGCGGAACCACCCCGCTGTTATCGGTTACTTCCTTACCGATGAACCGATCTGGCGCGGAGTGCCGCAGAACCGGGTCGTTAACGGTTACAATGTCATCCGTGAGCTTGATCCGTACCGTCCGCTCTGGATCAATGCCGCTCCGCGCAATAACGTTGCCGTGCACAGCTCCTATGCTCAAGCGGCGGATATTTACGGTATCGACATCTACCCGTATCCCTATCCGCACAGCCAGTCGGGCATGAAAGATAAAACCTTGACCTGTGTCGGCAAATACACCGATTTCTGCCGCGAGGCGGTCAATGACCGCAAGCCGGTGTGGATGGCACTGCAGGGGTTTTCATGGAACAGCTACCGTAAACCGGATGACGGCAGCGGTTATCCCGGCTTGAATCAGATGCGGTTTGTGTGGTATGAAACGCTGTTTCACGGCGGCAGAGCCGGGAGTATCTGGGGTACGCGGCATATCCGTTCACAGGCGTATTATGATACGTTGTTTGACTTGACTGAAGAGATGCATAAAGTTTCCGGACTTTTTACCCGGTATGACCGGATCGAACGTGTGAACAGTCAGAATCCGGATATCATCGCTGAATTGATGACCGTCGGCAAGGCGCAGTATCTGATTGTCCGCAATACCAATGAAATTCCCCGGATGTCGCAGATCACTGGTGATTTCCCTGCCATGAAACAGTTGGTTCCCGCTGGAAAACGGGTGGTGACTGCCGGAAAAAGTCAGGTGGCATTGGAACCATTTGAAGTGATGATTTTCGGCAGTGATGCTCTGCCGGAAGCGGCGTATACTCTGCCGGCAGCCGATCCGGAACTTGACAAGCTGAATGATCCATTCAAGCGTGTTACCCGCATGGATATCGGCAAAATCCGCTATCAGGGTGATGCCGGCTGGATCTGGGACAAAGATAAATTGCAGCCCAATGCCCGGGTGGCAGTTGAAAGAAAATTTACCATCGTTCCGGAAAAGGTGAAAAGTATCACGCTCTATGTTGCTATTGATGACGGCGGTGTGTGCCGGTTCAACGGTGTGGAACTTGGCAGACTTTCCACCACTTACGCGGATATGCAGGTTTTCAATATCGATCGGAAACTCTGGGAAAAAGATAACCGTATTGAAATCGATGCTTTTGACAGCGGAATGGTTCCCTGCGGAGTGCTTGCTGAGATCCGGATCATGGGTACTGACGGCAAAGAAGAGGTGATCGTTTCCGATAAATTGTGGCAGTGCGGCGGTAAAGCGGCAGATGTCATCGCTAAATTCGGAAAAGGTGCATGGGGCAGTAGAGTGAGCTATTACAAGTAAAGAGAAATAACAGAAAAAACGGGCTGCTGCAAAATTTTTGCAGCGGCCCGTTTTCTTTACAGAGCATACAGTTTTTTATTCCAGAGTAAAGGAAAATTCGTTGATCGCATCGTGTTTCCACGCGAGGTGCACGGTGGACGGCGAGATGGCGAAAAACGGTGAATAAGTGGTCGCTTTTACCGTTTTGCGGTCGGGCATGAATTCCAGCAGCCGGAGCCAGCCGTCGCCGCCGTTGCCGTGCCAGCCGGTGATCGCCTGAGTGTTGAATGCCATCTGGGCGACGCTTTTGCCGGAGGCATTTTTATCCATGGAAAAGACCACACCGGCTTTCCAGTCATCGGGACGGGCGATATGTCCGCAGATCACCATACGGATATTTTTTGCCGGATGAACGAGTTTTTTGAAGATTCCTTCACCGGCGTTGCCGCCGTTGCGGTTGAGGCGGTAATTTTCTTTTTCAATACGTTTGCCTTCAGAGCTTAAATATGAGTGGGTGAGGACGATTCCGATATGATTGGCAAAGCGGGGTTGATCCGCCAGCTGTTTGGCCCATGCCAGATCGGCATCGGTGGGGGCGAATTGCAGGGTGATGATCAGAAATTTACGGTTGTCCGGTGCCGGGGCGGTGAACTCATAGGCGGATGTTTCCAGAGTTGTGACACCGAAGTGGTTGTAGTTGCAGGCAACCAGATGTTTACGGGTCATCGGATTGCGGTCGGTGGGGAAAAAGTCGTTGAAAAAGGAGTTGCGGCCCTCGGCGGAAACGTGACCGTAATCGTGATTTCCGGTGCAGAGGATATACGGGAGTTTGCCGTCAAAGCGTTCCATCAGGCGTGAAAAAGCTTTCCATTGTTCTTTGGCGAGCAGGGAGTTTTTGTCCGGGGTGAGGTCTTTCTGATCGTTGCGGAAGACCAGATCGCCGGTGTAGAGTACTTGCTGTATTTTGAGCGGTTCGGCGTTGTCAAGTATCCACGTATGCATGATATCGAGGATACCGTGGTTGCGCGGACGCTCCACATACGCCTGAACATCCGGTACGATGACCATTGTCCATGAGTCAGGATTGGAGAGCTGCGGCAGTTTTTCTGCGCCGGTGACGGTCAACAGTGCCATGACCGCAGCAAAAATGCAGTAAACGATTTTTTTCATGTTTTCCTCCCTTTTTTTATTATTGCCGGATAACTTTATGCTCTGTTCCCAATATAGGTTGACAACATATTGCGCACACAAGTTGTGGAGGGTGTTAGCAGCGTTCAGTTTGCCTGAGGGGCGGGACACTGCGTTTCCCTCCCCTCAAACTCCCCTCCCT
>SUWK01000080.1 GCA_015061525.1 Lentisphaerota bacterium
CGGCTTTGACCTTTTCAGTTATCCTTACAATGGGGCAAAAATCAGCATTGCCGGGCATATTGTTGATAAGTCTTTGCCTTTTTGCTCTTTCTGATGATTCTTCACCTATTGTGAAATATTCTTCAGGCGGCAATACATAATCATAATTTCCGGAACGCATCGGAGGAATCGGCAACTGTTCTTTCATGAGTAATTCATAGAAAAACCAGATGCGTCGAGTGTAAATACTGAGTTTTTTTGCCTGAATCAAATCAATCAGCTCAGCTTTATTAATATGCTGAAACAGTGCTTTCAGAATATGTAAATTGACCCCCTCCTGTTTTATGGCAAACAATAAATGCGATTGCCAAGAGCCGTCAGTACGAAACTTCGGGGGAAAAAATTCTTCTTCCCCGTCAGGAGATAGTTCCTTCGTGCGTACTGCGTGTGTAGTCAAATATGATTTTTTATAAGGAGCAAGGACAGTCAACGAAAAATAACTTATCAAAAAGCTATAGCCTATTGGTTCCATCGTTCTTCTCCAGATTTGTTATAAAATGCCATTTTATTTAAAATATACTTACAAAACGCTGTTTTTCAAGTGATTTTATTACAAAGCATTGTTTTTTTTGATTTTTTATTACGTCTGCCTGCTTCTTTATTTTTATGTGATCCACGCTTGCGTCGTTGATGATTCATAATTTTTATGCTGGCGGTATCACAAAATTCTGACTTTTTTCTGGTCCAAACTCACATTTTTCGGACTTTTTGTATTTAATGAGGTCAAAATGCGGTGATAAAGGCGTGGGGTGGCGGTACGTCTGGGGCATCCACCCATTCAGTCATCATCTCAAAGCTGGCGAGGTTTTCCTGCAAGGCTTTCAGCTTGCTGCTGTTGCCGCCAAGACCGCAGTCGGCAGTGAAGAGGTGAAGCGCACGATGGAAACGATCCGCTTTGCTGATCCGATGGAGCATCCGGCAGTTGCCGCTATTGCAGAAAAGATCAAAGCGGCAGTTGCAGAGCTCGGTGCGGCAGCAGATGCCGGTGAAGCGGAAAAAGTTACAGAACTGTGCAGAAAAATCGAATCACTGGCGAAGGAACGCGCTGATAAACTCATGATGTTGAAATAATTGTGTATATAGTCAAAATCCAATGCAAAATGTGCGGCGGAGATCGGAAAATCCCCGCCGCGATCGATGAAATTGCATTCTTCCGGTACGGTTTGCCGTACGGTTTTAACCCACGGCAGCAGCAGTTGACCGCACTTCAGATATTCAGGAGATGTTCTCCGGCGGCAAGCGTACTGCCATCCGGCAGACGGCAGATACAGCAGTCAGGCACCTGTATTTTGCAGCTTTCCCGGGTGATCTCCACTTTTATGGCACCACCGGGCACCGGGACTCTGCCCCGGGCAAATTCCAGATCAAACAGCTTCGGAGCAAAGGAGAACTCCCGGAACCCCGGCTCCAGCGGAGTGATGCCCAAAATCACTCTCTGAAAGAAATTTACCGGGATCGTACCGAATGCATGGCACAAACTGCCGGAACCATCCATCGCTTCCATGCCGAATCCATGGATCCCCGCTTCGTACAACGTCGGAGAACCGGTGGCAATACATCTGCCCCAATATTTCCTGATCCTTTCCAGCCCGACATTTTCCACCCCGCCGATGACCGACGCCTGAAACCAGAAATAGTGAAGATAAAAATCCGGCATCAGGCACTTTTCCGAAGTCAGAGCTGCGATAAAATCCTGAACTTTTCCGGCATCAGCTTCCCCGGTAAGCAGCCATAAGGCATGAGCAAGCTGGGTGGATAATTTCACCGGATCTTTTTCGGTGCAAAGTTCTTCCACGATCCACCCGGTTTCCGGAGAAACGAATCTTTTTTCCAGATTGGCCGCACTCAATTTGCGCCGGGATAATAAACGGTCTTTATCATAAGAATAGCCGGTAAATGCGGCAAGCTTTTCAAAAGTTTTTACGGCGATGATGAATAACGAAGTCAGCATGGATTCTTTTGCTCCGCTGCATCCGTAACCGTTTGATTCGAAACTCCAGTCAAAAAAGTTCCATCTGGCAGTTACTCCGGAACTGCGTAAAATTCCATCTTCATCCGCCAGTTCCCAGATCGCATCCAGAATTTTTTCCACATCGGGCAGATATTTTTTTACGCCATCCCCATCGCCGGAATAATAGAGATAATCCAGTAGCATCAACGGTGTATATAAATTGGTCGCCGGGAAGATCAGCGGCTGCCCGGTGTAAAACGGCTGCGGCACGACCGCCGGGATCAAGCCGGATGAGTGCTTTTGGGAAAAGAGCAACTCAAAGCAGTGGCGGTGAATTTCTCCGGCTCCGAAACAGCTTAAACTGGCAAGATTATTCACTACCAGATCGTTTGCCCAGAAGGCCCTTTCCCGCCACGGACAATCGGTGAAAACATCACTGGTACAGGCGGAAAGTGTTTCCCGGCAGACCTCATTGATCCGGTTGAGCAGATCGTCACTGCAATAGAAACTGCCCCGGTTGGAAAATGGATAACGCAAATCAACGCCCCGGATATAAGATATCTTTACCGGCCGGTCAAATTTGCGGATGGATATCTGAAGCATCCGGAATCCCCGTTCCGCAAATGCGGTGGTCAGCAAATTTTCTCCCTCATCCAGTATGAAACAGTCGGTGAAGTGATAATCCATATCAAATTTGGTTTTCAACCGGTGATTTATCATGGTTTCACCGTAAACGATCTGGATTTCAGTACCTGCCGGAGCATCGATCAGCATCTCCGCCCGCCCGGATATCTCCCAGTCAAAATCCACGAGCATACCGACACCGTTTTCCCCCGGCAGGATAACTGCTCCGGAATCATGATACGGTGCCGCAAGCAGATCATCCCGGTTGATGATCCTTGATGCAGACAACTGAAAATGTTCCTCATCTTCCAGAAAAGGCGGTATCTGGTGAGGATCATCCGGTATCCGGTTGGTTACTTCGTAACACCGGATAATATCCGCCGGGAAGTAGATTTTCCGGTTCATTTCCGGCAGTTTATTGAGCCGTAACTCTTTTGCAAGGAAACGTTCATCGGCAACTTCCTCTGCATTGCACCATGCTTTACCGGGTTTGATCCGCAAATCGCAAAACTCCATTTTGCCGGATTGTTTGGTGTACCACGGCACATCCGTCAGCCATTTTCCGGATAACTGCACCTGAAAACTCTCATCGGTAGACCACACTCCGGGAATTTCCGCGATCAGAGCCGGAACCAGAGAGTTGATAACGTAATTTTCCGCAAGCAGGGAATATACTTCAAAAAAAGCTTCATTTCTGCCGTTTTTCAAGTATGAGGAAATTTCTATTTCATCGTAAAAATTTAGTGTTGCCGATCCGCGAACCGGGCCGGAGTGGACAAACGTGCCATTGAGATAGAAGCGGTAACGGCTGTCGGCAGATATCCTGATGAATACCGGAGTATCGCTTTTCTCAACTATCCACTCTTTTTTTGCATAAAAGAAACATTGTATACCCGGATCATAACCGGGACAAGTGATCCATTTTGCCTTTATCATATTTTTGTTTCCCTGTATTAAATTTTCGGGATCTGCCACAATGAAGCGGCCTGTTCCGGTTTTGTTTCAACAAAAATTCCCTCCGCAGACCTTGTCCAAACGGTTCCGGATTCGTAGATATTGAATGCATCCACCCCTATTTTTGCAATCTGTCCGGCATAATCTGCCGGATCAGGGATGCCATGAAGCATCCGGCAGTAATTCACCGGAATATTTTTTGCCCGGCAGATTTCCAATAATTTCAGGCTATCCGGCGAAAAACCATCGGACATCAACAGCTTATGGGTGACTTCATCGCAAAGTTTTTCTTCAAGCCAGGTGTGATAATCCCAGAAAAACTCCATGGGAGTCGATTTTTCCGGAGAACTGCCGAACATACAATTGGCAATGTGCAGACCGAATTTTTTACCCGCCCCCCGGACGATCGCCGACAATTCCCGGAGCAGGGAGGTATGGGCGTTGCCCCGTGCCAGCCGGATTTCTCTGCCGGTACCATATTCCCGCCAGAAAACAGGTGAATTGTGATTGGTCACACGGATCTCAACTCCATCGTAACCGTGATCCAATACCTCTTTCACCCAATCGTTGAGAAAATTGCGGAATGTCTGATTTTCCGGGTCCGGACACCCCCGGATCGCCGGATTAAGCTCAAGGGTCACTCCCAATGCGTGTTCCCGGGCATCTGCAAAATCAAATGTGGCATTATTTTCAACCTCTTCCGGAGTGAAAATATTGGATGGGACTCCCGGAGCATAATCAAATATCATGCCGTATTGACAAAAACCGCCGTTGTTTGTGCGTTTCCAGATATCCAGATGATAGGCAACATCCTGATAACGCTGATTGGATAATACCGACAGCGAGAATGGGACTTCTCTGCCATCGGCATCCAGAGCAGAAACGATTTTGCGGTAACAATTTCCGCCGGAACATCCTTCCAGAGTGAAGACCATGAATTTCCATTTGCTTACCGGTACTTCAATATTGACAGTGCCGGGCACCGCCTTCCTTTCGGAAATCAATTCATAACCGGAATTGGTATCGGAGCCGAAAACTTTGAAAACCCCCTCTTCTTTCAGCGGTTCACTGAAATTCACCACAAATTTAACTGCCTTTTGTCCCGGGAGCGGCCACGTCTGCCGTTTGATCATCACTTCCGGATGCTGCCGGGCAAAGTCAGTGCAAAGCCGCTGTCTGCCGCCGACTACATCAACTCCGGGAGAATCAATATTTTCATCGGAAACCGCATTCTGCTGGATGCTCGATTCATACGGCTTGATGATGACAAATATTTCAAGTCCGTTTTTATGAGCGATCTCTGCGGCGGCACGGGTCAGATCACCGTTGAAATTTGCCCAGGTTCGGCGCATTCGTGTATCGTGCGGCAGAAAACCGGATCGCTGGATTATCTCTTTCTGATCGATCCAGTAAATACGGGAAATACCTTTGCTTTTCATCAGTTTGAAATATTCGTCAAGCATTTCCGGAGTCCAGACGGCAAAGCACATTTCACTGAAAAAATCAATACTGGCGTATAATTTCATAAATACCTCCTGATTAAAGCTGGCCGTAATAGGCATCTTTACCGTGTTTACGGCAGTAATGTTTATTGATCAAAGATTTTTTCAGAGGGACAGCCGCCGGATTGATCTGCAAAGTCAAATATGCTATTTCGCACAGTTCTTCCAGAACTTTGGCATGATAAACTGCCTGCGCTCCATCTTTCCCCCAGGTAAAAGGTCCGTGACCGGCGACCAGTACCATCGGATTTTCCATCGGCTTCAAATGCAGACGGGTAAAACAGTCGATGATCTGCAAACCGGTTTCCGTCTCATAATCATTTTGGATCCGGTCATCCGGCATGAATTCAGTGCATGGTACTTCCACCGGGAGATGATCGGCATGAGTCGTCCCCAGCACCGGCACCGGCTTTGCCGCTTGCGCCCATGCTGACGCATAGGTCGAGTGAGTGTGGACGATGCCGCCTATTTCCGGATATCGGCGGTAAAGTTCCAAATGGGTATTGGTATCACTTGACGGACGCAGAGTTCCGGAAACGGTTCTGCCGGTGGCGATGTCAACGATCACCATATCTTCCGGAGTAAGTTTCTCATACTCCACGCCGGATGGTTTGATGGCAAACACCCCCTGTTCCCGGTCGGCGCAGCTGACATTGCCAAAGGTGAAAAACACCAATCCCAGTTCCGGCAAAGACATATTCGTCTGCCAGCACTCATGTTTCAACTGTTCAAAACTCATTTTCCCGCCCGCAGCATTTCCAAATTTTTACGCGCACCCTGCAGAATAAAAGAGTAATCATTGCCGGTGGATATCATATTGATCCCCAAATCCAGAAAGTGCTTGATTTTTTCCACCGTGAGCTCCCCACCCAGCGAAAGTCCGAAACGCCGTCCGGCAGGCAGAACCCAATCAGCGGCTTTGCGAATCAAACCGGAAACTTTTTCACCGTAGATATCTCCGGGACACCCTGCCATACAGGAAAGATCCATCGGGCCGATAATAAAACCGTCGATCCAGGGATTTTTCAACATTTCCGGCAGAGCATCAATGCTTTCAGGTGATTCAAGCTGAATGAAACGGCACATGGCTTGATTAGCGCACTGCAGATACTCCAACTCACTGTCGATCCCGTAACGCACCGCCTGCTGCGGACCGAAACCGCGTTTGCCGTCAGGCGGATACAGCGTGTATTTGATCGCTTCATTTGCCTGCTCCGCCGTATCGATCATGGGAAAGATCACTCCGGCAGGCCCCATTTCCAGAACTTTTTTGGTGTGGTTCCGGTCTCCGATGGTCACTCTGACCAATGGCGGAGTACCGGCGTGCCAGGCATTGCCGATCATCTGAACCAGTTCGGCATAATCAACGGCAGCGTGTTCAGTATCTATCCACAAGTAGTCATATCCCACGGATGCCATTATTTCTGCGGCGACGGCATTATTCAAACCGGTATGAGTCCCGAAAATTATTTCCGGTGATTTAAGTTTGTTTTTCAGGGTAAGATCGATCATTTTTGTTCCTTGTCACTTTATTTATCCGCAACTGCCGCAAATACGGTTCTGAATTCTTCTTTGAAAAGTTCTCTGACAAACTGTTTAACGTGCAGTGATGGTGAGTAGCGGCTGTAAAAACCGGAGATCTCATCTCCCAGCGTTTTCATATCATCTGCCGCCCGTGCCAGATCTTTCTCTTTCAGCGAAGGAGTCAACTGATAACCGACGCATAATTCATCATGTTCATCCCAGTAACGCATAATGCATCCCAGACTCAATGAAAGCAGAAATTCAACTGCTTTAAATGTCAGCAGATGGGAAATGAATTCCGGTTTATGCCGGGTGATCTGCGCAGAGAGTTGCTCCATTTTTCCGATCCATTCCCGCAAAATAAAGCGGCGGTGACAATACCAGAAAATATTGCCGTATCCGGGGATGGCTTTTTCCCCTTGTATGATGCGTTCCATGATTTTATTCAAATCGAACTTTTTGAATTCGTACCGGTTCAAATAGGATACCAGTCGCATCTGGAATCCGTCTGCCAGCGGCACCGGACCGTAAAATGAATCGTACCGGTCAAACCATTCCGGGATATCAACTCCGAAATATTCTGCGGCAAAATTTTCCCGCCAGTTGCGGTCGATTTCTCCTCCGGCGGCACTGAAGCCGTGAGCAGCAAAAAAGCTCAAGCTGTTCATCCAGAAAGTTCCGCAGTCGGGCCAGTCGGTAACGATCGAACCGAGAGCATTTTCCCGGATCATCAACTTATTCATCCGGCTGATATTATCCAGAGCCAATGTGGGCGAAAGCAGCAGTGAACCGTGACCGGATTCACCTCTGATCCCTGCGCCTCCGATAATACGGCTGGCGGGAATATTGTTGTTCAGCACCCGGAAATGTTCTTCCAGAACTCCGTGACAGTGGTCGCCGTAGTTCCAGAAGTGGAAGACAACTTTTTCATTGAATTCCCGCAGAAGCTCCGGTTCTTTGACCGCAATATCATGCCAGATGATGGGGATTTTCCCCCGGGAGATGACATAGTCGGTCAATTCCCGGTAATAATTCACATAAACCCGGTATTTTCCGGCCGGATCTTTGGCGGCGATTTCAGCGCAGTGCGGACATGTGCCCAGCAGACCGCATTCATCACCGCCCAGATGGATATATTCACTTTGCGGATGCGAATCAATAATATCATCGATCAATTCTCTGGCAAGTTTCATGGTATCCGGATTACCGGGGCAGCATTGCTGAATATGTTCAGGAACTTCCCGCAAACCGGAATATTCTTCATGGCAGAGGATGTGATAAACATGTCCCAGAGTCTGCACCAGCGGTATGATCTGAATATCCAGCCGATCCGCTTCAGCACAGAAATTTTCAATCTCATTGACTGAAAAAGCATCGCGGTTGGAAATACGGGAATGTTCGCCACGGTAGGGGAACATGGCTTCATACTCCACCAGCAGACAATTCAATCCGGCATTGGCGCAATCTTTGAGAATAATTGAAGACAGCGAATTTATATCCGGCCCGAAGTAGGGCATAAAATCATGGATCTGATGCATACAGACCATTGCTCCGCGCAGAGCAAGGTTATGATCTTTCATTTTTTCTTCCTTAAAACGTGATACTGCGGCCAGTTATGGGCAGTTCATTTCATCTGAATTGCTTTGCCGGGATTGCTTTCCAATCCGGCGCAGTCGACAGCGGTGACGTTGTAATAGTAGTCACTGCGCATGGAAAGAGCATCAAAAAATTCCAGAGAATCGCTTTCACCGCGCAGCGTGCTTTTATCGCATTTGAATCCGGGAACCGAACCGCGATAAATGCGGTAGCATTTGACAGCCAGATTATCGGAAGATCTCTGATAGGAAATTTTGATTTTATCACCCTCGGTCACGGCATTTATTCCGGTCACGACGGCGGGTTTTTCGGTATCCTGTCCCTGCCAGATGACGATATCATCGACGAGCCATTTGTGCATCTGGTTGTCGACGACGTTGACATTCAACCCCTGAAAACTGTCTCCTTCGTCCAGAGAACCTGCGCCGTAAAGCGGAGTGTAAATGGCATTCCAACCGGGCTTTGCCTGAAAATAGAATTTTTTACTTTTGTTTTTGGTGTCGTTCCACACAGAGAGCGACAGTGTCCCTTTGAAATCTTCCGGGACGAAAACTTTGCAGTAAGCATAAAGATCCGGAGCCGCTTTGAATCTTGCGCCGTTGATCATCAGCAGCAGGGTGTAAGCATTTATCGGCTTAAAACCGACTGCTTTTCCGGTTCCGTCGGCTCCCGGAGAGACGACCTTCAACGGATACAGATGATGCGGTTTCCCGTGATGGTAGGCGCGCATGGCAATAATGGTATCGTGTTGCGGCCGCACTCCGGAAAGCTGCGGGAAGTAAATTATTTCCTTATTTTTACTCTGCTTGATGACAGCTTCTTCAAAATCTCCGCGGGCGTGGATTTGAAACTTGGATTCTGCGGCACGACCGGAGACAAATGCTCCGGCTGCCAGCATGGCAATGATGATTTTTTTCATAGATCAATCAACCTTTACTGTTTGTTTTATTTTGGAAATGACATCGGTTACTTCTATGGTGAAAGGCCCGTTTTCATTGACGGCAGTAATGAATTCATGGGCAGCTTTGCCATCCGGGGCGTTGTAAACTTTTTCAAAGTATTTCAACTCTTTGCCGTTTGCATCGAATACCCGGAAGCGCAGCACATGGCGCAGAACTCTGTCACTGCTGCCGACAATTTGAGCATTGACCGAAATGCGGTTGTCGTTTCTGCTGCCTTCCAACTGTATATCCTGTACTTTGTAGGGAAGGACGACAAAAATTTCCGGCTTTTCGACCTCAAGTTTGCAGATCCCGTTGACGGTTTTACCGGCACGGATGGCATATACCACACCGCCCTCCGGCGCAGTTATTTTTACCGAGGCATTTTTGCTGCTGTTCCACACGCCGAAAACCTCACCGCCATCCTGACAGAGCTGCAGGGGGTAGATTTCCGGAGAACCGGAATTGATCGTAAACGCATTACTGTTCTGTCCGATCCCGGCGGCAGCGAGTTTTGCATTGAGTCTTTTGCTTACTCTCACCATCAAAGGTGTTGTATAATCTTTGGATAACTTCTGACCGATGAGGTTCACTCCGGGAATGGAAACCGGTTTCTTTCTCCGGGCGACATTCTCATTGTAAACGCCGTAAGGCACATCCGCGAAAACGATTCCGCCGTTGGCGGCAAAATCTCTGATCATAGAAATTTCCTCATCCGAAAGAGCCAATGCAAAGGGCAGGATCAACACTTTGCAGCCATTGGCGGTCAATGCGCCGGATTTCAACTTATCCGGAGTGATGAAGCTGACATTGCATTTTGCCCGTTTGAGCAAAGTCACCCAGATTTCGCGGGCATCATTGTTGTCGGTGAATGTGTAATCTGCCCAGACAGCCATTGTGCTGGGAGTGGAAGCCAGCACCGCCGCTTCGGTCGGTCGGGAAGTGTAATATAACAGAGCTCCGGCACCTTCTTTCAACGGGGTGAGTGCTTCTTTGATATGCCGCCCCCGGGCAGTCAGGGTCAAATCAGGATTGAAAAGTTCCAATTCATTGTAGACCGATGCTCCGAAGTGACCGTTAAAGGCATTGTTCCAGATGCGGGACCAGATGGCGGATTCTGTCATGCCGTATCCGACCCATGCCGAAAGAGGCAGCTTCTTGAACGAGTTGAGCATTTCTGCTGTACCCTGTGAGGTGTAAGCCGAAAGTGTATCGACGACCGGCATCAGCAGTTCGTAATCATAACCGTTGTATGGATGCGGAGCAGGAGTACCTGAAGCACTGATAAGTGCGCCGGGGTCATTTTCCCGGGCTTTATCCGCCACCAGTTTCCAGAAGTTGGCAAAGAGTGTGGTATTGTATATCCGGTGGAGAGCCCAAGCGGAAAATTCTTTGCGTTCCCGCGCCTCAAGACCGGTATCCGGAACCACCTCGTCCCAGTTCTTGAAAGAGCGTTTCCACTCCCGGTTCAATTTTGCCAAATCGTTATTGTAACGTTTTTTGAGCCATTCACGGAAAGAAGCGAGCGATTCCGGAGAGAAGTCGAAGTCTGCCGGACGGTCAAATTCTCCGAAAGACATCTCATCGCCAAGATCGTAATAAAACGGACGGAATTTGGAGATTTTCGGCATGTGGACATCCATCGCATTGGCGAAAGCATCCAGATATTCCGGATCATCCAGACGGGGATTGCGCTTGATAGTGAATTTGTTTCTGGTTTTGGAATAATTGGTGATGATATCGCCGATCTCCTTTTTCCGGTTGCGGTATTCCCAGACCGGATAGTTGAATCCGGGAATGCCGCTGCGGTAATCCAGACGGGAGAGAGATTCCAGCACCAGCCGTCCGCCGTAGCGGTAGCTCAACATGTGTTTGGCTTCGTTGTCCTGACCCCAGAAAGTCGGCACGGCGTAACTCATCATGATGTTGATACCGACTTCAGAGAGGGCATTCTGCCAGTAATCACGCAGGAAGAAGGGGATCGAACGGGAATCGCGTTCCGGCCATCCCAGCATGACGTTGTATGAATCCCAAACGCGGGAAACTTCATTTTCCGGGACGGTGCTGATCACGGTACGGCGGCGATCCTGCAGGAAACCATTGTTTTTCAATGTCACATAGAGATCGGCGCGGCGGGCGTAAACTGCCTGCGGAGTGACTTCAAACTCATTCCCGGAGAAGTCGCCTTGAGCGATGATCCGGCCCATCGGGTCGATAAGTTCGTATGAAGCTTCATCGTAATTGCCCCGGGTGGTGATCTGTGCCTTAAAGGGTTCTCCGGGCAGCAGCATGGAATCGGGAGCCGAAATTTTCAAAACTTCCGCTTTGCCTTTTTCCGTAACGGCGGCAACGGCGAAGTCGAGAGCCATGCTGTCACTGGAAACACGCAATTCCACCGGGTTGACCCCGCCGTAGAACTCAAAATCCAACGGGATGGTCAACTTGTTCACACCGGGTGACAAAACTTTTTTTACTTTGAGCATCCGGTCTTTTACTCCCGGGTGGCGGGCGGTAAATTCCAATTCAACGGCGACTTTACGTTTGAGATTGTTGGCGAGGATCAGATTTCCGGAACCGGAGCGGATATCAAAAGTATTGATACCGACAAGTTTTTCCCGGTTGGCGCTCCAGCGGGCAGCCTGAATGATCATGCCGTAAAAATATTCATGCCAGGGCAGATCGCTTTCGGTGGCGAAGTAAGGGGCGATACCGTTTCTTCTGGTATTGTCCGGGCGGCCGGTGAGGTAACTGAATACCGCCGTGCGTCCTTTCCCATATTTACCGGTGCTGAAAAACGGCATTCCGTTGGTGGTGATTTTTGCACTGCTGCTTTTGACCGGAAAGAGCCAGACCTGTTCGAGTTGGTCGAATGGGAAGTTTTTCACCGGAGAATCAGCAGAAACCTGATATTTGCCGCTGCGTCTGGTCAGAGGATTGACCGTCCGGAAGTTTTCTGCAATAAGTGGAGTCACCGGGAAAAGCGGCTGAAAAGCGGCAGGAATTTTACTCGGCATGATCGCGATCAGACCGGTACCTTTTTTTACTTTGTCAGCTATTGCCGCCAGATTTTCTCTGGCGATGGAATCGATCTGGAATCCGCCGAGGATGATCACATCATAATCTTTTTTAAGTGCTTCGCCCAGATAGCTGTTTGATTCGGCTTTGCCGCCGGACCAACCCCAGACATGGAACCAGCTGAGAACACCGTTGGTACTCATCGTGGCACTGGTGACATCGGCATCCATGCGGTTGGCAAGTTCAGTGACCTCTCTGCCGTTATTCATGTCGGTGACGACAAGCATTTTCAACTTACCGGCGGCATCAGGTTTGAGAAATGGTCTGCCGCCGGGGGGCAGAGTATAATCCCACTTGTAGCAGTCCTGTTTATCTGCTTCATTCAAGATGACCTGTCCGAAGCGTTCTTTATCTGAACCGCGCCGGGGATTTTCCGCCAGACGGG
>SUWK01000081.1 GCA_015061525.1 Lentisphaerota bacterium
AATAACTTAATGGAAGAACCCAATGCCCCGCAACAGTCACGGGAAGGCCCTTGAGGGAGGGGAGTTTGAGGGGAGGGAAACGAAGTGTCCCGCCCCTCTCCGCTTTCTTTCGCAAGAAAGAAAGCTTTGCAAAGAAAGCGAACTGTCGCGCCGCTCCGTTGTCGCGGCTTGATCGACGCTTTTGGAAAAATCTGGTTCATCGACGGTTTATGACAGAAGCAGGCAGCAAAATATAAACGTTCAGAAATTTTATAATTTGAATTTAAACGTTGTTGTTGTATATTATGTTTGAATTATGATATTTTGTAAACACGATACATTCAGGAATACAACACTGCTGTCCGGTAAAAATTTCAGAGCAGTAAGAGGCTGAAAAGTTCCTCTTGAACGGGCAAATTCCAGTTCGGCGGCTTTTCAAGGATTTTTCTGTCAAGCGACAAGACTTCCACCTTTGAGAGCAGTTGATTATTTACATCAAGACTCTTGGTGGATGTTTATTATAGATTTATTTAAAAAATAAGGTTTTTTTATGAAAAATGATAATAAATATATCCAATGTATACCCTGCCGTAAGCAGAGAAAAACTAAAAACGGAAGTAGATAAACGGGTTGTACGATGCTCCAGCAAGGCGCAGAAGTACCAGTAAAAGCAGAATACAGCATATCCCGCGCCACACAAACAAACAGTTTTCGTTAAATTTGTTATAGATCATCCGCGGCAGAGTTGTGCTGTAAAATACCGCAAAAACAGAGATCACAGCAAATAAACTTGAAACAGGCATCATCTCCCCTGAACCCCATTGAGAAAAAGTAAACATTCTGCGGATATAAAGGAGTGCTGATGAAAAAGTTTCCGCACGGAAAAACACCCAGCCGATAAAAGCAACCATAAGCAAATAGATATTGCCCAGCACAGGTATACTCTTTTTATCAAGTTTGAAAATCCTTTCAATAAGAATAAATGCTCCGTGCCACGCGCCCCAGAAGATGAAGTTCCACCCTGCACCGTGCCAGAAGCCTGTAACAAAAAAGACTATCGCCAGATTACGCAAGGTATTGTATTTACCAGTTCTGGAACCGCCGAGCGGAATATACAAATACTCTTTGAACCAGGTTGAAAGCGATATGTGCCACTTTCGCCAGAATTGCGTTACCGAAGTTGCGGTATAAGGATAATTGAAGTTTTCAGGTATCTCAAAGCCGAACATCTTCCCCAGACCGATAGCCATATCTGAATAACCTGAAAAGTCAAAAAATATCTGCATCGAATAGGCAAAAATACCTAGCCACGCTTCCTGCGGCAGAAGAACAGCGATATTGGAGGAAAAGACCGTATCGGCAGTTTCCGCCATAACATTGGCTATAAGCACCTTTTTAGCCAGACCTTCAATAAATCTCTGCATACCTGCGGCAAATCCGTCAAGAGTTTCGCGCCGACAACTGATATAAGAGGATATTTCATGGAACTTGACTATTGGACCAGCTATAAGCTGGGGGAAAAAAGTTATATACAACCCTGTATTGAGCAGATTTTTTTCTGCGGGCGTATCCCTGCGGTAAACATCGACCAGATAAGATATCGCCTGAAAGGTGTAAAATGATATGCCTATGGGCAGAACGATGTGCTTCAACGGCAGTTCCATACCGCTTAAACCGTTCCAGTTTTCAATAAAAAAGTCAGTATATTTGAAGTACCCCAAAGCGGCAAGGTCAACAATGACACCGACTGTAAGAAAAAGTTTGCGTTTGAAAAGAGTTGCGGCTCTTTCAACGGCAAGCGCCATAAAGTGATTCCAGATGATCGAAGCGATCAGCACCCAAACCAGAACGATTTCTCCCCAGGCATAAAATAGCAGACTTGCGGCAAGCAGAATATTGTTGTGCCATGAACGCGGTGCAGTGTAATAAGTAAAAAGCAGCAGCGGGAGAAATGCACAAATAAATATCAATGAAGAAAATAACATTTTTTACTCCCCGTACTTTATCGTCAGAAAACGGTGCAGAAACCGTTCTGTTGATTCAATTATGACCGCCTGCGGTCTGAACTCATCGATCTGCTTTGCAAATGGTTCAAACACAAAGTCTTGGCCCGAACCGTAAAAAGCATAAACTTCTTCACTTGCCAGAGGAACCATAAAAGGACTGATACGCAACCAGAAACTGTCGGCAACAGTCAATATCCGCAACCCCTGATAACTTTTATCATCTGAAACGAAGTGACGGGTCTGCAAGCTCATCTGCGGTATTTCATGCATTTTCCGCAGAGAATGACGGTGTATGAATACTGGTGACAACGCAGTAAGGTATTTGCTGTCAAGCTCTTTTTCAGGGTTCTGAAATCCCAGCTGCATCGCCGCATCTACATCGCCGTTACGGGCAGTTTTCCATCGGGAAATATTTTCAGGCAGTGCTTTGAGTTGAGGGAATTTTGCCATTACCGCTTTTTTGATTTCCAATGCAGAAATGTATGCGCCCAGCGGAGTCTGGTGAGTGCCGCCCATATAATAAAGCTGCTGACTTTTTTTCATTTCCAGAAGCTGCGGCAAAGGAGCAATTACCGTAACTTTGCTGTGCTTGCGCAGATAATCGGTCAACTGCTCAAGACGGGATTGCCTGTGACTGCGCTGTTTGAGCAGAAAATCAGGGTAATACTCCTCATATACCCGCTCTTTGTCAGGCATAAGCACCACAAAAACAGGAGCGTTGAAACGGGCGTGAAATTCATCAGCGATCTCATCAAGTCTGCGTGCACACTCCTTCAGTTCATCTTCAGTAAAACGGTTATGATTCTGCGCCATGGCAATGGAGTCAAACCCTTTTGAAAAAATCCACCCATCTTTACCGTAAAATGCTTTGCCGTTGCCTGAAAGTGTGCCATTTGAAAACAAATTGAAATCAAATATTTTGCGGTTGGCTTTTATCATCTTGTTTCGGCAGAAAAAACGGTCGCCCAAAAACGATTCAAACTCTTTCGGGAACTTTGCTGTCAATTCGGGGAATTTGTGAAAAAAGCGGTTTTCACTGCTGACAATGCTCTTCACATCCATATTCATTACAGGAAAAAGCATCACCACAATCACCACCGTGACAAAGAACAACTGGCGTGAAGGAACAACTTTTACGCGAAAAAAGAATGATACCGACAGCAAAAATGCAGTAAAGAGTGCCGCTGAAAAAATGCCGTAATTCAGAACTCTTTTCACCTTTATCCGCACAGGGAAAGCTGCCGCCGCCGCATCATCTGTAAGAAGTTTTTCACCGTTGATCTTCACATTGTCAAGAGTGACCAAATCTTTTTGCCAATCGACAAGGCAACTTTTACTTTTGCCTTTCACAACCAGATCACTGATGGTAAAATTTTCACCCTCAAGCACTTCAATACGAACTCCGCAAACATTCCTTGAAATATAAGGAACATTGAGCACGACATGTTGCTCCTGAAGTGTTTTCGGCAATGAAAAACGGGTAAACAGCAGTTTTTTCCTGCTGAACAGATCACCTTTGTGATCACCTGCCAGAGCGATCTGCACCTCGCTTGAAGCGGTGTAGGAAAAAGATGCTTCAAACTCTTTGCCTGTGTACCACGGCGAAAAAAAGAGCATAACAAATGCAAAGATAAGCAGAGAATAAAATATCTGCCAAAATCTTATGCCCCATGCACTGACAGAATACCCCCATGACGACCAGTGATCTTATCCGTTGATGCCAATTAAAAAACTACACAAGTTTTATTTTAAAAAAATGGCGGAAGAAGAGGGATTCGAACCCTCGGAGAGTTGCCCCTCGGCGGTTTTCAAGACCGCTGCCTTAAACCACTCGACCATTCTTCCGCAAGTTATTTTAATAATTTAACTCCAGTTGGGTGTATTTGCAAATCATTTCTGAAAAAAATCTGAAAAAAAGCCGGACAAATTCCTGTCCGGCTTGAATGATACAATTTTTTCAGCGGTAGAGCGGCCCGAAATTTTCACATGCCCGGTAATCCGCTCCTTCTTTATCCATTCCGAAAGCGTTCCATGCCGCCGGACGGAATATCTTCTCTTCCGGTACATTGTGCATGCATACCGGAATTCGCAGCATCGCACAGAGTGTTATGATATCCGCTCCAATGTGACCATAGGAAATCGCTCCGTGGTTCGCCCCCCAGTTGTTCATCACATCGTATGCCGATTTGAATGCTCCTTCGCCGGTACAGCGCGGCGCAAACCACGTGCATGGCCAGGTGTAGTCCGTGCGTTTCCACAGCGTATCGGTGACATCTGAGGGCAGATTGACCGACCACCCCTCTGCGATCTGGATGACCGGCCCCAGACCTTTGACCAGATTCAAACGGATCATCGTCATCGGCATTTCCGCCGTCGTCACAAAACGCGAAGAGTAACCGCCGCCGCGGAAGTAGCCGAGATCGGCATAGTTCCATGTAGAGTTCGCCATGATCGCTTCCTGATCGGCTTCAGTTACTTCGTACCACGGCTTCATTACCCCGTTGCCGTTCTCATCCAGAGCTGCCCCGTTGGCATCCAGACAGCATGCACCGGAGTTGATGAGGTGGATGAAACCGTCAGCATCTTTTGCCTTGCCCTCAATCTCATATCCGGTGACCCTTTTTACCGCATCGCCGCTCCAGTATGTCCGCACGTCGGCAAACATTTGGGCACGGTTGGTCAACAGCTTCATAAAGAGCATCCCCAATCCGTTGAGAACATCGTTTTCCGTGGCAAGAATGTACGGCTCTCTGGCTCCGTTCCAGTCAAAAGAGGTATTGAGCATGGATTCCGGAAAATCGCAGTTGGGATAAAAGTCCGTCCACTGCCGCTGCCCCTGAAAGCCGGCGGCTATGGCATTATGTCCGACCATTTCCTCTTCACACCCGGCAGGCAGATTGGCATTGCCGTTCATCAGGTCTTTGATAATGACCATCATCTTGACCACAAACTCCCAGTCGGCATCCTTTTCCGCCCGGGGTCGCTGCAGAGATTCCGGATTTTTGTCAAAACCTTCGATGCAGTATTTCTTTGTCCAGGCAAGAGCTTTTTCATATTCAGCTTTGTCATAGATTCCTTCGGTCATACGGCGGATGACTTCCACCTCGTCGACCGATTCCACACGCATACCGAGATAATCTTCAATAAAATTTGTATCAATGATTGAGCCGCCGATACCCATACAGATCGAACCGATCTGCAAATAGGATTTGCCCCGCATCGTCGCCACGGCAACCGCCGCTTTCCCGAAACGCAGCAGTTTTTCCCGCACATCAGCAGGAATTTCCGTATCATCGCAATCCTGTACATCATGTCCGTAAATGCCGAATGCCGGAAGACCTTTCTGGGCATGTGTCGCCAGTACCGAAGCCAGATAGACTGCTCCCGGGCGCTCCGTGCCGTTGAAGCCCCAGACCGCCTTGATGGTGTTTTTATCCATATCCATCGTTTCGGCTCCGTAGCACCAGCAGGGGGTGACGGTCAGGGTGATATCCACGCCCTCACGGCGGAACTTGTCGGCGCAGGCGGCGGCTTCACCGACTCTGCCGATCGTGGTGTCAGCGATGACTACTTTGACCGGGGTGCCGTCGGCATATCTCAGATTTTCCTGAAAAAGTTTTGCCGCACTTTTTGCCATATTCATGGTCTGTTCTTCAAGAGATTCGCGTACTTTCAATACGCCGCGCCGTCCGTCGATCGTGGGGCGGATCCCGATGCAGGGCATTGAACCGTAATAACGTCCGTTTTTATTGATACTCATTTTTATAAGCTCCTTTTTTTATGGTAAAGTTACACCTTTTTTGACAATGATATTGCCGTAGACCCGGCTTTCTCCGGAAACTACTACGGCAAAGGCTTTTTTTGCTCGTTCGTAAAATGCAAAACGCTCAATATAGTCGACCCTTTCGGCATCTTTGCCGAGAACTGTATTTATCTCTTTTATCAATTCCGGATCGTGTTTATCCCCCGGAACCGTCGCCATCAGCATCACCGGAGTGTCAACATACTGATCAAGCTCGATCAATTTCAGTATCGCTTCCAGCATTGCCGGGGAGGGGGCCGCATCTGCCCGGACGACATTTGAGTTGAATGAATATGCCGGAAAATGAGCATCGGCGATGACCAGTTCATCACCGTGTCCCATCATCGCGAGAATCTTCAACAAATCCGGAGAAATTATTTTTGGAACGCCTTTTAACATCTTTCAACTGCTCCTTTGGCTAAAAACTGTTGTTTTGACTAATATAAGCCTTGATGAAGGTTTTTTCAAAGCGACTTTCAATAAAAAAATATATAATGATGAATTTTTTTCTCCGCCGATTTGATATATGCGGCTTTTCAGCGTATATTATTATTGTATCGTTATGGAGAATTATTTATGAAAAGACAGATTTTGAATTTACGCATTGATTGGGGAGATCAGGATCTGCTCGGCCATGTCAATAACGTTTCTATCGTTCGTTATTTGCAGGCGGGCAGGGTGATGTTCATGGAAAATATCGGTTTGCCTGCCTATCAGGGAATGAAGACCGGTCCGATTGAGGCGGCTACTGAAATACAGTTCCGCAAGCAGCTGCGTTTTCCCGGAAATGTCCGGGTGCTTACTGCTGTGCGTGAAGTGAAAAACACCAGTATCGTACTTGATCATCAGATCTATGATGATGCCGGTGATTTGGCGGTAAGTGCCATGGAAGTGATCGTTCACTTTGATTTCGTCAATCAGACCAAAATACCGCTGACAGATCAACTGCGGGAAAATATCCGCAATTACAGTGATTCTTTACCGGAAATGTGATAAAAGGAGCTGAAATATGTGTAAAGCTGTAGAGTTGTTTACCGCCGTTCCCAAACTGCATAACTGTGCCCAGGCAGTCGCAGCCGGAGCCGGTGATGAGGTTTTGTGTGAAGCCGTGAAAACGTGCGGCGGCGGCAAAGCTCCTCTGGGCAGATGCGGCGCACTGCACGCCGCTTTGAAGTTGACTCCGGCAGAGTGCCATGCACGGGTGATTGCTGAATTTATTGCTGCAGCCGGTGCGGAAAGTTGTCGTGAGATAAAGAGCGCACCGCAGGCTTTCCCTTGCGTTGAATGTGTCAGGCTCGGAGCTGAACTGGTGAATAAATACCGTTGAAACAACGATCGTAAAAAACAGAGGGCTGCTGCAAAATTTTTGCAGCAGCCCTCATCGCTTTTGCAGGCGGAATTATTTCATTACGATCCAGCAGCCATTGTCTGCCGCTGTGATCTTGCCGTTTGCAATGGTGATCCCGGCAGATTTTTCCACCACGTCAGTGAAACCGGCAGGGATATCTGCGGTTCCGGCTTTGGCAAAGTGTATATAGAGCAGCTTTTCTCCGTTTTCGGTGATCGTGTAGCTTGCCGGAGCAATATCACCGAATTTGTTCGGATCAAAAATTTTACGGTACCCTGAACACTCGATCACCGTTCCCGGTTCATAGATGATGCCTCCCTGTGACCAGATCACATAAGGATAACTTTTCTGAGTGACATTGATCCATGCCGGCATTTTTGCCGCAGTATCTTTGCGGATCTCCGGACGGGTGGCTCCGGTGGTCAGCGAGTAACCGATGACCAGTCCGGTTTCCCTGAGCTTGCCGAGTTTTGCATCATTGCGGCCGGCGATCTGGATGAAACGCTCCGGCAGATTGGCCGGATCTGCAACATTTGCCGGTGTGAAATAGATCCTTGGCAGTTTTTGCGTGGCGTCGACTCCTTTGGCAAAGTCATAAATTTTCTTATCCTGTTCAAATGCTTTCGTTTTGGGGATCACATATTGACGGAAAGGATTTCTGCCCGGGGTCGAGATGATCTGGGTCTGCAGCAAACCAAGCTGCCGCAGGGCGGTTTTTTCCAGAAAACGGTATTTCTGGGAGAGATACGCCGTACCGTCGGGCGTGAATGTATAGGCGTTGTTGAGTTCCAGAGCACCTTTAAGTTCCGGTGCCGCCAGATCCGGAGTCCTGCCGGGATTTTTCAGCACGTTTTCCAACAGACTGACCGGGGAAATGACCTCGTACACCTCATCGCAGGTGAGTTTTTTACCGCGGATGATAAATTCACCATCCGGCAGAGTTTTGCCATCCAGTTTGAACTCCTGCTTTTTGATCCGTACATTCGGATAAAGCTGGGTGTGGAGGAGTTTGTCGATCTTGTAATTTTTTCCATTACATTCAAATTCAGTATGCATGGAACCACGGTCAAAGTAACCGATGTTATTTGTTCCGATATTTTCCGACATGATCAGCAGAGTATCTTTGTCGATCACCTGCAGGATGTAATGGGTACGGTTGCGGGAAATCAGTTTCGCTTTGCCGATATCGGCAGAGGTGAAACCGTGATCTTTGACGGTGATCGTCAATGCGGTCAAGGCTCCGTGGTTGCCGGCGACATTGCCGTAAGTCGTCATCACGGGAGCCGCTTCATCCACGGCTGCGTAAACTTGAGTTCCGGTGAGCATGTTGTCGGCTGTCACTCCCAGACCGGCAGGTATACGGCGGGATGCCCCGAATTCAAACTGACCGTTTCTGCCGATCAGCAATTCAGTTACCAGATCATCGGTGTCGGAAAAACGCGTACGCAGGAAAAGTTTGCCGTCACGGCGGGCGATGGCGATTTCGCCGGCATCCATGGCAAAGCGTTTGCCGAAGGCCGGATGTACCAATGCATCAGCAAGGGTCGGCTGATTTTTGCGGAACGCCTTGTCGGCGGCTTTGAGCTTGCCCGGCCAGTCAGACATGGTTCCGGCAACGAAGGGATATGCTTTGTCCAGACGGAAGAGGAACGCTTTGAGCAGCTGTGCTTCACTCATTTTGCCAGGGAAAAATCCTACAAAGTGTCTGCCGTTTTCCTGACGGTGAACGATTGCATCGCTCTTTTCCACATCCGGGAAATATTTTTTTCTGGCAGTTTCACCGATCGCGAAGATGGTCTTTTTCTGTGATCTTTCCACTATCGGGAACCGGAACCGCTCGTGGAACGTTCCGATCAGGTGCCATAAACGCGGCGCAGGAACCCGGATCCTGCCCCGGTGGAACGCGCTGTAGGTGGACAAAGACGTGATCAGGTAATCCAGTTCGGCAACTTCCTCTTTTTTGCCGACGATCGCCGCCAGCGCACCTTTTTTGTCATCGGACAACGGCAGTGCCTCGACCCAGGAATCATCTGCCGGGATCATGGTGTACTGCGGTCTTTCCTGCGGTAAAACCGCAGAAATACTGCCGTTTTTGCCGGAAGCGGTCTGTTTCAGAACCAGATATCCGAATGGCGGCAGTTCAAAGTCGATCAGCGTTTCGCCGTTTTCGATGCGGTTGACGGTTTCTTTGCCGGTGATATCTGCAAATACTGCTCCGGCTGCATCGAATTTGTTTCCGTATATCCGCAGCGTACCTTTGCCGGTTTCGCGGCGCGGGTTGGATATGACGATGTACATCTCATCTTTTTCCCCGTAGCGGGAGAGCCAGAAACGGTTTTTAAGTCCCCACGGATCATCTTCACCTTCCATGCCGTCTACCCATGCGAAAGGAGCGGCGTTCCAACCGGCGGTGTTGAGTTTGGTGATCAGCGGTTTGACTTCAAGCATATCCGGATAGCCGCGCATGAACATTTTCGAGGGACTTGCTCCCATTCGCAGCGAAAAGAGGATCAGGTAATCGACCGCTCCGGAAATCGCGGAGTTGATCTCATGCTGCTGCAGTTTTTCCCAGTTCAGGTACGGAGCAAGAACAAACCCCCGCCACAAATACCACGGTTTTTTACCGAGCATCAGACGGTGCGGCACCGGCAGGTCAATACGTTCCCATGCCGCCGCTTCGTGCATTTCGCCGTCGGCGTGGAAGATGGAAAGATAGTTGTACGGAGCATTGACCAGAGAACCGGCACGTCTGCCATCCGGACGCAATGGCAGATTGCGGGTGTAATCCATGTTGTAGGCAAGGGCAACTCCCTCAAGGACAAAGATTTTTCCCTCTTTGTCATAAGCCCGGTACGGTTCTTCTTTAACCAAATCACCGTAATACGGCGTCGTACCGATGGCACAATCCAGAGAGAATCCGGAAATAGTGAGGTTCTGCCACAGTTTGGCAAGGTCGGCGCGGGTCTTTTTTCCGAAACTGCCCGCCTGACCGGGCCAGACGTATTCCGCCCAGAACTCATCCGCCCAGCCTTTTACCCGGTAACCGGTTTTGCCTTTGGCATCTTTCCAGCGGCTGTCCATGAAATCTTTCATCAGATCGGTGTTGCAGTACTGCTGCATGTAATAGTAAAAGAGCGCACTGGTCTTGTCACCGGTTGCAGTACGGATCTTATGATTGTTTTCCCAATCGGCGATGGTGCCGGGAATATTGCATTTTGCGTGAGATTTTTCCTGCTTGTAACCGAGCTTGTTGTCCCAGTATTTGGCAGAGGGGTAGTAATCTCCGGAACGCTGATATGAGTTGTAGTACCACTCCCAGTCAAATCCGGTGCGGCGGCACTCCTCATACTGATAATCGCGCAGTTTTGCATCACTGGAAAGATATCCGCCGGTACCGTAAATGCGCTTGTCAACTCCGGGGGCAGGGCGGAACCACTGCGGGTAGGTGCGGTGATAATTTTCCACCACTTCCACATAACTTTTGCCCTTGAATGAGGTGCTGACAAAGGTGTCGGTCAGTTTTTCACCGGGGTACAGCACGCGGAAAAGGTCAAATACCAAAAAAGCTTTGCCATCTTTGATCTCAATGCTGCGTTCAAAGCGGCTGGCGACGGTTTGCGGAGCGAAACCTACTGCATGGAGCTGATCTTTATCTGCATAACTTGTCAGCGGGAAAACGTGACGGTCAAGCACCGGAGCGTAACTTTGAGTGATTTCTTTGGTATACGCATTGCCGTCCCAGTAATTTCCTCCCGCATTACCAGCCGGAAGTTTGGCCCGCAGACGGAGCAGCAGAGTTTCGGTTCCCTTGTTGGCGATAGTCACATCCAATTCATCAAGGCTGCCGTTTTTACGGGATGACTGTTTTACTTCCAGTTTGGCGGCTGCCGGAACCGGCTCATCTTTGCCGTTGACAAAGCGGGTGATCTCTATTTGCGGTGCTGCCTGAATCACGGCAGCAGATAATAACGAACACATAGTCAATAATTTTTTCATTTCAGATTCTCTTATTTGATTTCCCGGAATTCCACATTGCGGACATAGAGGATACCTTCACCGAAGTAACTGCCGATCTTGACTTGATACTTGGTTATCCGGTTATCCGGTTTCAGTTCAAATGAGATGGTCTTCCAATCAGTTTTTCCTTCTCCGGGCGAGTAGGCAAACGGGATGAACTCCGGAAAGAGCGGATTATCTGCATAGGAGTAGTCCCAAATCCTGCCCTCGGTGCCGGTTGTTTCGCCATTTTTACCGTAACCGATGGCGTAGAGCAGAATTCTGCCGCGCGGGAGCAGCGTTTCGGCACGGCAGATGTAGCGTTTGCCGGGTTCGATGGTGACATACTGTCCCAGATAACCGGAAAACTCATTGCTGCATGAGGCGATTGAAACGGCTTTTTTGTCAGCATGGTACTTGATGGTGAATATTTCGTCACCCATGCTTTCAAACTTCCAGTGTTTGCGGTGGTTGCTTTTATCCTGAAAATCAGGATTTTTCAGCATATTCGGGCCTTCGGCAGCGATAACAGCTGCCGATGCCAGCAAAGATGAACAGAGCATTTTCAGTTTCATGGCAATTAAAATTTCTCTCTTTCAGGAACCCAGCCGTCGATGTTGCAGGTGGAGCCGGATTCGCGGGTGATGGAACGGGCGAGGGAACCGACGTGAAAGTCGCCGTAGAGCATATTCAGATACTTCTGGGCACTGTGCGGGTAGGCGATACCTGTGGTGTCGGATACGGCAGAATCCCATGACATATTGTAGGTTTTGGAATCCATTATATAATATTTGCTTGAAGGATTGACGATTTGTGACCCCTTGAGAGCCCATATTTTACTGCCGCCGATGGTTGTACCGAAACCGTAATATTTATTGATACCGTAGTTCATACCGGATTTGCCGCCGTAGATCTGACCTTTGCTGAATGTATAATCATTGGAAGGACAGACATAGACACCGTATTCCTGGGCTCCGTCAAGCGAAAGGGTGCTGCCTTCACCTTTGGTCGGACAGCCGATATAAGAAGCGATTTGGGCGAACCACGGCGGCAGGGTCGTATCAGTTCCGCCGTAGACTGCTGAACGGGGAAAATAATCGTAATCATTGAGATACTGGGCAGCTGCTCCGCCGATCTGTTTGAGGTTGTTGATGCAGCTGGCGGATCTGCCGCGCTCACGGGCAGAGTTGAGGGCAGGCAGCAGGATTGCCGCCAAAATAGCGATGATGGCGATTACGACGAGCAGTTCGATCAAGGTAAATGAGTGTGCGGGGGACAAGGAAAACTTTTTTTCACGGGAAAAAAAGTTTTCCCTTTCCCCCGCGCCCCCTTTCTCTTTCAAAAAAAGCGGGATACTTTTTGATGATAAATCA
>SUWK01000082.1 GCA_015061525.1 Lentisphaerota bacterium
AAGCTTTCTTTCTTGCGAAAGAAAGCGGAGAGGGGCGGGACACTGCGTTTCCCTCCCCTCAAACTCCCCTCCCTCAAGAGCCTTCCCGTGACTGTTGCGGGGCATTGGGTTCTTCCATTAAGTTATTGCGCCTGCGCTCCCGGGGCGAGTGCCTTTGGCACTCTTTCCGGTCGCTCGCGGCTTATTGCTCGTCCTCCGCTCATCCTCGCAACATTTGTTGCGTCGGCTTTGCTCGCATGGAAATGCTCGCAAAGTACATTCGCATGCGGACTGCGCGCTCGGCGGCAACCGCCTCGCACCCGTGTGTTGAACATGCCACGGAGGGCATCAACCAATATCAGGAACAGAGCCATTAAATTCAATACCTGACGGATCAGTACACACCTCCGTACTTGTCCGTATAAACGTAAGTTCCGCCCGGCAGGGCGGAACTGTACATTGTTGAAACGTTTATCAGCTTTTTTATCTGACGGTTTTCTGTGATTTCCAGATAAGAGTTCCGGAAAAGTCGATAGAACTGTCAGGATCGCACGTTTTCCTTCCGGGGGCAACTGCCTTCAGACCGAAAACATATTTTGCGATAAAATGCGCCGGATAACTTCCCCACGGATGAGCCAGACTCATCATCGGGACATCACCGATCCAGTATTCCGTAGTCACACTGCAGCCGGCTTTAAGCATTGTCTGCCATTGGGAATCCGCTTTGGCAATATACTCAAACGCCAGCTTACCGTAACCGTAACGGAACAGCACATCCAGATAATAATATCCGGAATATAAACTGCACTCCATACCGTAATCTGCGACAAATTCTGCCACTTTCGCCTGCAATTCCTTCGGGACGATATCCGCATACAAAGCCCACATGTTGGCGTAAAGCGAACTGTTTTCCGATCCCGGGCGATCCACGTACAATCCGGTTGCCGTATTGAAACAGCGGGCATTGATGGCAGCTGTCATCTGTTGATGCAGACGGGAAAATTCTTCCGCAAGCTCACTGCGGCCGGCTTCTTTGGCGAGGAACGCTATCACTCCGGCAACTTTACATGCCAGCATATTCGGCACACTCAAAAAACGGTTGTCGCCGGTATCGTAACGGTCGCGGTATTTGCGCGGCCAGTCGATAAGGATTTCCAAAGGAAAACTCTCAATCATACCGTCTTTGACCAAATGCCGGTAACTGCTGTACTCTACCAACGCATCCAGATCTCTGGCAACGGTTTGGATATCACCGGTTTCCATGTAATATTCATAATAGAGCAGCGGAATTATCTGCGCCCAATCCTGCGGCCACGTCGGATGGTTCAACTGAAACGGCAAATGCCGTTTGAGAAAATCGGTAAAGTTGTTGAACACGAAGAAACTTCCCATCGTCAGCAGCGTATCTGCCTCATAAGCCACCCGTTCCCGGGTAAAGCAGTCCACAAAAGTATCGCAGGTGATATTGCGGATGGTGTTTTCACAGAGATCCCACACCTGTTTGACGTACTGATTATCCGTTATCAGTTGCGCAGCAGGCTGATAGGGAGCGCGCACCACGAGCATGGCAATATCATCAACCGCAAGTTCGGCATTATAACCGGCTATCTCGGCATAGCGGAACGCCCGCAGACCGAAGTGACTCAACTGCTGTCTGCCGCTCTTGAACTTCCATATCTCCTGATAACAGACATGGCTGCGCATCTGCCAGAGGATACGCTCATCATCTTTGAGTTCCTCGGCGAGCCGCACTTCCACATTGCCGCCGTTTTCACTGCCGGTCAGAGCAAGAGCGGCAATGCGTTCTTTGCCGAAGTCGGCAATAAATCTGCCGTCAGCGGTACGCTTGATACTCTGCGGATGGACGGTTTCATATTCAAAGTTGAATGGAGCGTACTCCACGGGGCGTTCCACCTCATGAAAGACCGCATCCTGCCACGCAGAATCATCAAACTCCGGCATCTGCCAGTTATCCGGATAAAGGTCGCCGCGCAAGTGTTCAAAATACTCTCCAGGCCCGCAATCGCCCTTGTAATAGCCGTAAACAGCGGGGGTCTCCCAACAGACCGGTGAACAAAATTCATTGGCGTTAAATGTTTTCCACTCTCCGGAACTGCCGCCTGACACAGTGGCGCAAATACCTTCACCATCACAACGGCAGGCGATCGCCAGCGTATGGGTGCCGGGGGTGACATTTTCCACAGCAAAGGTATGTTCCATACGGTTGCCGTTGGTGATTGCCCGAAAAGGTCCGCAGCCGATGAATTTACCGTCGAACCAAATCCGGAACTTGAGGTAACTGTTGCCAAGCAGCCAGTCTCCGTCATATTTTCCGCTGCCGTCATAACGAAGTTTCATACAGTGGAACTTCTGATAATCGTGGGGATCAGCAGAAATTTTCAAGGTCACCGTCCCGTCGGTACCGACGGTGACGGTGTTGCGCAAGAACCAGTTTCCCGGAGTGTAAATGCAGTTGAATTTCATTTTACAGTCAGCTCATAAATGCGGCTTTCAATGGCCTGGAAAACATCATTGAATTTACCGTTTTCAAGTTTCACCACGCGATCTTCAAAAAGTACGCGCACATCATTATGGAAATTGCCTTTGACCTCCAGAGCAGCGGGGAAAGCGTTCCATGAGCGGTTCTGAACGATGAGGTAATAACGTTCACCGTAACGGATGACCTTGCCGGCAAGCGGCGCGGGAGCATTCAGGATATTTTCTTTTACCGCCGGTTCGACCAGAGCAAAGCTCAAAGCGTTTGCCTGACGGTACATCGTTTTCACCACTTCCCACAGCGGCGGGAAGTTGCAGTATTTGCTCTCGCCGCACATATACAATCCCACACCCTGCAGGCTGTGGCGGAAAGATGCCCAGTGAGCGTATTTCAGCATTGCCGGATTGGGGATCATGGTCTTGGGATCGCGGTTGCTGTAATCGTAATCGAAACCCTGATTGAGCTGCCAGACCGGTTTACCGGCGGCATCTTTCAATGCTTTCTGGAAATAGTAATCCACACTCAGCACGTTTTCACGCGGGTAAATATCGACCATCAGATAGTCGCCCATTTTCGCCATATCCGCGTAACGGTTGCGTCCGGTGGTGCAAACACCGACCACGCCGCAGTTGAGGGTGAATTTCTGATAACCTTCCATAGTCTTCCTGGCATACTCATCGGAAACATGGGCGTCAGATTCATCCAGCCATGCGCCGATACGGGCGGGGTGCGCACCGCCGGGTCCTTTGAGATAGTTTTCCACATCCAGGAACGGGGTGGAATCTTTTTCCGTGTAGAATCCGCGGTAAACGCAGCCGGAATCCAAACTTTTGATGTTGTTTTTCAAATAGACATCCAGTGCAGGCAAAGCGGTGAGCGTATTGGGCAGTACGGTATTGAAACCGGTGTCGCCGGGAATGCCGGGCTTGGGCGGGTAGCAGATCAGCGGCATGAATTTTCTGCCGTTGAAAAGCATGATGCCGTCTTCGTTGAAAGAGATGGTTTTGTGAATATTGACATTCAGCATGAAACACCACTCATAGTGTGAGTAGTTGCCGAAACGGTCATAGATATCGGCGGCGATGTCGATTTTGCCGTCGGCAAGTTTGATTTTATCAGCAGGAATACCGATATGGCGTCCGTCTTTGAGGATTTCCACCGGATATTTTTTTCCGTTGACGGTAAAGGTGGTCTTTTTCAGATCGATCTGCTCAATATCGATCATGGGACGGCAGGAAATTTCGCTGAAGGTTTTGACAGTGCTGTCACTGGCAGGACGGAAATCGTAGACGTAAGCCGGAGAAGTTTTACGGGCTTTGGGTACGGCAAAACAGCTGGTTTTTCCGGCTTTGCCGTTATCTGAAGCACAAGTGATCTGCCAGACACCGGGAGCAAAGTCGTAGATGGATTTGGTAATTTCCGGTTTCGCGGCGGTGAACTGGATTTTTTTACCGCTTTCATGGGTCAGAGTGAAAGTGTATTCTTTGGCATTTTTGACCTGCAGAGCGCGGAAAACGATTTTACCGTTGACCGCTTTGACCACTTCACCGTCTGCCGGAGCTTCGATGGTCGGCTGATCGCTGACGACGCGGGCGATGATGAAACTGCCGTCAAGTTTGGCATCGGTTTTGATCTCGGGGAAACAGTTGTTGCGCGGCACATCGACGATAGCGGCGTTGTTTTTTGCGTTGAAAGTGTACTTTTTGCCGAGGATCTCCGCAGTGAACTCAAAGCTGCCGCTCTTGGCGGGCTGGTAAGTAATGCTGTAGCTTTCACCCGCGCCGAGAGCAAAAGGTTTGGCGGCATCGGCGGCACTCAGCGTCACGCTGTTGGGAGCGATATTATTTTTGAAGAAATAAGGTTTGAAAGCCTCGGCACCCTCTTTGCTGAGAAAGAACGTCAGAGCCGGGTACAGTTTGGGAACAAAGTTGATCAGATTGAATTTATCAGCAGTAAGCTCATAGACAGCTTCGGGATCACTGCGCTTGATGAAAAAGTGGTGGGCGAAAATTTCCCGGCGGTTGGCAGCGGGCGCACCGGTGAATTTATCGTAGAACACCGTTTTACCGTCAGTGATGGTCATATTGGTGATCTGATTGTAATGCATGTAGCTGCTGGAAATATCAATGATACCGCTTTCGCCGACTTTATTGACCGGCATATAGAAGAAAAGGTGCGCCGGATTATTGCTGCCGGTACGGAAACGGGTATTATTCATGGCAACATAGGTATTTTCCACCTCATTGTTGTCAAAGTACAAATACGCATCGCAATCCATTTTGAATTCCAAAGTATACACACCTTTTTCAGTGGGGACAAATTTGACCTCCGCTTTCTGGCGGGGACCGAATTTCCACTGGTGTCCGGTTTCACCGTCATCGGGGATGGTGTACTCAAAAACTGCTTTTTCACTGGGGGAGTAGACGGTGAATGCCAGAGCATCGGCACCGGCACGGCCGTTGTTGTCTCTTTTGAAAAAGGTGAATTTGACTTCTTTATTCAGCTCTTTGGGCAGAAAAAAGATCTTCAAACTCAAGGCATAACTCAATGCCGGCATATCAATTGCCGACAAATTCAGCGCGAAACACGCCGTCAGCAGGACAAAGAAAAGTTTGCTGATTTTTTTCATTTACTGATTATTCCTGTTAAAGTTTACGTTATTCGACATCGGGTTTGATATAAGCACTGCTTCCGGTAAGCACTTTCATTTCTTCAGCGGTCATCGCGGAAACATGTCCGCCGAGCCACAGAATGTTGCCGCTGCCGTTGTGACGTTTGGCAATATCACCGGGAGTAGCGGCGAGGATCATGGCGGCATCGTTGCTGCGGGTGGCAATATCATTGTAACGGTGAAGAGCATCCGTGATCAAAAGCTTTTTGCCGGGTGACTTGATCTGGGAAAGTTTCGGAGCATAGGCAGTAGTAGTTCTGACCACTTTATAGTTGATACCATAGGAGGGATTATCTCTGCCGTTGGTTGCATTACCGCGTTCAAAACCGTAGTTGCCGAGAGCATCGCTGGGACAAATACCCAACGGCGCGATGGCAGCAGTCGGATAACTGGGATGACTGGTATCAATCAACGGAGCATAGGCATGGAGAAAATGCATCCAGAACGGATACTTGTTGGACCCTGAGATCAACTCGCCATTAAACATGATCCCGGCATATTCCGGCATCAGATAGTCTTCATTGTCACCGGTATACATGGCAACTGCCGTACCGATCTGTTTGAGATTGTTGGTGCAGCTGGCACTGCGTCCCCGTTCCCGGGCGGAGTTGAGAGCGGGAAGCAGGATCGCTGCCAGAATCGCGATGATGGCGATAACGACCAATAGCTCGATCAGCGTAAACGCTGATCGAATGAAGCACGGCGTTGCTGCATGATGCGGCGTATTTTTGTGAGCGGCACTCTCCGTATGTTTCCGTACATATCCGTACATATCCGTACAAATAAAGCGTTTGAAAAAATCACGGCAGAGTTGTGAGGTGACCACGAGCAGCTCTATAAGAGTAAAGCGTGTACGCTTTACTCCCGTATACGGGAATTGTTGTGACATAGTTGATTTCATTTTGTTTTCCCTTTCTCTTTAGAGTTTACAGCTGCAAATATTTGTATTGAAAAAATTCTCCGGCTTCCGGCATGATCACGATATACCGGATCAGCAGGAAGCGATGCAAAAAAATGCATTTCTGTTACTGTAGTTCAACTTATAGAAAAAGTCAAGTACAGTTCGATATTTGCAACTGCAATTTATTCAGATTTTTCACTCTGCAGGAAAAAGGACATCCGCCTGAACACCTTTGGCTGTAAACTCGAATTTCCCCGGTGCGACCTCCCGTATTCTGCCGAATTCGGACTTGAATTTTCCTTTATAGCCATCCACCCGGAAAACCGCTGTCATATCACCAACACCGGAATTGCAGACGATCACGCACTCTCTGCCGTTTTCCGCACGGAGAATCCCCGCATGGAAATCTTTTTGGGATGTACATGATATCACCTTTACCGGACGGGATCCGATCCCCATGATATACGGTTCCAATTTGCGCAGCAGTCGGGTAGAGGCAAAGAAATTCGGCATATTTTCCTTCATGTAGCCCGGCTGCATTTTTTCTGAACGCTCCATGTCAAAGTAGGAGTAGGAAATAAAGCCTTTTGCTCCGTAGATCGCACCGAGCAGCGGCATGGCAACAAATTCATCTGCTGATGGACCGCGGGATTTGGTGCGGAATTCTTCGGGCTTTCCGGCAAAACGGATGTTGCCAAGATTGGTCAGTTGAGGGATCATCCAGACCGGTTGACCGGTTTTTCCGGCAGCGATCATCCACGATGCACAGCGGCTGATATCCACCGGAATACCGGCTGCATCGGCGGAAACCGGATAAGGATCGACACCTACAATATCTCCGGCAATGCCGAAAAGCGGGAAATCTTCCGGACGGCAGGTAATGGCATATGTCGGATGCCAGATATCTGCGGCACTGACATTTTCCCGGATACGGACAACCTTGGGCAAATCATTAACCGGCGTTTCATCGGCGATGTACCATGCCAGCAATGCAGGATACTGTTTGATGTGGTTGACCAATTCCACAGTCGCGTCATCAACTCCTTTAGCTCCTTTGAAAGAATCCACTCTGGCAGCATGGGTCGGAGTCTGCTGAATGAGACAGGGGATGATTTTGATACCGTTTCGGTCAGCGAGTTTCATCAAATCGTCTATTTCGGCGATCCGTTTGGCATCCGGAGTCCGTCTGCCGCCGATCAAGCCGTAGTAGAGAAGGGTATTGATACCATTGTCGGCAAATTGTTTTGCCAGTGTTTCGTTGAACGAACCGCCGAAAAATCCCACCGGCATAAAAGGTTTGCCGTTGACGATAAGTCTGCCGTATTTATCCGGGACAGCTGCATTTGCCGGAGGGGTACTTTCATCGGTGATCCGGATCTGCCATTTGAAACTCTTGACTTTCTGTTTGCTTTTTACATTCAGGATAGTTATGGTAAACGGATAGCTGCCGACGGCGAATTTTTCCGTGAACCGGCATAATAATTTGCCGTTTTTATCAAATTCAGCGATCTTTTTCACCTTGCCGAGAGCGATCAGAGCTTTGGTACCGGGTCGAACAGTTCCGCTGCCGGTCAACTCAAATTCAATTGGTTGATCTTTGGTAAATGCCAGATTGCAAGGTTTGAGCAGTACCGCCACCGGATCCGGTTCCATGGCTTCCAAACGGATATCATCGATCCAGACCGTCGCGGGGAAAGGGGTATACAAGTAGGTGATGAGCAGCATATTGCAGGGGTGCTGTTTCGGAGAGAACTCCATGATATCGTACCGTTTCCACTCTCGGTCCGGCAACGGTACTGCGCTGTATGAACCGCCGAGCCACTTGCCTTTCCATGAATGATCGATACCGAGGATCTCGATTTTGGTATTCTCTTTTACCTTCACTCCGGGAGGGAGTTCCGCTCGCATATATGCACTCAGGCGGTAACGCATTCCCGGTTTGGGCGATTTAATCTGAATCAACCCGATCGGGGTTACACGGTCGGCATTTTTTTTGGAAACTTTCAGACATCTGGTCCAGTTTATTCCCTCTTTGACAACGGAAAATCCGGTTTTCCATTTGGTCCGACTGAATTCTTTTCCGTCAAAGGTTACCACTTTTGAAGAAGACACCTCTTTGGAAGCTGTAAATTTCTCTGCCTCTGCCACGGTCAAACCATACAAATGGCATACCGCAGCAAAAGCCGTCAATGCTGAAAATATTTTAACTGTGCTCATTTCTACTCCTCAAATCGTGTACACGCTGTGCTTATTCATAATCCGGATGGTACAACGGCAGATTCGGCCAGGTACCGGCAAAGAAGTTATCCATCTCTTTATCCCCCTGATGGGCAACATGACCACCGATGAAAAGTACATTGGCACCCCCCGCATGGCGTTTGTCAACATTGTCGATGCTGTTGCTGCCGGTAACATGAGAATCACAAGCGTTTTTGACTCCGGAAACAGCACGCTGATGCCGGGAATCAACGAACATCAGCTTTTTGGCGGCTGATTTGATCGTGTTGACTTTTTTACCGGAAATCATATAGTTATAGGCATAAGAAACATCATCACGGGGATGATTTTTGCCGACATTATTGTAGGTGCATTTGAAGTTTGCATCGCTTGGGCAACCGGCGACACCGGTCAATTCAATATCGTCCGTGCTGTGATATGTCACCATCTGGACATAGGGATTCAGTGCGATGACCCAAGTGTCAGCACCGGCGGGATAACCGCTGCCCAGCATCGCCGTTCCCGGGAAGTGGGGTACCAGATAATCCTGATTGTCATTCATGTACATGACCTGGGCGTTGCCGATCTGCTTGAGATTGGAAATACAGCTGGCGGTGCGTCCGCGCTCTCTTGCGCTGTTAAGTGCCGGCAGCAGTATCGCCGCCAAAATGGCGATGATAGCGATGACTACCAGCAGTTCTATTAAAGTAAATGAGTGTGCGGGGGACAAGGAAAACTTTTTTTCACGGGAAAAAAAGTTTTCCCTTTCCCCCGCGCCCCCTTTCTCTTTCAAAAAAAGCGGACTTCTTTGTTGAGTTGCAACCCCACTTTTTTGTGCAAAAAAATGCCATGATGAGATAACAGTACTTACGAGCAATTCGATGAGAGTGAAATTTCCACTCCGGACGGATGGTTTTCTGTTCAACATGTTTGATGTCCTTTCTTTTGTGGTTATGATGTTTATATGCTTTTAACGGAAGCCCGTTCAACAAGTTCAGGTTTTATTATGATATCCCCGGTCAACTCCTTGCCGGAAAAATGGTCAAGAACGATTTGACACACCGCTTCTGCCATTGCTTCGGCATCTTCCTCTATGGTGGTCAGAGCCGGAACCAGCAGATCTGAAAAGACCGCATTGTCGTAACCTATAACAGATACATCATCCGGAACACTTCTTTTATGCTCTCTCAAACAATTGATCACCCGCATGGCAATATCATCGGTAAATGCAAAAATTCCGGTGATTTCCGGATGTTCCGATAACTGCCGTGAAATAAAATCACCGCAATTCGGGCTGCAATAAGGGACATCCCATATATGCAATTTGATCTCCGGATGTTCACATACGAATTTCTCCACACCCCCCAGCCGGTGGTGGAAAATATTTTCAGCCGGGGCAAGGTCGATAGCGAATATTCCGATATTGCGGTGACCGTGGCAGTAGAGATGCTCAATTGCCATGTAACCGCCGGAGAAATTGTCATTGCGGCAACCGCTGACAGTGTGTCCCGGAGGAAGCATATACTCTAAATTTATTCCGTACACCTTTACCGGAGCAAAGCGGGAAAACATGATTCGGTTCTCCTCCTCATGCCATCCTCTGACCACCAACGCAAGCCGGTAACTGGAAAGATCGATATTCTGCAGATCTGTCAACAGATCAATGGAAAAGCTTTCTGAAGCTGCTTTCTGACGGAGCATATTGAGCATCCGCAGATAAAACGCATTTTTCAGACTGAAAAGCGAACAATAGATCAGCACTTTGTCCGGATTCTTTTTCTGCCGGACAAAGTTGCGGACATAGACCCCTTTGCCCGGGACACCGTAGGCAAGCTGCTGCATTTTAAGAATATCCAGAGCTTTTTTCACCGTATTGTGGCTGATATGATAATAAGCGCACAATTCCGCAATAGAGGGAAGTTTTCCGGATAACTCCCCCCTGCGGATCTTATTTTTCAACTCCTGATAAAGTTCCTGCGCTTTCATTTGCTCAACCAAGCCAGCCAAGTTTGATTATAAGTTACTAATAAACAACACAATTAAGATACACTGCGTCGAAAAGATTGTCAAGCGTTATCCCGGATAATTTAAAAGAATTTTTTTTCCGGAGTTTCTCCACCTGTTGAATTGACGGTAAAATTTTTCGATTTTTTTTTTGAAAAACCGCTTGATTTATTTGCAAATAAATGTTAAATTTAATTATAGACAAGATAAAATAACCTTGAGGATACAATAAGATGGATACGCGCCAACAGGAAAACTTCACGCTTCTCTGCCGCCGCTTCAAGTGGAAATGCACTCCGCAGCGCATGGCAGTTTACGAGTGTGTCGCCGAAAACTGCTGCCATCCGGATGTTGATTCGGTATGGGCGACCGTCCGCGCCAAGCTGCCCACAGTCACCCGGGAGAGCGTCTACCGTATTCTCAATGAGTTTGCCGGTCACGGTCTGATCTGGCGTCTGGATCATGTCGCAAGTGCGCGGTATGACAGCAACACCGCCCCGCACGGTCACTTCATCTGTGAAAACTGCGGAACGATCACGGATTTTGCGCTGAATAATGATGTCTCCTCCTTCGCTGACACTGTTCCGGGGGAAGTGCGGCACATGGAGATCCGGTTCACCGGATTATGTGAGAGTTGTAAAACCGGTCAACTGCCGGAATAAATAAACAATAAACCGGAAATTCCCGCATGGGGATTTCCCAAAAAAAACAAAGGGGAAAATATTATGGAACTCAAAGGAAGCAAAACTGAAGCAAATCTCTGGTACGCATTTGCCGGAGAATCCCAGGCCCGCAACAAATACACCTACTTTGCCTCCAAAGCACGCAAAGAGGGTTACGAACAGATCGCCGCGATCTTTGAAGCGACTGCCAACAACGAAAAAGAACACGCCAAACTCTGGTTCAAGGCTCTGGACGGTATCGGTGATACTTTGAGCAACCTCAAAGCTGCTGCCGCCGGCGAACACGAGGAGTGGACGGAGATGTACAGGGAGTTTTCTGAAGTCGCCGCCGCTGAAGGTTTTGATGAACTTTCCCGTCAGCTTGCCCGCGTCGCGGAAATCGAAAAACGCCACGAGAACCGTTACAACAAGCTGATCGAAAATCTGGAAAAAGGCGAAGTTTACGTCAAAACCGGTCCCCAGCGTTGGGAGTGCCGCAACTGCGGTCACATCCACATCGGCAACAAAGCTCCGGAACTCTGCCCGACCTGCAAACATCCCCAGTCCTACTTTGAGATCGAAGCTGCAAATTACTGATCCAAAACCATTTACCGTCAGGGACTGCTGCAAAAATTTTGCGGCAGTCCCTATTCATATCAACTCGCTTACTCCGATAAACCGGTACTGCTCAAGTGCGGACTTGCCAATACCTGTCAGGAACTTCCGGCTTGATCGACGCTTTTGAAAAAAGCTTGGCAAAACCCAAGTGGAGTAACATCCGCTGGGTTTTTCTTTTTGATGCCCTCTGTGGCATGTTCAACACACGGGTGCGAGGCGGTTGCCGCCGAGCG
>SUWK01000083.1 GCA_015061525.1 Lentisphaerota bacterium
CGGGAAAAGAGGTTTTTCCCCTCTCCCCAAACCCCACTCCCTTTTTCAAGAAAAGCGGACTTCTTTGTTGAGTTGCAACCGCACTTTTTTGTGCAAAAAAATGCCATGATGAGATAACAGTGCTTACAAGCAGTTCTATCAAAGTGAAAAAAGATTTTTTTCCGGAATGATCGTAACGGCACATAGTTGAAATCCTTTCTGATAAAGTGTTGCTTACAAGGGGAGTCCAAGCTAATTCAAATATACATGAATAAACATAAAATACAACTTTTAATCCCGTTTTTCGATGGTAAAACTTGTATTCTTGTATCTTTTGTTTGTTTAGTTTCTTGACAAAAAGTATTTTGCGGAGTATTTTATAACAGACCGGTAATTTGATGAGGCGGATATGCTCAATAAAAAAACAGTTGTGTTGAATACTTTGCTGCGGGAGATCCATAGCGGAGAACTGTCTGTCGGCGGATATATTCCTTCGCGGCGGCAGCTTATGCGCCGCTTCCAATGTTCGCGTACCGTGGTTGAAAGAGCGGTTGCAGAGTTGACGGCAATGGGTTTTCTTGCCGGATATCAGGGCAAGGGAACTGTGATCTGCGCTTCCGGCAAGCCGGGAAAAGCTGTTATCCGCAAAATGAATGTGGTCGCGGCTTACGATGCTAAAAGTTTCCGTCAATCTCTGGCGTGTCTGTTGGTCAATTCCAGTGAATTTTGTGTACCGGTGGAATTTATTCCGATTGAAAATGCCGAAGCAGAGGTCAACACACTCTGCCAGAGTGATACTCTGAATGTTTACATAAATCCCGGTTACAATCTGCTGCCTCTGATGAATTATCTGAAAGATCGCAACATCCCGCAACTGCTGATCAACCGTGAGTTCGATGGTTTTGACCGTATTTATACTGAACCTGCAGCAAGTTTCCGCCAGGGATTGCATTTTTTGCAGTCGTGTTCTGATGCTCCATTATCGGTCATTTCCGGAGAACCCGGTATAAAATACCCTTATCAAAGTTTACGGATGCTTAATTTTTACCGGGTATGTTGTGAAGCAGGTATAACGATCGCACCGGAGAATAATTTTATACTGCCTTTTGCTGATCCGGAAAAAAATATTGCCGCCGTTGAAAAAATTTTGCGGAACAGAGGGGTGAAAATAGTTGTGTTGAACAGTGAATTTTCTTTGCCGTTGGTCAAATTCGCTTCTGCAAGAGGTTTGGAGAGCGGAAAAGATTATCATGTTCTGGCGTTTGAATATATTTTGGCTTTGGCAAATATTCCCGGAATAGCGATGATCCGCCAGCAGTATGATGTGTTTTATGAAGAACTTAAACGCTATATGGATATTATCACATACAAACGTAACCGCAGTTTTGTATCGGAAGTTCCTGCGAAATTGATCCTGCCTCCGGACGCGTGAGGCGGATGTATGTACGTCTCCTCTTTTGTGCCGTATTCAGTGCCTGTTGATATTAACGTATTTTTCCGGCATGTATAGTGCGGAATGTGTTTATCATTGCTTGCCGGAGGAAGAGGGCACTATTATTTTTTTTTCATCGAATTTTCCTTCTGCGTGAACGTGGTTTTATGTTTTTTCGGGAACATGGAGTTCTTTCTCCGGCGGAGTGTGCTGCTTACTTTGCCGGCTGAACGCCTGACCGGATTCGCAGTATTGGTGATTTTACGCTTTGCAATCGTCAAACGGCTGCGTCTCACATTTTGTTTGGACGGTCTTTTCATGTTATAAACGTTTTGCGTCCGTTTTCTGCTCATTTCCGCAATATTTTCCGCTTCGGCCTTTTTTGACTTTTCCAAACCGGCAAACCTGCGTGTTGTGTTTATTAAACGGCTGCGTCTCACGTTTTGTCTGGGCGGTCTTTTCTCTGCGCAATTATTTTTCACCCGTCTTCCGCTCACCCTCGAAACATTTGCAGCTTCGTTTTTTTGGGGTGTTTTAATATTGACAATTCCGCGTTTTGCTGCCGTTGCCTGTTCAGTCACATAGAGTGCCTGTTCTTTAGTTTGTTCCTTTGCCTGTTCCGCTGCCTGTTCCGCTGCCTGCTCCTTGCAAGATCCGGCATTATCACATACGGCAGGGGCGAACTCCGGAGAATGCGGACGGCACGCCTTCTCCAGACGTATTTCGTCAGGAGTGAGAGTGACCGCACTGTCGTTGTGTTTTTCTTCCGGGGGTATAATGTACTCTTTGGCGGGACATGTTTCCTCTGTTTTAAATTCCCCGGCAGTAAGATGCGTTTCTTCTGTGTTGAGTTCTTCAGTTTCCTGCAGTTTTTCTTCTGTGATATTTTTCTCTTTGGCAAGGTATCCCATCACATGAACTTTCGCATCATGTATGAAGCTGATAAAATCGGCATCTGTTCCATCAATAACAGCGGCAAGCAAGAATGCTGAAAGTATTACAAACCATACAATACCGTGACTTGAAGATTTTTTTGTGACAGTAAATGTGCTGCCGCAAGCCGGACATGTTGCATCGCGACCGATCAAATCATTTTTTATTTGCAATTCAACGCTGCAATGTGGACATTTTGAGTTGAATGTTTTCATTTTTGTCCTTTCTTTATGGGGACTGCAGCCCGCAGAGCTGTTTCACCACAGAGGTTTTGTCAAGTTTTTTTCAAAAAGCACCGATCACGCACGCCCCATGAGGCGTGCGCGATGATCCGTTTCGCTTTTGATTACTTTTTTTCCATAAATAAAGAAACGTGATCAGAGGAGGGAACCGGTCAATTCGGTGACGGATTTCATCTGATGACGGTCACAGTAGTCGTTGATGAATTTGATCACTTCCAGAGGAACGAATGGATCGACGAAGTTGGCGGTGCCGACAGCGACGGCGGCGGCACCGGCGATCATAAATTCAACGGCATCTGCGCCGCAGGTGATGCCGCCCATGCCGATGATGGGGATTTTCACCGCTTTATAAACCTCGTTGACCATGCGGATGGCGACGGGTTTGACGGCCGGACCGGAAAGTCCGCCGGTGCGGTTGGCAAGTTTTGGGCGGCGGGTTTCGATGTCAATCGCCATTGCCGAGAGGGTATTTATCAGGGAAACGGAGTCGCTGCCGCAGGCTTCGGCGATGCGGGCGAATTCGGCGATGCTGGTGACATTGGGGCTGAGTTTGGTTATCAACGGCAATGTGGTGGCATTGCGGACGGCGGAAATGACTTGTTCGGCAAGTTTCGGATCAGTTCCGAAAGCAGCACCGCCGGCTTTGACATTGGGGCATGAGATATTGATTTCCAGAGCGGTGATATCGTTTTTGGCTTCGGCTTCGAGTTGAGCTGCGACATCGGCGTATTCTTCAGCGGTTTTGCCCCAGATGTTGACGATGACGGAAGCACCGGTTTTCTTCACTCCGGGCAGATAGTGTTCATCGTGGAGAAATTTTTCCACGCCGGGGCCCTGCAGACCGATGGCGTTGAGCATACCGCCGGTGACTTCTGCCACGCGCGGGGTGGGGTTGCCGTCCGACGGAACACTGCGGATGCCCTTGACAACGATGGCACCGAGTTGCGAGATGTCGTAAAACTGAGAATATTCCAGACCGTAACCGAAAGTCCCGGAGGCGGTCATTACAGGGTTTTTCAGTTGGAATTTGCCGAAATCAACTTTAAGATCTGCCATGATAAATTACTCCGTATAAATGTCTGCAAGTTTGAAAACCGGACCGTCCGCACAACTGCGGGCGTACATCCATTCGCCCGGATGGGCGTGGTCATTGACTTTGACTACGCATCCGAAACAGGCCCCGACGCCGCAGCACATGATATGGTCGACGCTCAATTCGCCATCGAGATTTTTTTCGCGCAAAAGTTTTGCCAGAGCCATGAGCATCGGGTGGGGACCGCAGCCGTAAAAGAAGAGTTTTTTACCTTTGTACTCTTCGAGGAGTTCCGGGAAAAGGTCGGTTACTCTGCCTTTGGTTCCGATGGAACCGTCATCGGTAGCGACTTTTACCTGAAAACCGGCATTGGCGTACTCTCCGGTGAGCAGGATGTCTTTTTCGCTGCGGGCTCCGAGGAGCAGGACACCGCCGTTTTTGCTGCGGCGGGTCAGCATGTAGGTGGCTGCGGCACCGTAACCGCCGCAGACTGCGACCGGAACGACATCATCTGCCGGATCCGAGAACCCTTTGCCGCACGGGCCGAGGATATCACAGACAGTGCCGGCAGGCAGAGTGGAAAGAGTTTGGGTGCCTTTTCCGACGACTTTGTAGACGATGGTCAGTTTGCCGTCTTGAGCGTTGTGGATGCTGAACGGGCGGCGGAGCATCTGGTCGTTGCGTTTGTCGATTCGGATGTGGACGAATTGTCCGGGGTTGCTTTCAGGAGCGATTTCCGGGGCATCAAATACGGCGCGGAAATACTCCCCGTGCATCCGGGAGTTACTGATGATGGTACATTCAGACATAACTTTTTCCTTTTTCAGTTTATATATGGATTGTTTTTTCTTTCATAGCCGATGGAGGTTTCCTCTCCGTGTCCGGGATAAACTGTCAGATCATCGGGGAGAGTGAGAAGTTTTTCAGTGATGGATTTTATCAATACAGCGTAATCTCCGCCGTAAAGATCGGTTCGTCCGATCGAACCGCAAAAGAGGGTGTCGCCGGAGAGGAGAAATCCGGTTTTGCCGTCATCAAAAAGAAAACCGCTGCCGCCTTTGGTATGACCGGGCAGGGGGATGACGGTACAATGCGTTACCGGATCGAAATCTGATACCGGCGGCAGATCATCTGCCGGATAGAAGTAAGGGGGAATGGCATTTTCGCTGCTGTGATACATATCGTGATCGCCGGGAGCAAGTTCCGCTTTGGAGATGTTGAGCTGCGAAGCAACTTTACCGGCGGCGGAAATATGGTCGATATGGGCGTGGGTCAGAAGGATACGCGCACTTTTGAAGGGAAATTTTTTCGCTTCAGCAATGATTTTTTCCGGTTCGGCGGCGGGATCGACGATGAAAAGTTCCGCAGAATCCGGCAGATAGACCAGAAAGCAGTTGGTTCCGAATGCTCCGAGGGAAAGTTTTTTGATCTCCATAAATGTTACTCCACTGTGAAAAGAATGTTTTCAGTTGAAAAATGGTTGACTTTACGGTTCAGTTCCCGCAGAAGTTCAAACTCATCGGGAAAGAAGATGCCGTAATCCTGATTCAGCATGAAACCGATGAGGTGTTTTTTGTAGTTGCGGTAATATTCCGTATTGAAAAAAGTGTTGCCGATACTGACACGGAAATCGTCGGGGACGACAATAGAGAAGTTTTCCGGAGCGGAGATCTCGTAATCAATGAGGATATCCCGGTAATTGCCGGAGAAATAGGGGGTCTGGCGTTTTTCTCCGGGGATGCTCATGGCAGAGGAGAGTTCTTTTATTCCCGGCAGCGGCATGGAAACGAATTTGCCGCTGCGTTTGGCAAAGCCGGGGATGGAAAGCAAAATGGTGAGAGTACCGTTTTCAAACTTGCTTTCAATGATTTGCGCCTGCGGGGCGATCTTTGAAGCGTATTTTTCCAAAAACTGTTTTTTGCTTTGAGCGGTAAATGAGGCAAATTGTTCGCGGATACGTTCCAGATAAGTGCCGAAACAGGTGTATTTCAAGGTCACAATTGCCGAGAGGTCACGGTTCAAGGTGACGGAGTAGAGCCACCGTTGGAAATTCTGCGCTTCAGTGGAGTGGAGGGATGTCAGGGTGTTTTCTTCCAGAGAGAGGCGGTTGTAATGGTGCAATGTTCCGGTGTCGGCGTACAGTCCGGCATCGTTGAGGTACAACTTCCTGTCACCGGTATCGGTTTTGATCAACAGATCGGTGAAGATATCCTGCGGGAACTTTTTGAGCTGCATGAATGAGAGGGACGTGTATTTCTCATTGGAAACCGGGATGAACTCATACTTTATATTCAGAGCTTTGAGCATTGCCGCCATCAGGATCGCCCGGTCGGCACTGTTGCCGCAGGCGTCGCGCAGGGTGACTTGCGGGAGAGTGTAGTCGGCATCGAACATTTTCTTCAGCGGGTACTCCACTTTGCGGATGTGTTTGTAAACGTATTTTTCCACGGCGGAGATTTTTTCCATGACGGTGGTTTTTCCGGCAGCGGTTTTTTGGGCAAGCCCGGCGATCTCCGGTGAAGCGGCATCAACTTGTTTTTGGGCGATAGCGGTGTAATACTGTATGAGTTCCTGATAATTTCCGGCACTTATCTGCAGAGCCGGAACCCACAGAGAGTTTTCCGGCTGACCGGGTTCATCCGGGAGTTTGGGAGAGTTTTCAACGGTGTAACGGCGGATGATCCGTTTGCCGCCGAAAGTGGACGAATCCTGAACCTCCCGGGGAATGCCGGAAATTTCCAGTTCCATTTTTGCCGGATGTTCAATGATCAATTCCTGATATTTTACCGGATCGGACAAGCGGGTGACCAGATCGGTGTGGAACATGTTGCGCTTGTAAACCGGAGTGTTTACGGTCAGGTCGATGATACTTCCGGCATCCACTCCCGGCAGAGTGACGACCGCCAGCTTGCGTTTGGTGTAACGCGGCACTCCGGCGGTGGTTTGGTCATCCATAAACTGGATATCTTTGGCAGTAATGGGATATTTTTTGCCTTTGCTGTCAGTTACACTGCCGGTGATTTCCACTTTGCCGGTGTGGGCGGGGAAAGGAATGGTGATATTGGAATTTTCTTTTACACCGGCGTAATTGAGGATTTTGGTGACGGTATGGAATTTACATCCCCAGTGATATTTATCTTCCAAAGTGTAATGACGCGAAAACTTGAGCACTTCTGTTTTTGCTCCGGCAGCAGAATAAGGGTTTTGGTGATGAACGATGGGGTGATTATCCATGCTGTTTTCGGCAGTGACGGAAACGGCGCGGAATTTTTCATAATCAGCCGGGGCGACCAGCATGGTATCCAGCGCGATGAAGAACTCCTCATGCAGTTTGTCTTTTTCTATGGCAGTTTTGCGTTTGAGCCGGAAGAGGCTTTTTTCAGTTTGATCGATCTTTGGCGGCAATTCATATTGCAGTGTTGGGTCGATGTCAACCGTGATTTTTTCCCGGATCGCCCGCGGCATCACCCGCAGAGAAAAATTGCGTTTTTTGAGAGCAGTTCCATTGAAAAGCGTCCCCAGTATACCGGAACTGAAACGCGGCAGAATAAGCGGGACAGGATGATTGCCTGTCAGCGTGAATTGCGGCATGGTATAGTTGATGATCACCGACAGCGGTTTGCTCATGTCGCGGACGTTTTCCGGCATGACTTTCACTCCGGTCAGGTTTGCTCCGGGAGCGGTGCTGCGGATCGCGGAAGCGAATAAAGCGCGGATATCATTCTCTGTCCATTCGGAAAATACCGAGCGGAACATTGTGTCGTAAGTACCGGAAAATTTCAGTGTCATAACTGCGGAGGTTTTCTTTACTTCCGTATTTATATCCAGCAGATTGGTTTCGGCTTTGACTTGCGGGGCAAGCCGGAGCGTGTCACCCTCCGGTTTGGCTGCCAGAAAAGGGAAGCCGGCCAGATAACCGGGGAGAAATTCGGTAGTGGTTTCAAAGGTCGGGTCCATGAGCTGATATTGCCCCGGGGCGGTTTCCCAGGCGACGATGGCATGGTTGAAATAGATGTTGGCGACCTCTTTATCTTTGGGTGAGTTGGCCATGAAAAGTGCAGGGTACGCCTTGAAACCAGCCAGCCGGAGCATCGCAGTAAGCAACGCGGCTTTATCGCGGCAGACACCGTGTTTCTGATTGAAAGTCCTGCTGACATCATGCGGCTCGTATCCCGGGGCACTTTCTTCATCCGTGACCCCGGTGTAACGGATCTGCTGGGAAACGAACTGGAAAAGAGCCATGACTTTTTCCGTATCATTCTGTTTCCCGGCGGTCAACTCAGCGGTTTTTTCCTTCATTGCTCCGTTGACTTTGGCAAGACGCGGGGCGCAGAGCTTATCGTACCATTTGGAGATATCCTCCCATGACCCTACTGTGGAAACCAGTACCCGCTGGATTTCGGTATGCATTGGCGGCATTGCCGCTTCCGGAAGTATTTGCGGCACATTTTCCGCCACCCATGAATAGATCACCCGGCCGCCAGCACTCTTTTGCGAGAACTTCAATGTGCCGGGAACTTCATTTTTTACACAGATCCCGGCAAGCGGTTTATCTGCCGGCATATTGACGGTGTATTCATAGCGTTTGATCGGGAAATCCGCCTGCAGTACGGCGATATCGCTCCACTGTCCGGGCAACCGGGATTTGGTGACTTCCTCCAGCGTGGTCACTTCCAGAATGTCCCCTTCTTCCAGACCGGGGACGTTGACGTTCAGGACTTTCTGCGCCGGGTCAAAGATTTCAGACTCCATCTGACTGCTTTCTGTCGTGATTGCGGAAAGTTTCGCCGGGTCAAGTTTGACCACTTTTCCATCTGTTTTTTTCAATGCCAGATGAGTGACCTTTATTGAACCGTAACTGCTGTTGAAGTGCAGTTGGATATTCCGCATCTGCCGGACGCCCTTACGGTTGAGAATGTGATAGACGCACTTGTCGACCGTGGTGGAAGTGCCATCGGCATTGACGGTTACTTCTTCGCGGTCGTCCAACAGTATCATCGCTGCATCAGGGGAGGCGATGACGCTCATGCTTATGAAAAGCCCGAAGAGTGCTGCAAGGATTTTTTTCATACAGTTTCCTAATGTAATAAGAATAATACTATCAACAAAAGATGTTGTTGTCCTTAATTTTGTGAAAAATCTAATCTGCGGTGACGGCTTGCGGGTAATCTCGCGCCTTGCTCCTGCGCCGGAGCAGTCGAGTACATAGTACACTCCTGCACCGTACTCGTCGCAAAACACGACCTTCCTCCGCAATCCATTCACCGGTTGGATCAACCCCGTACCGGCTTGCGGGTAATCTCGCGCCTTGCTCCTGCGCCGGAGCAGTCGGGTACATAGTACACCTTGTCCCGCCATAGCTTTATGCGACGGCGGATCCTGCCCCGTACTCGTCGCAAAACACGACCTTCCTCCGCAATCCATCCACCGGTGGGATCAAACCCGTACCGGCTTGGTTGACAGATCACAACTTATGTGATATGTTTTATACACTGATAGAAATGTTTGTTTATAACCTCATGCTTCCGTTTCACAAAATTTGGGACATTACCCAAAAGATAATTTACACCCGTTTGAGCAATTCATCAAGGTAATTTGAAAAAATAGCCGGATAAATCTTCGGGAAAGGGACAATATTATTTGAAATTATTGAAAAGAGCGGCTATATTAATAAATGACAACTTGAATTGTGTCAATCTTTAACGAAACGAGGATAAAAATGGGACAGCAGCACAACAAGATCGAGAAACGCAACCGGCGCAAAGCTTATCTCGCCCGCAAGCGTGAGCAGGTCAAAGCCCTGATCAAAAAATAATCTGTGATTTTTTTGATCGTACAGCCGGAAGCGGAACTATCTGTTTCCGGCTTGATTTTTATCCGGAAATGTATTATGGAGAAATTTTATGATGGATTTACGCATCGGTCAGGGATTTGATGTTCATAAACTGGTTGCAGAAAGAAAACTTATCCTCTGCGGGGTTGAGATACCCTGTGAATACGGCTTGCTTGGCCACAGTGATGCCGATGTGGCGATCCACGCGTTGATGGATGCCTTGCTCGGCGCACTTGCTCTTGGTGATATCGGGATGATCTTTCCCGATAATGATCCGGCATATGCCGGGGCGGACAGTATGGAACTTCTGAAAAAAGTTCTGACCCTGCCGGAATTTTCCTCATATAAAATTTTGAATTGTGATTTGACCATTATCGCCCAAAGGCCCAAACTTTCCCCTTACCGGGAAGCGATGCGGGAACGGATCTCGGCGGTTTCCGGTTGGAAAAAAGAGTGCGTGTCGGTCAAATTTACCACAACAGAGAAACTTGGATTCACCGGCAGAGGCGAGGGTATCGCGGCAACTGCGGTGGTTTTGCTCGGGAGAATGGAATAAAATGGAAAAGTTTCTGACTGCTGGAGAGTCTGCAGCAAAATATCTTGCACAAGCCTTTGAAATCAAACTTCTTGAAGAACTCACCGGGCGTATTTCCGTGACCAGTCTTGCCGGATGCGGCAGAGTTTCCGGCAAATGGCAGCTGGAAATTGATGGTGAGCGGTACTCATTCGGTCAATTTCTGCTCAATGATATGCGTGTCGATGAAACGAGGGAGTTCCTGCTTTCGGTAGATGTTCCGGATATGGTGTACGGCAGTTGTGCAGTTCTGATCGTGCGGCTTTATGATGAGGATGGCGTGCTGTGTGCAGAGGATGATTTTGATGTCCATCCGGCGGCATGGCTGGTTCCTCCCTCGGTTACAGAACAGTACATAACCGGGGTGCGCTACGATGTTTCACAGGCGATCATTTCCAGCGGCAAACTTTCGGCGGTGATCGATGCCAACGGGATGCGCGAATTGCGGTACAATGGTGAGAAGATCATTTCCGGCGGTCCCCGGCTTTCGCTCTGGCAGACACAGATGGTTCCGGAAGAGCTTGCTATGCTGAAACTTGACCGGATCAAAGTCGCTGCGGATCGTTTTGTTTCCGACGGCAGAAGCATTGAGTGTCATGCTCTGGCACTGCCAAAGGTCATGGAGGTTGATGAATTGGAGTTTACTCAGCGTTTTACCCCGCAAAATGATGGCTCGATCCGCTATGATGTTGAGTTTGTCGTGCCGGAATCATTTGCCGGTATCCCGCGTTTGGGGGTGTTGTTCCGGATCCCCGCTGTGATGGAAAAAGTTACCTTCTTCGGTAATGGACCGCATGAAAATTATCCCGGAACTCCAGGCGCAATCAAAAGCAAATACACTTTTGATGTGAAGGATATGTATGTCCCCGGCAGTTTCGGCAGTGTCCGCAGCGGGGTGAGAAAGTTGAAATTTACCGGAGAAACTGCTGCGTTGGAAATAAGCTGCTGCAATGATTTTGCCTTTTCAGCTCTGCCGTTTTCCGATTTTGCTCTGGAAGATGCTGCCGTTGCCGGAAAACTTCCCGTCAAAGAGTTTGAAAACAGTGTCCATATCGACTGCCGTCATGCCGGCGGCGGTAACGTGATCTCTGCCGGAGTATATCGGATGACTCTGTTTTTCAAGTGACAAACTTTGTACACATCCGGCCGCATGACGTTTGCACCACTGTAACTGTCTCGCGCGGGCAGCCGTTTTTTTCTTATGCTCTGTTCCCAATATAGGTTGACAACATATTGCGCACACAAGTTGTGGAGGGTGTTACTCTATTGAGTTTTTTTGCCAAGCTTTTTCCCCAAAAAGCGTCGATCAAGCCGCGACAGCGGAGCGGCGCGACAATCCGCTTTCTTTGCCAAGCTTTCTTTCTTGCGAAAGAAAAACCCCAGTGAAACTTCTTCCACAGGGGTTTTGCAAAGCTTTTTTCAAAAACGTCGATCAAGCCGCGACAGCGGAGCGGCGCGACAATCCGCTTTCTTTGCCAAGCTTTCTTTCTTGCGAAAGAAAAACCCCAGTGAAACTTCTTCCACAGGGGTTTTGCAAAGCTTTTTTCAAAAGCGTCGATCAAGCCGCGACAGCGGAGCGGCGCGACAATCCGCTTTCTTTGCCAAGCTTTCTTTCTCGCGAAAGAAAGCGGAGAGGGGCGGGACACTGCGTTTCCCTCCCCTCAAACTCCCCTCCCTCAAGAGCCTTCCCGTGACTCCTCAAAGCCACTGGGTTCTTCCATTAAGTTATTGCGCCTGCGCTCCC
>SUWK01000084.1 GCA_015061525.1 Lentisphaerota bacterium
GGCTTTGCTCGCATGGAAATGCTCGCAAAGTACATTCGCATGCGGACTGCGCGCTCGGCGGCAACCGCCTCGCACCCGTGTGTTGAACATGCCACAGAGGGCATCAACCAATATCGGGAACAGAGCTAAAAATAAACTCATCAGCACAATGACTGCGGCAATGGTCATTGTGCTTTTTTTTATGCATGGTAATTGCAAAAACCGCTCAACGGTGATATATTATGCATATCATAGAAGGGTGGTTAATGTTATGATCTTTGAAAAATCTCCGCTGACTGTTGAAAACTTGTATTCTTTTGCCCGTGCCGCCGGAATTTGCGAAGAAGATATTGCCGTAATGCAGGAGTTCCGGCAAACCGTGGCCGATGATCCTGAACTGCTCAAAACCTATACGGAACTTTTTGACATCCTGCACAGTAACAGCAATACGCCGTTTACCACCGATAAATATCCGGAAATCACCGAATTCACCTGCAAATTCCGTCTGCTGCTGGCTTTGAGCTGGATACCATGCATGATGAAAACGTTCCGTGAAAAAAATTTCCCGGAGAAAGTCCTCACCGAAACCATGCACGATGTCAACACCTGGGTAAAGCACTGCCGCAGAAATTACGGTTTCACCGGTCTGCATAAATGGACAACACTTTACTGGTTGAGCGGTCACGCCAAAGGCACGCTGGTTCAGCTGGGCAGACTGCAATTCAATATTGAAGCAAAATTTCTCAATACCAGTACCGTTTTCCGCAACCGCCAAAGCGGTGAATTGCTGGCTCTTGCCGGGGATAACATCATCTTTGACAATGAAGGTCTGCCGCATATGGAGGAAGTTCCGCAGTGCTGGCGCAGCAGTTATAAGGAAACAAACGCTTCTGCTGCCGGTAATCCGGTCTCATGTTACGGTATAACAGCAAAAGAAGCTGTAACTCTGAATTTTGATCAGTGGAAAAAAGTGCTTGCTCCGGGTGATCCGGTGATAAATATCCACATCCCCGAACTCGGTCCGATGACCGTGGAAGCCTGCAGCGACTCAGTGGCGCAGGCGGCAGCTTTTGCTGCGGAATATTATCCGGATCACCACTGGAAAGCGATCAACGTTACAAGCTGGTTCAATGACCCGCTCTATGAACGCTATCTGCCGGAGTCGTCCAATATCATCAAATTTCACACTGCCGGGTATTTGCTGCCGGAGGCTCTGAAAACTGATCCGGTCGTCCGCGTGTTCCCCGGGACAACTCCCTTTGACGGCGGCAGTACTTTACAGAAAGCGGTCTACAAAATGCTGCAGGACGGCATTTCCGGATGCAGGGCGACATTGTTTCTGCTCCGCGAAGATCTGCCGTGGCGGGAAAATGTCTACCGCACCAAGGAGAATAAGTGACCGATGAACTCTCTTAAACATATCGTGCTGCTCGGTGCCGGGGCGGTTGGAACTCTGCCGGGATCCAAACTGATCCATACCCCCGGGATCACCTTTACCGCCGCCGCCGACATGAACCGGGTGCGCCGCTACCGGCAGGACGGAATATTTTTCAACGGCGAAAAGCTCCCCTTTTCCTTTACCGCTCCGGAAGAGATGGCAACTATGCCGCCGGCTGACCTTATCATCGTTGCCACCAAAACCACCACCTTGTCTGCGGCACTGGAAAACGTCGCCCCCATCACCGGGAAAAATACCATTTTCCTGCCGCTGCTCAACGGCATTACCGCCGATGAGGTCATCGCCTCAAGGTTTCCCGGCAACACCGTTTTGCGCGGATATTTTCTCGGTCACGCCAGCGTCCGGCAGAAAAATTTTGTCCGCCACGATGGTGTTGGAACATTTTACTGCGGCGGTGAAGCAAATGCACTTGCAAAAGTGAAAGAACTCTTTGACCTGGCACAGATCAATATCGCCCTGCCGGAAGACATGAACAGTGCCATCTGGAAAAAATTCATTCTCAATGTCGGTATCAATCAGACTCAGGCGATGTTTTATGCCGATTACGGGGCGGTTCAGCGCGATGAGCAGCTGTTGGATTACTGCCGCAAACTTATGGAAGAAGCTGCCGCTGTCGCGGAAGCAGAAAATATTTCCGGAACAAATGAGATGATCGCCGACGGTATGCAGGTGGTATTGACCATGCCGGAAAATGTCAAAACCTCCATGCTGCAGGATATGCTTGCCCACCGTCCGAGTGAAGTGGATGCTTTTGCCGGTACGCTCTGTGCCAAAGCGCGGAAATACGGCATTCCCACCCCGCTCAACGATGAAGTTTTTGCCGAGATCCGCCGCCGTGAAGCCGGATATAAAAGTGTAAAACAGTAAAAAAAAGAGCTGCCGCAAAAATTTTGCAGCAGCCCACTGTACGGCTGATACTTTACCGCTGTTTCAATTCAAGTCGGTCGATCTCGCTGCCTTTGCCGTCAATAACGGTGACTTTCAGAACTCTGCCGGACTTTTCCACAGCTATCACCCCGTCGGAATCACTGGTCAATACCGGGAACGTCCATGACAATTCTGCCATTTTTCCATTGCGTGCAGCGTTATTGGAAAAAATCACTTTTTCTCCGGGCAAAAGCCGGTTGTAGGAGTGGACGTGACCACTGAGACAGAGATCAAAACTTTTCTGTACCTCAAGCGGTAATGAAGAGAAAAGCTCCACAGCCTGCTCTCCACCGCCGGAAACAGCATCAAAAAGCGGATGATGAGTCATCACCACCCGGAATTCGGCTGCAGAAAACTCTTTGGAACGGACAGCTTTCTGCAAAAACTCCTTTTGCTTTTTGACATAATCTGTTTTATCCGGAGCATCGCCGCCGGAATCCAGCAGCAGGAAAAAGATCCCTTTATGGGAAAAAGCTCCGTATGAGCGGCGGTCATGCGGTGAAAAGATGTCAAGAACACACTCCGGAGCGTTGCCGCGGTACTCGTGGTTGCCGCGCACGGCATACAGCGGCTTTGGCCAGTTCGCCGCCGCCACATCAAGAAATGAATCGTAAATGGCGTTGCGTCCGGTGATGGCGGTGGTCATATCGCCAAGGCAAAAGAGCATATCCGCTTTTTTCAACTCCGGCATCCCCATCATACGCAAAAGTGAGTCCGTCCGGCAATGGATATCGGAAACAAAGGCAAAGGAGAAGTCCGCCGGAGCAGGTGAAAGTGTGGTGAAAGATTTTACTTCCCCGTCACCGGTACGGTATTCATAACGCGTTCCGGGTTCCAGATCACGGAGGAAAACATGGTGGATATTCTCCTTTTCCGTCACTGCAGTTTTGCGGAAATCAGCCATACCGGCTTTACGGAAGAAAAACTCATACTCCGCTTTACCGGCACTCTCCCACGCCACCCCGGCAGTTGATGCCGTAATACCGAATGTCCACGGGCCGTGGGTGATCTCCGCCGCCGGGGTGTAAAGCTGCAGTCTGCCGAATTTTGCCACATCATGCGCCCAGAAAAGATCACTCCATGATTGGGCTTCTCTGATATTTGTCCGGTAACGCAGGATGTTGAATCCGAAAGAATTGTCCACAAACTTACCAAGTTTGTCCAACGGAATGGCAATTTCCGCGCTCCAGAATTTTTCCTGCTGACGGATTTTCAGCTGATAATCCTCCTGCCGGATAAACTCATTGTAAAACAGACCGTTGAGCGCGATCGCCATCTGCCGGTACCAGTCATTTTTACCGGTCATGCCGAAAAATATCTCCACTCTGTCACCTGACCATACCGAAGTACCGGCAGCCGAAACTTTGCCGGGTTCATCGCAGAGCAGAGCGAGATACAGATTTTTCTGATCGGCACAGAGCAATATCCGGGTATTTGCCTCCGCCTGAACCGTGGTCCGGAAACGGACAAGGTGATCTATAACGGCAGCTTTTTTCCAGAATGGTTCATCCGGCACACCGTCTGCTGTAAAGCGGACTCCGTAAAGCTGCGGAACTTTCAATGATTTTTCTGCCGCAGCAAGTGAAAAAGACAACAGCAGTGCGGAAAATAAAACTGTCACAAAATATTTCATTTTTCGGTAATGTCCCAAATTTTGTAAATCAGCTTTTATTTACATTTGTAAATATGCACTGCATACGGGGCAAAGGTGTCAACCATTTTGCCGTCCTTGAATTCAACAGAACGGTTCTCATCGACGACCGTACCGGAAGCAACTCCGTCAAGCTGAAACTCAGCTTTGACCTCCGCTTTTACCGAGTTGACCGCGATGATATATTTTTCACCGTTATGCTCTTTCATCAGACAGGAGATCGCCGGATAACCGTTGAAATCCACCGCCTGTCCGGCAACGACCCTGACCGCCGGCTGTTTTGCCGGGGTGCGTTCAGTAAGAACTCCGGAAAGAGCGTTGAGCTGTTTTGCCAGAGTGGTGATATTTTTCCACCGTTCCGGAGTGCTGGTCATACCGTCGTTGCTGCGTTTCTTTTTGGCATCGTAAAATCCGCCGTAGGTGTAGAATGTAACACCTGCAGCTCCATGCACGATCGCCGCGTAGGTCATCGCCCGCAGTTCATCACCGTCGGGGAAACGGTGCCAGCTGTTCCAGCCTTTGAAATACTGGATGATCGCCCACAGACTGCGCGGAGCACCGGCACGGGCATTGGCGATATCCGCCTGACACACTTTCATATCCCGGATGACATCGGACACACTGGTATTGCGGTCATCGGCACTGTCGGCATAGACCGGATAGATTTCCGGCAGGAAGTTATCCGCAGTGCGCGCATAATCGTGGAAACGGGAGACCGGCCGTTCACTGAACATCATATCAGCATGCGTGGTGATACGGCGGGAGTCGACCGCTTTGACCGCATCATTCAAATCCTGCAGCTGCGCGGGAGTGAGTTTATCAGATGTATCGTCACCGATATACCATGCCACCACATTTTTCAGCGGCAGCAGCTGCTTGCGGAAACGGTCGCTGGTTCCCTCACCGGTACGCACCCAGAGTTTTACTCCATACTTTTCAGCAGCCTTGAAATACGGCTCAAGTGTACTGCCGCTGCTGTAAGTGTGTGCGAAGTTGAAACCGCCCTCTGCGAGGTCTTTCAGGGCTTTATCCCAGTCGTTATTATTGAATTCTCTGGGGCAGACACCGTAAGCACCGATGGGGAAGAACGGTTTGCCGTCGATCAGAGTCATACCGTCATCGCGCAAAGAGACCTGCGGCACGGCGGGTTTCTCACCGATGTAGAAATATTTGGTCTGTTCGGTGATCTGTCCGGCAATATTTTTGATGGAAACATTCAGCGTATGTCTGCCGTCAGCATGATCTTCATTGCTTTTGAAAGTGAACACATCGCCTTCACGGGTGAATTGATCGGTGATATCCAGATCATCCAGTGATGCCGTAAAAGTGCTGTAATCCACCGGAAGCTGGCTGTTTACGCGCAAAACCACATTTTCTCTGCGGTTCGCAGTCGGAGAAACCGTGAGATTTTCCAATACCGGCGGACGGAACTCCGTGCGGAAATACCATTTATCGTGAACCACACCGCCGACGTCGATACCACGCAGTACCGGATAATGTCTGCCGTCGGGAACCAGTTGAACACGGAGTTTCACATATTCGCCTTTGACCAGAAATGAGTTTTTCTGCTCATGCCAAGACCTTTCCGTACCATCCGGGCCGATGAATTTGCCCCAAACCACTTTACCGGCGACCATATTACCGGCGGCAGCCTGCACTTTCATGCTGGATTTGCCGTGGCGGGTCGGGTAAAATGCGATCCGGCGGTTGCTGCCGGAGGGCATGGGGGCAGTTTCAAATGACACGGTCAATTTTGCCTGTGCCTGATCGAGTTTGCTCAAAGAGACCTGCTGATAAGCGCAAAAATTTTTCTGACCGACATTCGGCGCATCAAAACCCAGCATGACCACGAACTTGGCGGCTCCCGGAGGAATTATCCCCTCGGTTCGCAGTTCAGTATACCGGTCAGTTTTTATCGGAGAATAGCGCAGATAATCGGTTTTCAGCTCTTTGCCGTCGGCATCCAGCCAGATCACGCCGGTGTTGTAGTTCAGCGCATTTGCCATGACTTCATGCACCGGAACATCTCCGGCTATGCGGAACGACATCACATAAGGACCGGGAGTTCCCCGGTACTTGATGGGAACCGATTTCAATGACCAGGCGGTATCTTTATCGCTTTTCTGCTTCTTGTAGGATGCTGAAGCGGAAATAAGCAGACAATTTTCACGCAGGACACGGGCACCGAACTTGAAGTCCAGATAGCTGCAGTAGTTCTGAAGACTCTTTTTGTCCCATACGCGGGAGTTGGCAGAGAAACCGGCTTTGAAAAAGGTTTTGCCATCCCGGTAAGGAATTATTTCGCCGTTGTCCAGACGGCAATTTTCAAATTTTGTCACATATCCGGCAGTAAGCGCAACCCCGAAAAAAAGGACAATAAGGGCAGATAACAGATTTTTCATCATCATTTCAATAACGGTTAATCTTTTGATTTACAACTTGTAACAACTTACTGTTGATACTCGTAGTTCCACATCATCCAGCGTTCGTTGCCGGCTCTGCGGTCATCTTTTTTGACGGTCAGGGTTCTGCCGCCCCAGTGGGTAACATGACCGTCAAGGTAACAGACATTCAAACCGTTGCTGATAGGAGTATCGGACTCGGTAACAGAAAGCGTTCCAGCGGGGTGTCTGTAGCGCAGACGTTCAGGTTTCTGCCAGCCGTCGTGACCGAATGCATCAGATCCTTCTGTAAGGAAAATCGTACCGGAAAAACTTTTGATAGCAGACTGTTTGGCACTTACATTGCTTCCGCGTTCAGCCAAATGGTTATTGATGACGTAGCTGCAGCCGCCTTTACCGGCAAAATGTCCGCTCTCCTCACCGGAAGCATACGGAACCGCATCTGAAGGACAGGCAAAAACCGGACAGTCGGAAGTCGGTTCGATCTGCCATTTTCCGGAAACCAGCTGATAACCCAACTGCGGAGCAAGCAAAACCGTCCAGGTGGCGGAGGTAAAGTCACCGACCGCACTTACATTTTTACTGCCGTCTGATTTCACGATATACCCCTCATTGGCATCAGAATAAGCAGTTCCGGCAAAACCGAGCTGTTTGAGATTGTTCACACAGCTTGCGGCACGGCCGCGTTCACGGGCACTGTTCAATGCGGGCAGCAGAATAGCCGCCAGAATAGCGATGATGGCGATGACAACGAGGAGTTCAATAAGAGTAAAGTATGGATACTTTACTCCCGTACGGGAGGCGCGATTGGTTTTGGATACAGTTTTCATAATAATTTCCTTTTTTTTGGGGGTTGTTTTTATATTTTATGGAACACCATTATTTATATTTGTTTTTTCCTCCTTTCTTATAGTAAATCATATTTTATCATCACAAACAATTACTTTTTTCCAATATCGGTAAATTCTTCATATCTGCCGGAGGAATAAATTCGGCATCCGTGTATCTGATCCGGTTTTTAAGCGTAATGCCGGTTTCATAATGTTCTATAAGCAAATCGACCGCCATCGTACCGATCTGCTGGTACGGCTGTTTGATCGTTGCTATACAGGGGATATTTATGGAACCGTCAAAACCGCAGATAATTATCTTCTCATCTGCATGACGTTTATTCAAAACACTGCGCAGCCGCAACGCAAACTGATCATTGAAACACCAGAAAGCATCCGGTAATTCCGCAGGGAACATATCCTCTGAAAAGTCTGCGGTGATCTGCCACTTTTCCGGAAGAATAAACCCTTGATCCTCAAACTTCTTTTTCATCTCTTCATCACGGTGACGCGAGGAGTAATCGTAAGCCGACGGGTGAAATTGATCCGGGGAACTGAATACCATCCCCACCGTGCGGACATGCTGACTGCGGAAAAATGCCATCATATCATCCGCTGCCCGGTCAAAACGGCACTGCACCGAACCGATATGAAACTGATGCACCTCGCCGCCGATCGCCACCTGCGGAATACCGCTGTAGGAAAACAGATCATCAAGCATCGGGTCATCCACATAATCACGGTCACCCAGCAGCAAAATACCCGACAACCCCGGAAAACGCGTGGCAATGAATTTGCGCCGCTCCTCTCTTGAAATGTCCGGCGGAGGCAGTTCCAGCATGAATACCGCATAATTCCGTTCCGCCGCCCGGTCAAAGATCCCCTCAAGCAATCTCAAAGCATGGGAATTGCTGCCGATATACTGGGAAAAGCGGCTCGGCAGCACGATACCGAGCGCAGGCAAGTGCCCCTCAAGACTCTTTCTGGCCGAAGCATTGGGGATAAGCGATTTATTCAACTGACGGCGGACAATGCCGGAATTCTGCAGCTCCTCATACGCCTTATGTACCGTACTGCGGTGAAGTTTCAAATAAGAACACAATGATCTTTCCGAGGGCAGAACATCATACTCCTCCTGATTCATCTCCCGGATCAACCGGCGAAGTTCACGAATCAACTGGATGTGCAGCGGTTCAGTTGATTCCTTGTCTATAACGATTTTTGAACAGTCAAACATAGCTTTTCCCCAATTCATTTTTCTTGTGGTACTATAGAACATACCACAGATACCGGATAAAGTCAAGCTGTGTTTTTGTTTTTTTCGGAAAAATTGTTATTATTTCAACTTTTCGTTGACCGGATATACCCGCAAAACCGGAATTCAGCCCGTCAGAATTTCCAGCAGAACCGAGGCATAGATCCGGTGACCGAAATCATTGGGATGGTTGACACCGTTACCGGTCAGATCGTAAAACCCTTTTCGCGCTGCGATTTCCTGCCAGACTTTATTCACATCTGCCAAGGCAGTATCAGATGGAGCAAAACCGGCAAATTCGCGCAGTTTTTCCGCGAAAATCAAATCATTGCCGGGCGCAGTATACTTCCACAGCGGATTGCCGCTCATCCCGGAAACCACCAGATATTCTGTATGGAGATTCACCTTGCGGCTCTCGTTGATGATCAAATCAAGCGTTGCCATAAATTCATCCGCCGGAGTACGGAAATAATCATTCATCCCGTAAGCGATCACCAGCAAATCCGCCTTATCTCCCAGATAATCATCACGCAATCCGGCGGCATTCCGGATCCCGGCTCCGCCGACAGCCCGGTTGGTCAGAGTGATCCGGCTGCCGTACTTTTCACTCAACTTTTCCACCGTTCGTTCCAGATAAAACGGTTCATAAGGCGGCTTATTCATAAATTTGGAGGCATTCGCCCCCACACTGATACTGTCGCCGATCAAAGTGATTTGCAGCGGGTCGCCAGCTGACAGCTTTTTCCGAAAACGCGGCAACCGATCTCTCTGCGGGTCGATCATGCCGTCAAACCCCGCCGTTTCCGCCCGGTAAGTCACCGCGATCTGATTTTCAGCAAAAAATCCACTCTCCCCGAAAATCAGATACCCGCCATCCACCGCTCCTTCAATGGCATTGCAATCTTCTGCCGGACGCAGACGGACATCCTTTTCCGGACGCATCCGCTCCTTTTCTATAAATGGTATCCCGGATTTTTCAGCAAGCCCGATCCGGTCGCTGCCGGGAGTATGCAGATAGTCCACCCCCGGCTGAAAAACTCTGCCGGAGCAATACTCCTCTACTTTAATGATCTCCTGCGCCGGAAAAAGCAGTTTGACCTCCCTTTTTCCGGCAAACATACAACTCTCGCGGGAAACCACACCATCAAGCCATAATTCACGCATCGTTCAAAGTTCCTCTGCCATGGAACTCAACTTCAAATACTGACGGAATATCTCTTCGTATACGGCGGCTTTTTCCGGATCAGGAGTGTAAACCATGCTGAATCCTGCGCCCATTTTTTCCATCGCTGTCCCGAGATTTGCATGTACTTTGGAACACGCCGCCGCAATCATCGCCGCACCCAGCGCGCACGCCTGATCCGCCGCCGAAACCCTGATCGGCAGTTGCAGCGCATCCGCACACATCTGCATGATAAAGTCCGATTTGGAACTGATTCCGCCGACAGCAATGACTCCGGAAACATCAAGTCCCTCTTTGCGGTAATGTTCCAATATCGCCTTGGAACCCATCACCGTTCCCTCCACCAGTGCCCGGTAAACTGCCGGTGCCGATGAACCGAGATTCAACCCGGCGATCACCCCGGTCAACAGTGCATTGGCATACGGCGTACGTCTGCCGTTGAAATAGTCCAGTGCAGTGATCCCGGTCGTTCCCGGAACGATCTTTGCTGCATCGGCTTCCAATTTTTCCAAAGAAACCTCCCCGGCATATCCGAGAAAACGCCTGAACCACGCATATACATCACCGAATGCCGACTGCCCCGCCTCAATACCGGTATAGCCGGGGAGCACGGAACCATCCACCTGACCGCATACCCCCGGAATGGTACGGTCAAGTTCCGGAGCAACCAGTATATCGCAGGTGGATGTACCCATCACCTTGACCATCACCCCCGGAGCGATCTGCGCGCCGATGGCTCCGGTATGGCAATCCAGCGCACAGCCGCCGATGACCACGTCTTTACTCAAGCCGAATTTTTCCGCCCATTCGGCGCAAATCCTGCCCGCCGCCATATCCACCGTGCGGGTTTCCCGGTACAAACGGCTGCGGAATCCGCGCAGCAGCGGATCGACCGATACCAGAAATTCTTCCGGCGGCAAACCATCCCAATCAGGATGCCACATCGCCTTGTGTCCGGCGGCACAGCGGCTGCGGAACATCGTCAGAGGATCACTGTTATCGGTCAAAACTCCGACCAGATAGTCACAATCTTCCACAAAACTGAATGCCGCATTGCGAACTTTTTCATTGTTCCGCAGGACGTGCAGCAGTTTGCTCCAGAACCATTCGCATGAATAAATGCCTCCGGCATATTTGCGGAAATCTGTCCCCGGATATTTGGCACAGCACTCATTGATATGGATATTCTCGGCAATGGCAGTATGATCTTTCCATAAAATAAACATCGCATCCGGATCGTCGGCGAACTCCTCTTTCAATGAAAGCGGAACACCTTTTTCATCCACAACACATGGAGTTGAACCGGTCGTATCCAGCGCGATACCGGCAACCAGAGAAGCATCCTGACCTTTCAGCACTTCACCGATGACCTTTTCCATTGCCTCCAGATGGTCGAGCGGGTGCTGCCGGAACTGCCCTTTGGCGGCATCGCAGAATTCCCCCCTGCCCCACCGGGTATAAGCGTGAACCGCCCCGGCAAAAACTTGACCGTTTTCATCAACCAGCAGCGCACGGGCACTGTCAGAACCGAAATCCAATCCGATAAGTAAACGCGGCATGACTATATATCTCCATATTTGTTCAAAATACACATCGCAGCGCAGATAATATAACTGCAGAAAAAATTTTTTCAAGGTTTCACTCGGTGAACAGTTGCAAAATCGCCGTGCCGCATGTATAGCAACAACTGCCGCGTTCCGCGGTTATTCTGAGAGTAAGGTGATCCCGTCAGCATTTTACAGCCTGAAAAAAAAAGCTCTGTTCCCTGTATATTATTTCCCGGTTATCAGACAGCAGCAGCTCCCTTTGGTGAGAATGGGTATTTTTAACTCGTCGGAACCAAAGGTGAAGAGCTGCTGCTTGACAGATGATCAAAGTTGTGCTACGGTAATATGCGTTTTATCTCGCTGATCACGAAA
>SUWK01000085.1 GCA_015061525.1 Lentisphaerota bacterium
CCGGTTGGATCAAACCCGTACCGGCTTGGTTGACAAATCACAACTTATGTGATATGTTTTATACACTGATAGAAATGTTTGTTTATAACCTCATGCTTCCGTTTCACAAAATTTGGGACATTACCAAATAATTATATATTACACAATTAATATAACACCAGTCAATGCACCTGTCAAGCTGTTCGGGCGGAAATAAAATTGTATGGCATACATTGACAGAGGATGAGCAGGATGGTATATTATGTACATACATTAATGGAAACTGTATGCAAATGGAGTTAAAATCAATGAAACGTGTTCTTTCTATTCAGGATATTTCATGTGTCGGCAAGTGTTCTCTGACGGTGGCACTGCCGATCATTTCGGCGGCGGGAATCGAAACTGCGATACTGCCGACCGCAGTGCTTTCCACCCATACTGCATTCAGTCGTTTTACGTTCCGGGACTTGACCGATGATATTCAGAGCATCGCGGATCATTGGCTGGAAGAGAAGATAGTATTTGACGGTATTGCCACCGGTTATCTCGGGTCATTCCGCCAGATCGAATTGGTAGAGAAGATCTTTGAGGATTTTTACCACGATGGTATGCTTCGCTTCGTTGATCCGGCAATGGGTGATAACGGCAAACTGTATGTCTGTTTTGATGAAGCGTTTGCCAAACGCATGGCAGAATTGTGCGGCAAGGCGGATATCATTGTACCGAATCTTACAGAAGCGGCATTTATGCTTGGGGAAAAATATCTTGAGTCCGGCTACAGTGCCGATGAGATAAAAGCATTGCTCAAACGTCTTTGCGGTCTTGGCTGTCCGGTGGCGGCACTGACCGGTATCTCTCTTGAACCGGGTAAATGCGGAGTGATGGCTTACGACAGCCGGAGCGACTCTTACTGTGAATATTACAGCGAGAAGATCCCGCAATCTTTTCACGGAACCGGCGATGTTTTCTCCAGTGCCTGCTTTGCGGCATTGATGCGTGGTCAGAGTTTGGAAAATGCTCTGAAAACAGCAGTGGAATTTACTGTGGAGTCCATCCGTAAAACTGTTTCTTACGAGGGACACAACTGGTACGGTGTGGATTTTGAAAGTGCCACTCCTCTGCTGCTGGAACTGCTTGAAAACAAATAAGACGTTCCGTGAAAACGATTTTACCGGTTTCTGGAGATGTTGTTTGCCGGTGCGGCAGAAATGCAGTTCAGAGAAAAATTCTGTTAAAATCGTTTTTTTCTTGAAAAAAGACTTGTAAAATAAAAAAATAATGCTACATTGAATACGATGATTGATTGAAGATCATTGAAAGTACAGATTATGAGTTTTATTAACAACAGCTTCTTTTATTACTTTTTCAGCTGCTTTGCTTACTTTTATTACCGTAAGCGGGGCGGAGCGGTTGTTGCTGTCTTGAAATAGTTCTGACATTTACAGTTTTTCCGAACCCCGCAGAGATCAAAAATCTCAACGGGGTTCTTTTTTTGATAAGTAAAAATAAAAAACATGAGGTATAAAAGATGATAATCATTCTCAAAGAGAACACGACGGCGCAAGAGATCGAAAATTTGGCAGGGATCGTAAAATCCCATGGAGTTGTCCCGCATATTTCGCAGGGAATGCATCAGACGATTATGGGGTTGGTCGGTGATACTACCCGGATCGACATTGAAAGTATTTCCCAGCTGAAGATTGTTGAAGCGGTCAGACGTATTCAGGAACCTTTCAAAAATGCAAACCGCAAATTTCATCCGCTGGACACTGTGATCAAAGTCGGTGATGCTGTTATCGGGGGGGGATCGCTTACTCTTATTGCCGGACCTTGTTCTGTGGAGAGCGAAGAACAAATCATCTCTGTTGCCCGCAATGTAAAATCCTCCGGAGCGAAGATTCTGCGCGGAGGTGCTTTCAAACCCCGTACCTCTCCTTATGCTTTCCAAGGTCTGCGTGAAGAAGGGATCAAACTGCTGCTTGAAGCAAAAAAGGATACCGGACTTCCAATTGTAACTGAAATAATGGATCTGTCTCAGCTGGATCTTTTTGACGAAATTGATGTCATTCAGGTCGGAGCCAGAAATATGCAGAATTTTGAATTGCTCAAACAGCTTGGTCATTCCGGTAAACCGGTCTTGCTCAAACGGGGGCTTTCCAATACCTATCAGGAACTTTTGATGAGTGCCGAGTATATTATGGCATTCGGTAATGAGCAGGTTATTTTGTGTGAACGCGGGATCCGGACTTTTGAGACCTACACCAGAAATACTCTGGATATTTCCGCGGTTCCGGCACTTAAAAAACTCTCCCATCTGCCGGTGGTTATCGATCCGAGTCACGCTGCCGGAATTGCCGAATTTGTCTCTCCACTTTCCATGGCGGCGGTCGCATCCGGTGCAGACGGATTGATTATTGAAGTACACAATGATCCTTCAAAAGCCAAATGCGATGGTGCCCAAAGTCTTACGCCGGAAAATTTCGATACACTGGCAAAAAAACTCCATATCCTGAAGAACGCTATGGCGGAGGCATGAAATGGATACTTCTTTATTGGAAAATGCACGCAGCAATATTGACCGGATCAATGGTGAAATCGTTTCTCTGTTGATCGAACGGATGAACAATGTGGATCTGGTTGCTGAATACAAGGCGGCACACGGATTGCCGGTTTCTGTACCTGAACGGGAAAAAAGCATTCTGGAAAAAGTTTCTCAACTTGCCGGCAGTGAGTATGCAGAAGATATCGTTCCGGTGTTTCAGGCGATTTTCGCAGCCAGCTGCCGCCGTGAAGAACGTAAGATCAAGATGGAGGCACTCTGATGATTTGGGAAATATCACCCTGTTCACAGTTGACTGGACGCATTGCAGTTCCGGGGTCAAAAAGTCACACTATCCGGGCTGTCGCTGCAGCTTTGCTCGCGGAAGGAACATCCGAAATTCATGCTCCGCTTTATTCAGCGGATACCCGCAGTGCCCTGGCGGCAGCTGAAGCGTTGGGAGCAGGGGTGGAAGAAACTCCGGAACTCTGGAAGATAACCGGTTGCGGCAAAAATTTTACTCCGGACTCTGACGTGATCGATCTCGGCAACTCCGGTACGACCATGCGGATCATGACTGCTGTTTCAGCGTTGGGAAATCGCAAGATCTCTTTTGACGGAGATTCTTCTTTGCGGACACGGATCATGGCTGGTGAACTTTCTGCATTGAGTGCGCTCGGTGCTGTTTGTGCCAGTACCAATGGTTTTGCGCCGCTTTCAGTTACCGGGCCGCTGCAAGGTGGAACGGCTAAGGTGGACGGGACAACCAGCCAATATCTGACTGCGCTGCTGATGGCATTGGTCATGGCAGAAAAAGATTCCGTTCTGACGTTGGATTTTCTCAATGAAGCAGATTATGTCAGGATCACTCTTGATTGGTTGAAAAGGTGCGGAATCAGTGTGAAATACACCGGTGATCTGCTGCATTTTGAAATACCGGGGAATCAGCATTATCAGAGATTTTCCAGAGTTATCCCGGCTGATTTTTCCACGGCTGCATTTCCGTTAGCCGCCGGGGTCGTTGCCGGCAAAGAAGTCCGCATCGCCAATTTGGACTTTGATGATCTGCAGGGGGACAAAAGAGTTTTTGATTATGTACGGATGATGGATGGAAATATAAGTATTGACAAAAATGAAGTAATTGTCCGGAAATCAATGCTTAAAGGTGGAACTTTTGATCTCAATGCCACACCGGATGCGTTACCGGTCATGGCGGTTTTGGGATGTTATGCTCAAGGTGAAACTCACCTTGTGAATGTGCCGCAGGCACGATTGAAAGAGTGTGACCGTATTGCCTGTATGACCGGAGAACTGCGTAAAATGGGGGCGGAAATTGAAGAACTTGAAGACGGCATGATCATCCATGGCGGAACAACGTTACGTGGTACTCTTACTGAAAGTTACGGAGATCACCGGATCGCTATGGCTTTGACAGTTGCTGCATTGGGTGCAGAGGGTAAAACATTCATAAAAGATGGAGAATGCTGTCAGGTCACATATCCGGCGTTTGCGGATGATTTTACCGGACTTGGTGTTTCCATTAAAGAAAGTGTGCAAGCATGAATACTTCCGACAAAGTGACTGTGGAACTTGGTGAACGCAGTTATGATATTATTTTCAATTCAATTGATGACAGCAGCGTAGTAGAGGCTTTCACAGATTTGCCGCAGAAAAATGTGCTGATTGCAGCCGACAGCAATACTGCGCAATATCTTGATAAACTCTCCGCATCGCTGAAATCCGCCGGCAAAACAGTTTATTCATGGGTGTTCCCTGCCGGTGAAGCATCAAAAAATATCGACAACGCGATGAAACTCTGTGCTTATGCAGCTGAGTTGAAATTGGGACGTAACGCGCTTTTTGCGGCATTGGGCGGCGGAGTGACCGGTGATTTGACCGGATTTGCCGCTTCGATTTACATGCGCGGGGTGGATTTTATTCAAATTCCCACCTCTCTTCTGGCAATGGTGGATTCATCTGTAGGCGGTAAAACAGCTGTAGATACACCGCATGGTAAAAATCTTGTTGGAGCATTTCATCAACCCAGGCTGGTTGTAATTGATTGTTCACTGTTAAAAACACTTGCACCGCGTGAAATTTCCAGCGGAATGGCGGAAATCGTAAAAACGGCAATGATCCTTGACCGGAATTTCGCAGAAGAACTGCAGAAGCACAATTTTGCCGGGATCATAAATGATTTGCAGAAAGTTCAGTTCGCTGTCAAGCGTTCCTGTGAGATAAAAGCTATGGTGGTTTCTGCCGACGAAAAAGAAAGTGGAGATTCCGGCAGAGTTTTTCTGAATTACGGACACACTTTCGGTCATGCGCTGGAACATTTGAGTTCTTTTGCTCTTGCTCATGGTGAAGCGGTCGCAGTCGGTATGGATATCGCCGTTTTTGTTGCACGGGAGCTGGGGTTATGTCTGCCGGAAGTAATGGAATTTCAACATGAACTTCTGGGAAAATACAACATCGCCCCGGAAAATTTTCCCACTTCTTCGATCAAACGGGATACCGCAAAGATCATTTCTTTGATGAAAGGAGATAAGAAAAACGGCGACGGTAAATTCCGGGCGGTTCTGCCGCTGGAGACCGGTAAAGTCCAAACGGTCGATCTTGATCCGGAAAAAACAGCAGATTTGCTGGATAAATATTTCCATTTCCGTTTTGACAATGTGGCTTTTGTTGCCGATAAAAGACCGGAAGTCGCTGTTGTCGGTCTGGGATTGCTGGGAGCTTCTCTGGCGTTAAGTATCGATCACAGTAAATACATGGTTTCGGTTTGGAACCGGAGTCCGGAAGCCTGCCAGGCCATGGCAGATTGCCTTGCCGCAGAAAAGGTCTATGCAGCTGCTGAAGAAGCGGTCGCCAACGGGGATATCGTGATTCTCTGTTTACCGATTCCGGTGACAGAGGAGTTTATCCGTAAGTATCATCGGTATCAGAAACCCGGTGCGGTGATGACTGATATTTCCAGTGTCAAGGAGTGCATAATAAAATGTGCTGAGGAGTTTCCTGATTTGAACTTTGTGGGCAGTCATCCTATGGCAGGAACCGAAAAAAGTTCCTGGCGTTCTGCGGTCAAAGGACTTTATGAAAATGCAGATATCCTGATCGTACCGGGAAAATATTCAACTGCCGATGGAATAAAAACTGTAAAGAACTTCTGGAAGTCACTGAATTCCCATATCCGGGAAATTGACAGCGGTTCTCACGATGCGCTGGTGGCAAATTCCAGTCACATGCTGCATATTATTGCTTCAGCTCTGACCCGCAGCATCCTTGACCGCAGTGATGCTGCCGAACAACGCCGTTATTACTCCGGTTGTGCCACCGGTTTCCGGGACACCAGCCGTATCGCGTCAAGTTCGCCTGTTATGTGGAAGGAGATTTGTATAGCTAATACCGGTGCGATCATGCCGGCATTGGATGAATTTCAGCATCGTCTGGATGAGATGAGAGAATCTCTTGCCTGTGGTGATGGCGAAAAATTTGCCGGACTTTTCGCTTTGGGACGGGATCTGCGTGATTCGTGGCTCTGTTACAAAAACAGTCATGATTTGCCGCAGAATATTGTGTTGTGCGGAATAAAACATTGCGGAAAGACAACTGTCGGCAAAGAGATTGCAGCGGTGTTGGATATCAATTTTGTTGACAGTGATGATTTGATTGTTGAAAGAGACGGCGGTAAACGTAGCGTCCGGGAGATTTTTGCTGCAGAGGGAGAAGAATTTTTCCGCAAACTTGAAGCTGAAGTTTTGGATGATTTGGCAAAATCCGGTCAACGGATGGTCATTGCTCTGGGCGGAGGAGCTTTGAGCAATCCGTTTGTCAGTGATGCTGTCAAAGACAAATTGGGATTCAAAGTGTGGCTGGACACAGACGATCATATCGCATTTGAACGGATAATGGAAAAAGGTCTGCCGCCGTTTCTGCAAAATGCCGAGGATCCGGAGTCGGCTTTCAAAGAGATGAATGCAGGCCGTAAAGCGGTTTTTGCCGCACAATGCAGTGTACGTTGTGTTCCGGCTGCCGCTCCGCATTATACTGCGCTGCATATCCTTTCTCTTTACAAGGATAAATGTTTGTAACTCAATATACGATTTTTTTGAGGAATATTGGTACAGAAAACGGGCTGCTGCAAAAATTTTGCAGCAGCCCGTTTTTTGCTTTATGGAAAATCAGTGCCAGAACAGCAGGATGACTCCGGCAAGAAGTAAAGTCAGACCGGAAATGGCCGGGATGGAAAGTTTTTCTTTCCGGAAAACAGCACAATAAAGAGCGAAAAGAATGATGCAGATACTGATTGCCGCCGGATAAACGATACCAGTCATATTGACCGGGGTCAGTGCATCAATGGCGATGAAAAGAGTTATCTGACCGGCGGCGACGACCAAACTGTAAATGGTACTGCTTTTAATTACAGCTTTGCCGAGGGCAGGACGGATTATTGCAGCGGCAATTGCCCATGCGATAAAACCGGTCAAAGCCAGTACCGGCAACCGCCATGATAGAGCGGCTTTGCTCATTTGCCATTCTCCGGGGAAAAGGGTGCAGAATTGACTGATGCCCTGCATGATCATAGCGGCGATGCAGAGCATGATGGCAAGAAGAGAGTTTTTCTTTTCAGCGTCTTTATTCTGACTGATTCCCAGACAGCATAATGCCGCGATGATCAGCAGTAATCCGGCAAGATTCAAATATCTGACCGGCTGGTGGAATATCAGCCACCCTCCGAGACACGGCCATATCATAGCAGATTGAGTGAATGTCCATGCTACAGCGTGGGAGCCGTGACGCATCGCCTGGTAGAGCAGCTGAAATCCTGCCAGTCCGGCAAGGGCAGAAGGAACCATCGCCAGCGCGATGCAGCTGAACTCTTTGAGAGAAACCGCTTGAGGGAACTGAAAGATCCAGATCAACACTGTAAAAAATGCTGAATACAGAAACATGAAACCGGTGATACTTTTCTGTTTGCTTGCCACACCGCTGTAAATCACGGCGAGCATGGTCCAGATTATTCCGGTAACGATGGTAAAAGAAATTCCGTTGAAAATCATATTTGAACTGAAATTAGTTGCTTTTTATGGTAAGGTTACGGTGCATATTATATCTTCCGGAACGGAACAGGTGAATTTACCGCCGGTTCGGCAAACGGTGATTTCGCCGAAAGGAGTCCGGTAGCTGAAAGTGAAATCTCCTGCTTCCGGAACATTTGCCGGAGCGATGGCGATTTTTTTGAAACCGGGTTCCAGTATTTTTATACCGGCAAGGTAGATAAAACACCACGCTGCAAAATCACCGAACATGATGTGGGTCTGGGAACCGGAACCGTTCCACTGTTCCCACAATGTCGTTGCACCGCGGACGATCCAGTTTCCCCAACCGGGAAATTCTGTCTGGGTATAGAGTTTGAAAGCATCGGCGGCATAGCCGTATTCAGCCAGAACCCGGGGGGCAGCTTTCGCACCGACGATACCGAAGTCGGTTTTGTGGTTGTTGTCACGAACCTGCTGAACCAGATGTGCTGCGAGGGCAGGGGAATCGTCAAGGCCGAAGTAGAGCGCACTGGCGTTGGCGGTCATTTCATCCTTTGCATAAGTACCATCGGCATTGCGGAATTTCCGGATAAAGGCATTTTTCAGTTCTTTGCGTTCAGCGGCTGATATGGCGGCTTCTTCTGGCGAGATGAGTTCTGCAATTTTTTCGGCGATCCCCAAAAGGTGGTACAAATGTGATGTCGCTGTCAACGATGAGGCAACCATCCGCCTGGCGGAGTGGTGACACCAGTCGCCCAATCCGAAATCTACGGTGCCGTCGGGGTTTTTCATATCCAGTGCATAACGCAGATAACGTTTCATGTTGGGATAGAATTTTTTTGCCGGCTCCGGATTTCCGGTGAAACGCCATATCTGCAGTGGCAATTCAAAGAGAGCGGCATCCCAAACCGGTCCGTTGCCCCAGTTGTATCCCCATCCCGGAGTGGGGACGATACCGGGGAGTTGTCCGGTAGGTCTTTGGGCATCGGCAAGGATTTGGGTGAAGTGTTCATAATTAGCCGCGCCGTCATAGAGCCAGAAACCGGTTTCACATGCCAGTTGAGTATCCCCGGTCCAGCCGTTTTTCTCCCGGTGCGGACAGTCGGTGGGAATTCCGGTAAAGTTGGCAATGTAACTGTTGCGGGTGCATTCGAGGAGTTTTGCGGCAATGTCGTTGGAAATGGAATATTTACCGTTTGCATCGAATGCGTTGCGGATGCAGCATGCTTCTATTTCAATATCAGTTATATCTCCGGAATTGATGACATTGACATAACGGAAACCGTGATAGACAAAACGCGGCTGCCATTCGGCAGGGGAATCAGTTCCGAGGATGAATTTGTCCATTTGCGCAATGTCGCCGTTGATAATGTAACAATCGATATTGCTGCGGTGCAGTTCACCGCTGGGGGCGAGCAATTCACTGTAAAAGATCCTGATGTATGATCCGGCAGTTCCGGAAACTTTGACGCGGCAGAAGCCGGAGATATTTTTTCCGAAGTCGTATACAGTACAGTCATCACCGATCTTGTGGCTTTTGACAGGTTTGAGAATCTCTGTGATCCGGCATTGCGGAGAGTTATCGCGGATCAGAGTTCCCGGAGGAGGAGTGACAGTGAAAACCGTTTTCCAAGTGGAATCATCAAAATCCGGGGTGTTCCATCCGGGGATGTCCAGACTGGCGTCAAAATGTTCTCCGGAACGCAGCTGATTGAAGATTATAGGACCGTTGCATCCTTTCCAGTTCCCATCGGAAACGAGAATTTTTTCTCCGTCAGCGTAGAGTTCCAGAAAAAGACGGTTGAAGTTGCGCCACGGAGCTTTGTCAAAGTGCCATGTTTCATGGGTGGCGGCATTGAACCATCCGTTACCGAGGATGGCACCGATGACATTTTTGCCGGGTTTCAGTAAAGTTGTGACATCGTATTCGCAAAATCCGGTGTGTTTGTCCAGTTGGGTGACTGCCGGAACCATCAGATCGGCAGTTGCGGCGTGACCGTTAACAGAGATGTCGGCCCAACCGGGGGAGGCAAAACGGATGATCGCCTGCTGTGGAAGATTTTCCAAATTGAAACTCCGGCGCAGCAGAGGAGCCGGGTGTTCGGCGGCACGCCAGTCAATGGCGTCGGCATGTAAATTTATCCATCTGGTATGCAGTGACATGAATTATTTTCCTTATTTATAATATGAGATATGTTTTTATAAAAGAGCTGCGCTTAAAGCTGCGAAATCTCCAATACTGTCTCCGAGCTGAGCCGGAATAATCTGACATGCGGCGAGACTTTGCGGAAGAGCTTCTTTTCGCAAAGATTCCTCCATCGCCGGACGGAGCAGTTTTTCACAACGTTGAAAAATACTGCCGATAACGATTTTTTCAGGATTGAAAAGGTCAATGAGAATGGCAAGACCGTATCCAAGACGTCTGCCTGATTCCGTAAAAATGGCAATGGCATCCGGATCACCGGCATTGGCTGCATCGGCGAGGGATTTTGCGGTTATTGACTGTAGATCATCAATGGATGGACACCACGGCAGCGGGAGGTGTTTTTCTGCGTAAGCTCTGCCGAGTTGAGCGATGCCGCCTCCGGAACAGAAACCTTCAAAAGAACCTGATTTACCGTAACCGACGGGACCGGAGTCGGCTAAGCGGATATGACCGCATTCACCGGCCATGCCGCAAGAACCGCTGTAAAGTTTGCCGTTGAGGATCAGACCGGAACCAAGGCCGGTACCGAAAGTGAGAAAAATCATATTTTCAGAACCAAATCCGGCACCGTTTTTCCATTCAGCAAGGGCGCATGCGTCTGCATCATTACAGAGTTTGACGGGTATATGGAAATGCGAGGAAAGGATTTTGCAAATGGGTATATTGTCCCATCCGGGCAGATTGGGTGGGGACATTATGATGCCGCGTTTACTGTCCAACGGGCCGCCGCAGCTGATACCGATTGCCGCCGGTGTGCTTCCGGGATGATCACGAAGCAGTTTTTCTGCATCGGTAATGAATTTATCGATACACTTGAATGGAGAGTGAAAATCAGCAGTCGGGAAAATCGTTTTCTGTACAACGGATAAGGAGCCGTTGTTTTCTTTACCGAGGATCGCTGCACATTTTGTTCCTCCGATATCAAAACCCAGGAGCCATTGTTCCATGATTTATTTCCGTAGAATGGTGATTGATCAACTTTTGTCAAGGGATATAAAATAGCTGTTAGTGTAGCAAATGTCAAGCGGAAAACGAAATTATCCATGAAGAGGTAAAAAAAAGGATATTTTTTCGTGATATGGGCTTGCAAAAGTAAAAAACGATGTTATATTATGTGAACAAGCTCAAGGAACACTTGCAAGCTTGCCGATACAAGTCGGGGTGTGGCTCAGTCTGGCTAGAGCGCTGCGTTCGGGACGCAGAGGCCGGAGGTTCAAATCCTCTCACCCCGACCATTATTTTTTAAACTCCTTTATTTCAATTTCTTACACAAGATTTTTCTGCCTGGATTCTGCCTTGAAGTGGACCACAAACTGGACCACACCCAAAGGAAAATGTGTTTCATGGCAGCAGAAATCCCGAATCTCGTCAAGCGTAATGGCATCTATTACTTCCGGTGTCGTATTCCCTCAATTTTGACCAA
>SUWK01000086.1 GCA_015061525.1 Lentisphaerota bacterium
AAGCCGACGCAACAAATGTTGCGAGGATGAGCGGAGGACGAGCAATAAGCCGCGAGCGACCGGAAAGAGTGCCAAAGGCACTCGCCCCGGGAGCGCAGGCGCAATAACTTAATGGAAGAACCCAATGCCCCGCAACAGTCACGGGAAGGCTCTTGAGGGAGGGGAGTTTGAGGGGAGGGAAACGCAGTGTCCCGCCCCTCAAGCAAACTGAACGCTGCTAACACCCTCCACAACTTGTGTGCGCAATATGTTGTCAACCTATATTGGGAACAGAGCTATATCTTAAAAGTTAATTTCCGGCAATCAGCAATGCCGCATCGTGCGCCGGAACAATGATCTTGACTTTCCGCACCGACGGCGTATCCAGAACCTCATCACACGTTTCCGGCAAACCATAATCCGCAAAGCAGCAGACAAGTTCCTGTTCAGTATCATTAAATACTGCCAAAGCTCTTTTGCCGTCAACTGTACCGCTGAAAAACTGCGGCCAACGATTCTGCTGCCACTCAACCGGACGGACATCACGCATCCGTAAATTCTGAGCTCTGCCCAGCAGCGCCAAGCGTTCCGGAGAAATCGTACCAAGATGATCGCTGGTCGTCGCCACACCGGAAAGAATACCGGTAAGAACAGATATTTTTGCCTCTCCGTAACTGTAAAACGCATTGTCCTGACGCGCCATCATCGTATCCGGATCACACCGGAACCAGCGGTCAAACTTCCACCAGTTGGCAAGTGTAAGATGCGCCGCCCGGCTGATCGAACAAAAATAATCAAGATCTGTGTTGCCGGCAATTTGCTGATTGGATTTGTAATATCTGCTCGTATCTGTACTGACCCGGCAATTATCCACCAATCCCATACATGGCATAAAAGGCGCACAGCACGCCAGCAATACCGCATCGGGAACTGCTTTTCTGATCGCCTCCAACGCTCTGCGGAACGCACTTACCGGGGTGGCATCCGGATCATGCCGGACACCTTCCATCAAGCCGTAGGACAATCCATCCATCTTAAAGTAAGCAAAGCCCCATGAACGGAATGTTTTGAAAATATTTGCCAGATGTTCCAGCACCTCATCCAAAGTCGCATCCAGACACACCCAGTGATTATCCGGTTCCGGCGACCACCCCTGAATGATCATCGTATTCCCGGCGGCATCCTTGACGAACCAATCCGGATGCTCCTGATATACTCTGCTGGCCGTTGACGCCAGCAGCGGCATCGTCCAAATCCCCGGCACACTGCCGGCATCAATGATCTTGGCGGCAATCTCTGTCAAAGGTGTCGGCCATGCATCACGCTGATCCAGCCAATCCCCCTGATGCCGCTGATAACCGTCATCGATCTGAATATATTTGGCATTATACACCGTACGATTATCCCTGATGGCATCTATATTCGCCAGCAAATCAGCTTCAGATACTCCGGCGTAGTAATAGTACCATGTGCAGTAACCGGTCATATTTTCAGAAGCTTCAATATTTTTCACTCCCATTTCCTTTGCTGCCATTTCAGCATATTCGATCAAAAGCTTCTGGGGATCGTCACCTTCCAGCACGACAGTTTTTTCCGGTTCTCTGCCATTGGTGATATGCGGCATGAAAACCTCTATGCCGCAAAGTTTGCCACGCCGGATAACAGTGAAATATGTCAGAGAATACCGGGCACTCAATGCTCCGGCAAGAATGTATCTTTTACTGGCAACATCCCCGACGACGACGACATCCTGGGCGGTAAGAGCAGCATCACATCCGTGAATCATGTGAACATTTGGAGCAACCACTGCACTTTCCATGTTATTATTGCCCCGGTAGACATAAGTTGCCTCCGGCGGCAATTCAACCGGCAGATAAGCCCGGTACCCCGGAAGTTCTTTTTGCCACATCAACTTTTTCATATTTGAATAAATTCCTTATTCCTGCGGACACGCCGGAGTTCCGGTAAGAAATGACTGCGCTCCGGGGATATCCGCCTCAATTACCAGCGGTTCACCGGTATTGCCGAATGACTCCACCGGATAAATTTCGAAACGGCAATGTGATTTCGGTTTGATCACTTCGCTGGGCAGACGGAACACCTGGCGCTCTCCATGATAACGCTGCAGACGGTAGAATCCGGCCACGAACTTTTCATCAGAAATCACCTGTTCAGTTTCCCCGCACTCAATGATCTTGATCCGGTACCAGTGAACAAAGTCTTCATGTTCAGCCGGATCAAAGAGCAAATAGAGATAACCGAAATCATAACGGAACGCCGCTTTTGCTCCGGCAGGGAACTGCGGCGCGGTACGCTGATCTTTACGGGCATCAGTATAAACTGCTTTTTCCGGATCATAAGGAATAGCAACCTGCCAGACTCTGTCCGCTTTAATCTCACGCTGATCATCAACATTATAACGATGGATATCAAAGTGATCATCGAAAATTTCCATATAAAGTACCTGAATACCCTCGCGGGCGAAAGGCACGATCACTTTACCGCAAGTATTGTAAAAACCGTCCGACATGCACGCATAAGCCAGAGTATCGGTTGTAAAAGCGGTAAAATTTCCCTGCCAGATGCAGCGTTCATCTTCCAATGGATAATGCGTATGACCGGAAAGCGACACAACTTGCTTATAACGGTCAAAAAGTTTCCGCAATTCCGGACGGCCGGAACTGTTAAAACTGCCGGACATGGTGTCTTTCGGGGGGAAATGGGTAATGACGAACACCGGCTTTTCCGGATCACGGGCAATGGCTTTTTGGATCTCTGCTTCAAGCAAGGCAAGCATTTCCGGAGAATGTCCCTCTCTGAAATCTTCTGAAAATGCGATAAACGATATTCCTTTTACCACCGTATGCAGCGGATTGGCATGGGGCTGGCCGAGACGGGTACAGAACTCTTTGTAAATGGCGATCGCATCGCGTTCGACGCCGCGCGGAGTCCAGTAATCGTGATTCCCGGCACAACCGACATGAATGATACCGGGAAAATATTGATCCAGCAGCTTTTTGTAAAAATCAAATGTCGCGTAATTCGTACCATCGGCAAGGTCGCCCGCCATAAGCATAACTTCCGGTTTTTTCGCAGACAGCAGTTTGAATGCTTTTTCCAGATTGCTCATTCCCCAATCGGTAGCCGAGGGATATGCCTGCGAATCGCTGACGATAGCCACTCTCAAAGGTTCTGTCATATTTTTACCTCATAAACAGTTTCATTTTTGCTGAAGAATTGTTATAAAATATACCGATATACGGCAAAATCAAGTCCACAAACCGGAAAACACATTGAAAAAATCTTTTTTTACCGCTATATTAAGTAAAAACCCGGTAATGTCCCAAATTTTGTGAAACTCAAGCAGAAGTTTATAGACAAACATTTCTATTAACGTATAAAAATATCACATAAGTTGTGATTTGTCAACCAAGCCGGTACGGGTTTGATCCAACCGGTGGATGGATTGCGGAGGAAGGTCGTGTTTTGCGACGAGTACGGTGCAGGATCCGCCGTCGCATAAAGCTATGGCGGGACAAGGTGTACTATGTACTCGACTGCTCCGGCGCAGGAGCAAGGCGCGAGATTACCCGCAAGCCGCCACCGCCGGTTCGATGTATAAAACATATCACATAAGTTGTGATTTGTCAAACCGGTGAAACACCGGCTTGATCCAATCGATGGATGCAGCGTGCGGCAATGTCGTGTTTTGCGACGAGTACGGTGCGGGAGTGTACGAGCGTACTCGACCGCACCGGCGCAGGAACAAGGCGCGAGATTGACCACGAAGCACCACCGCCGGTTCGATTTTTCACAACAATTGAGACAATACCTAACAATTACGAGGAAAAAAATAATGAGTGTAGCAATTCTGATGGGCAGCAAGAGCGATCTGGAGATCGTGCGCAATGCCTTTGACGTGCTGGATGACTTCGGTGTGCCGTTTTGCGCCCGGATCATGTCCGCCCACCGTACACCGGCAGAAGCGGCGGAATTTGCCGCCAATGCTGAAAGCAACGGTTATAAAGTAATCATCTGTGCCGCCGGTATGGCTGCCCACCTCGGCGGTGTGGTTGCGGCGCACACAACATTGCCGGTCATCGGTATTCCCATGGCATCAGAACCGTTCAAAGCAATGGATTCCCTGCTTGCCACTGTCCAGATGCCTCCCGGCATTCCGGTAGCGGCGGTAACTTGCGGCAAAGCCGGTGCGAAAAATGCCGCATTGTATGCGATTTCCATTTTGGCGACCGCCGACAGCGCGCTTGCCGGAAAATTGAAAGAGTTCCGCAGCAAACAGAAAAATCAGGTTCTTGCCGCCGATGAAGAACTGCAGCAGGAGCTGAATGAGAGAAAAAGCAAAAAAAATTGAAGTTTTTTAATAAAACGACTTGCAATTTTATCAAAGAGCGGTTATTTTATGTAACTGTTATCCGATAACGCATCGGATGCTCAAGGTGGACTGGTAGCTCAGTCGGTAGAGCATCGCCCTTTTAAGGCGGGTGTCCCGGGTTCGAGTCCCGGCCAGTTCACCATTTTATTTTGTTTTTATTTATTAACTATAATGAGGTCGGTGAAATGAGTAAAGTTTGCGCCATCTGCGGCAAAACCAAAGGAAACGGCGGCTGCATCACCCGTAAAGGTTTGGCGATCAAAGCCGGCGGTATCGGTATGCACGTTGTCAAAAATGTCAAACGCAAGTTTGAAGTCAATTTGCAGAATGTCAAAATCAACGAAGGCGGCACTGTCAAAACTGTTAAAATGTGCGCTGCCTGCATCCGCACCGGAAACTACGTCAAAGCGTAATCCGGCGGGCTCAGGATTTTGAAAAGGAACGGACAGAGTTCATGAAACTCCGTCCGTTTTTTGTTTTTCCAGTCACAGTATTTTTTAACCGGGGAGGATAATTCATGTTTGGTTTGGGTGATGCTTATATTGCCGCAGCAGTACTGGGCAGTATTTCCGCAGCAGTGTTCGGGATGATCTACGGAGCGGTCAACTGGAACAAAGGTGCAGACAACAAATGAATATCCTGTCAACGATCGGTAATTCAGTGAACAGCGTTGCCATGGGAGCATTGCTTTTGCTTTATGTTGCCCTCATCAGTTACCTCGGTTTCCGCGGATTCCGCAAAACCCGCAACAGCAGTGACTATCTGCTCGCCGGACGCTCCGTCAATCCTTTTGTAATGGCAATGAGTTACGGTGCGGCATTTATCAGTACCTCTGCGCTGGTCGGTTTCGGCGGCATTGCCGGTGAGTTCGGCATGGGGTTGATGTGGCTGGTCTTCATGAATATCGCATTCGGTATTATTATTGCTTTCATCTGGTTCGGCAGACGCACCAGACAGATCGGGGCAGCTCTGGATGCCAAAACATTTCCGGAATTTATCGGCAAACGTTTTCAAAGCGAAAAGATGAAAATTTTCATCGCCGCCGTGATCTTCTGCTTTCTGCCGCTGTATTCCAGCGTCGTTCTGATCAGCGGAGCAAGATTTCTGCAGGAGGTAATGGGCCTGCCGTATGTTCCGGTATTGCTGATATTTGCCGCAGTTGTAGCTGTTTATGTGATATTCGGCGGCTTGAAAGGCGTAATGTACGTAGATGCTCTGATCGGCACGGTCATGGTTGCCGGAATGTTGACACTGCTGATTTTGTGCTATGTCAAACTCGGCGGAGTTACCGAAGCTCATCAGGCATTGACCGATATGGCACCATTGGTACAGGAACGATTGCCGCTGGAATATGCGTTGGGGCACCGGGGCTGGACGGTAATGCCGGAGTTCAACTCTGTATGGTGGTGGACACTGGTTTCCAGTCTGATGCTGGGAGTCGGTATCGGAGCGTTGGCACAGCCGCAGCTGGCAGTTCGTTTTATGACAGTCAAAAGCGGTCGTGAACTCAATCGTGCGGTGATGGTGGGATCATTTTTTATTCTCTGTACCGCCGGAGCAGCGTACATGATCGGAGCATTGAGCAATGTGTTCTTTTTCCACACTGACAAAGGTTTGGCAGAAGGTCAATCCCAGCTTGCAATCGAAGTGGCAAACGGCAACCCGGATCTGATCATCCCCATCTTTATCAGAGAAGCTCTGCCAGCGATCGTGCTGTATATTTTCGCCCTGACAATGCTCTCAGCGGCGATGTCGACGCTCTCAAGTCTTTTCCACGTCAGCGGCAGTTCCATCGGGCATGATATTTGCGGCAAACTGAACCGTAATGGCGACAGTCCGGCGATCACCAGAGCGGGGGTCTGTTTCGGAATTCTTATCAGTCTTTTCTTTGCCGTCATCCTGCCGCCCGGTATCGTGGCGCGGGGAACGGCGATCTTTTTCGGCGTCTGCGCTGCGGCATTCCTGCCTGCATACGCGGCAGCTCTCTACTGGAAACGCGCCACGCGTGCCGGAGTATGGGCCGCTATCGCTACCGGTGCGGGAGTTTCCGCTTTCGGATTGCTTTTCCTGCACCGCAAAGAGTCTGCCATGCTGGGCATTTGTGAAAAACTTTTCGGCAAAACGGAGTTGATCTCCACCCATCCGTGGCCATTTGTCGATCCGTTCATTTACGCGCTGCCGCTGTCGATTCTGGCACTGATAACAGTCAGTTTGCTGACTGCCCCGCCGGACGAAAAACACCTTGCAGTTATTTTTACGGAAGAAGAGTAGATTTACCGCGCTGCCGCTCATAAAAAGCAGTTTCAGTCCAATGCAATAGTGCCGGTCAGTTTCCGGCAGCGAGCATCTTTTCAGCGCACTGGATTCCGTCGCAAGCGGCAGAAATGATTCCGCCGGCCAGACCGCACCCTTCACCGGCACAATACAGATTGGTCAATGATGTGGTAAAGTTTTCCCGGTCACGCACGATCCTGACCGGAGAAGAAACACAGCTTTCCACGCCGATGAACTTTCCCTGCCGGATAAATCCGGGCATCCGGCGGTCAAAATCTTTCAACGCACTGCTCAAAGCGTTATACAGTTCCTCCGGAATGATCTGATCTATTCTGCCCGGCACGATCCCCATCGCCGCAGAAGTTTTGCGGTTGGACAAACCAACTTCCCGGCGCAGAAAAGCCGCAGCATCCTGTGCCGGCAGCGAGTAGTTCCCTCCACCCATAATAAAACAGCGTTTTTCGATATCCTCATACATCCGGTCAATATCTGCAAGGGTGCCGGACTCTTCCGGGGAAAAAGTGGCAATCAGACAACTGTTGGCAAAGCCGCTTGACCGGGCAAAAAGACTCATCCCGTTGGAAATGGAACGGTTCTCCCAGGCAGTGGCATTGACCACTTCGCCGCCGGGACACATGCAGAAAGATGCGATATGCCGGGAGTATTTGCGGGAAACGAGGTGGTATTCCGCAGCACCGAGAGCCGCCGGACGCGGCATGTGATACATCGCTTTATCAACCAGTTCCTGCGGGTGTTCAATACGGCAGCCGATTTGAAAAGGTTTCAAAAGCCAATCAACCTGTTTCAAAATATTCCGCACCAGATATCTGCCGCCCAACCCGGGAGCAAGGAGTATTTGCGGAGCGGAAAAAATTTCACCGGAAACACTTTTCACTCCGGTACAAATGCTGTTTACCGTTTCAATGCCGGTGATTTCGGTGTTGAAAATAAATCTGCCGCCGAGCGATTCTATTTTTTCGCGCAGCTTGCCGGCGATCACAGCCAGATGATCGGAACCGGCATGGGGGCGTTTCTGCCAGAGGATCTCCGGCGGGGCACCGCACTCAACCATGATCTTTTTCACCCACGCCGCCCGGAAATCTTTGGTGCCGGTATAAAGTTTGCCATCGGAAAATGTCCCGGCTCCCCCTTCACCGATAAGAAGATTGCTCCCGGTATTCAAACGGCGTTCAGCAATAAATTTACGGCATGATTCCACCCTTTTTTCCACCGGCTCTCCACGGTCGATTATCACCGGTTCAGCTCCTGCCTGCGCCAGCACAAGCGCGGCAAATATCCCGGCGGGACCGGTGCCGACAATGATCGGATGTTTCAAAGAACACTTGTCAGGAAAAAACGGCAGCGGAGCGGCAAAAGCAGCAAACTCCTCCGCAGGAGTTTCCGGCACCGCCCCCTCTACCCGCATAGTCAGCAGCAGTTTAGGTGTTCCGCGCCGGGAATCAATGGAAGCAGAGAGAATCTCTGCGGCAGTTACAGCAGCAGGAGTAAGAGCAAGTTTTTCTGCGGCGATCGCCGCAGGATCATCCATCCAATTCTCCGGCAGGCGGGCAGCATCCAATACGATATCTTTCAGTAAATAAGCCATGATCCTTATCCTCTGGGATGAAATTTATGATGTATTGCCGCCAGATGCCCTCTGTCAACATGGGTGTAGATTTCGGTGGTAGCAATATCGGCATGTCCCAGCATCTCCTGGATCGCCCGCAAATCGGCTCCATTGGCAAGCAGGTGACTGGCGAAACTGTGCCGCAAAGTGTGCGGATAAATATTTTTGGAGATTCCGGCACGGAATGCCGCCTCTTTGATAATTGCCCAGATCCGCTCCCGGTTCAGTTTGCGCGAGTGATGAGAAACAAATAAGTAAGGACACAGCGGAACCAGAGCGACCAGCTCTTCCCGGGCAGTACGGATGTAGCGGGCAACCATTTTCAACACCCGGGATGCCACCGGAACCACCCTTTCTTTTGATCCTTTGCCCCTGACCCGCAGCATGAGGTTATCAAAATTCACATCTGCCACAGTCAGAGAAGCAAGTTCAGAAACCCGCAGCCCGGAAGCGTAAAGCAAATGCAGCATCACCCGGTTGCGGATATCCAGAGCTTCTCCATTGACAGGAAAAGCATCCAGCAGAGCATCCACCTCTTCCAGCGAGAGGTAATCCGGCAGAACCCGCCACAATTTGGGAGAATCCATCAGCATCGTCGGATCAGCTGAAACCAACTCTTCAGCGGCAAGGTAACGGTAAAACATTTTTATTGAGGTCAGATGCCGGGCGATGGAACTCATTTCCATATCTTTATCGCGAAGAAAATCCAGAAAATCCAGCAGCATATCCCGATCCGGCTGACTCCATGATGTCACATCGCGTTCGCCGAGATACTCCGCCAGCGCAGCAAGATCAGCAGCATAGGATTTGACCGTATTGGCACTCAAACCGCGTTCTACGGTCAGATGAGAGAGAAAATAACGGATAAACTTATCCATAATTACAATTCAAGACCGTCCAAAGCACTCCACGGCGAAACTTTTCCGGCAGCCGCGGCAGTATCACACTGACAGTCGCCTTCATTCAAATCACATCCGCACACCGGACACAAGCCGCGGCAATCGGGCGAACAAAGCGGATTCATCGGCAGATCAAGGAGCAATTCAGCCCGGATATCTTCATCAACTTCCAGAATCTCCTGACCGTCAGCGATCTCAAAGAAGAGATGCAAATCATCATTGCCTATAGAAATAAGCACCGGCTGCAGACAGCGCCCGCAATCGGCACAAACCGCAGCGGCGACAGAACCGGAAACCAGCACCCCGCCGGAAACCAGTGATGCGGTAAGATCATACTCTACCGGACTTGCAGCAGTAAAAGCATCTTCCGGAGCAAGATCAAGAAACTCCTCCGGCAAACTCCCGGATTTATTGACCGGAGCTTTCTCAAGGGCGGAAATTGAAAACGCAATCACAATTCGACCTCCGGAAAATTTTCCGGATCAGTGACGAAATCAGCAAGTTTTGCAGAAACCGTCAGAAATGTCTCCCGTTCAGTTTCGCTCAATGTCGCCAGAAAATTACCGATCAGATCATCAAGCTGGCGTTCACAGGCTTCAAAACGCTCCTGCAGAATGTCCCCCAGATGCAGCCGCACTGCCCGCCGGTCGGCAGGGTCGCTTTTGCGGGAAATCGCACCTTTGCGAACGAGAGTATCGACCATTTCACTGGCGGCTGCCGGAGTGATGGCAAGGCTTTCGGCAAGGACTTTGAGCTGGATACCGCTGCCGCTGTCTCTGGTCAATGCGTAAAGCGTATCAATGGCACGCATCTGACTCAAAGTGTAATGAAAAATTTCCGTCGGTACCTGCTTTGCACAAAACTCCTTGATTTTCAGTTCTGTAAATCGCATGTCCCTGCGGATTTTTTTGATCGTATCTTCTGTCATCTGCATACCTCCACACTTGTACGGAAATTTCTGTATCTGCCCAATGCATAACATAATACGGACAAGGTGAAAATACAAGCAGTTTTTTCAGAACTTTCAGGATTTCTTGATAATTATTTTACGCCGTCCGGCGGCACGTTCAAAAAAAAAGCTCTGTTCCCTGTATAGGTTGACAACATATTGCGCACACAAGTTGTGGAGGGTGTTACTCCACTGAGTTTTTTGCAAAGCTTTTTTCCCAAAAAAGCGTCGATCAAGCCGCGACAACGGAGCGGCGCGACAATCCGCTTTCTTTGCCAAGCTTTCTTTTTTGCAAAAGAAAGCGGGTGCATCATACCTTGCAGCAGCATTTACCGGCGTTCAGTTTGCCTGAGGGGCGGGACACTGCGTTTCCCTCCCCTCAAACTCCCCTCCCTCAAGGGGCTTCCCGTGACTGTTGCGGGTCATTGGGTTCTTCCATTAAGTTATTGCGCCTGCGCTCCCGGGGCGAGTGCCGTCGGCACTCTTTCCGGTCGCTCGCGGCTTATTGCTCGTCCTCCGCTCATCCTCGCGACATTTGTCGCGTCGGCTTTGCTCGCATGGAAATGCTCGCAAAGTTCATTCGCATGCGGACTGCGCGCTCGGCGGCAACCGCCTCGCACCCGTGTGTTGAACATGCCACGGAGGGCATCAAAAAGAAAAACCCCGCGGATGTTACTCAACTGAGTTTTTTGCCAAGCTTTTTTCCCAAAAAAGCGTCGATCAAGCCGCGACAACGGAGCGGCGCGACAGTTCGCTTTCTTTGCCGAGCTTTCTTTCTCGTGAAAGAAAGCGGGCTTGAGGGGCGGGACACTGCGTTTCCCTCCCCTCAAACTCCCCACCCTCAAGGGTCTTCCCGTGACTCCTCAAAGCCATTGGGTTCTTCCATTAAGTTATTGCGCCTGCGCTCCCGGGGCGAGTGCCTTTGGCACTCTTTCCGGTCGCTCGCGGCTTATTGCTCGTCCTCCGCTCATCC